>JAKFUP010000040.1 GCA_021732625.1 Hyphomicrobiales bacterium
ACAGGACACCCTCAGTCCCGACGGAGACGAACCCAAGCGTAGCAATCGCCACCGGGGAGAGCACGAAGCAAGCCGAAAAAACCATCGCGTGCGGAACGCCGGGCGACCCCGGTGTATTCGTGGTGACTATGCTCGTGTGTTTCACTTCACTTTACACACGAGGCTGCGGACGCATCGCGCGTCCGGCGTTCCGCGCGCCCTCTCTTTTGAGCGGCGCGAATGAGGAACACCTCAAGCGCGCACCAGGGCGCTGGAGGACTTGAATAGAGACGACGGCGCCCCCGCGCCGCAAACAACAGGGGTGATGGCGCATGTCTCCACCCTCGTCATTCCGGGGCGTGCGAAGCACGAACCCGGAATCCATGGTCATCGCAAATTCAGAATGTGTGGAGAGATGGATTCCGGGTTCGCGCGTGAAGAACGCGCGCCCCGGAATGACGAGGAAATAACGTGGCTGTTTGAAAATTGAATCAGGAAGCGAAGCAACCGCTCGTACCAAAAGAAAAACGCCGCGAAATCGCGGCGTCGTGTCATGAGGCGATGCCTCGAAAACCGATGAGCAGCAGCGACCTACTTCTTGCTCTCGGCAACCTTGGCAGGCGCATCATCATCGGTATCGGCGAGGAACTGCCAGATTTTCTGGGCGATCTTCGCCTTGATCGAATCCGGTCCACGATCGCTCATCTGAACGTGCTGGACGTCATCCATCTTCACAACCTGGATGCCTTCTTTCTCGCAGGTCTCGTCGTCGGGCACCACGCCCGGATCCGGCTTCCAGTCGTTAGAGCGGATCGAGAGAATCTTTGCCTTGACGTTGGCAAGCAGCGGCACGCGCAGATTATCCAGCGTGATGATCTTCTTGATCAGATCGGGATGCTGCATGGCAAAGAACATCGAGATATCGCCGCCGTTGGAATGGCCGACCAACGTGATCTTCGAGAAGTCGGCTTCGGGCTCGGACTTCTTCAATTCCTGAAGCGCATAGAGAATGTTCGCCACCGCGCTCTCGTACATCGGCTTGCGGCCGACATAGGGGTAGCCGACATACGAGAGCGGCGCATCGCCCTCGAGATCGTGCTGCAGGCTGACAACAAGATAACCGCGCGCGGCGAGCACCTTGGTGATGAAGGAATATTCCTTGTGCTTGACCGTATAGCCGTGGTTGACGACCGCAACCGGCATCAGCTTCACACCGGCCTTCGCTTTCGCTTCGGAAATGCGGTTGACGTAAAGGTCGGCCTCGATCGATCGGGCGCGCGACACGTCATAGAAGTTAACGTCCTCGTGACGGATCAGCGCGAACGAACTCGCGTAGACCGCGCCGGCAGCGAGAACCAGAAACAAGCAAACCAGAAGAATTCCGCGTTTCATGGACGACCTTCGGATTCGTTCAGCAGCTTATACAGACAGGAGCGTTTTAAAAACTCTTGCCGGTGTCAAGGTATAGGTAACACGTGCGTGATATTCAATAGACTCTTGCATCGCACCCAGTGAAAGTTGCGGGTTGTAACACACCAAAACACACTCTCATCTTAACGAATCATCTTATCATTTTACCTAAAGCCGCATACTCACTACTGACGCTGAACGACACCTTTACGACAAGTATCAGGTTGCACTGCACTCGCGAGGCTGCAAGCTGGTATGTGCAGCACCCAATGCCCGCCACAGAGGCAGATTTACGCAACGAGAATCCTGAAAAGTCTCATAAATCTGAATTGGCCGGCCTAAAGCTTGGACACGCCGCTCAGGCCACGCGCAGCAATCGGGCGGAATCAGCCGGCCAATCAGGGTGCGGAAGCCGCTCCCGGCCAAGCTCCAGCGGTAATTCAGGCGGTAATGATGTCGTGGACTTCCAGGGGCTTGTCGACTTGCGCAAACCATTCGGCCCGGGCCGCAGCCCGGCGGCGGCCGCGCTCGTCGAGCGGCAGTTTGAGCTGGCGCAACAGGCCGGTCACTTCCTCGCGGGCGGTGACATGCGCCATGTTAGGCCGCGTTCCCAAAGTCGCTTCGTCGAGATTGTCGAGCGCGGTCAGTCCGCGCGGAAACAGTTCACGGTACACTACGCGCTCGGCAAAGCCGTCGATAGCGCGAAAACCGAGGCGGAACGCAAGCTGCTTCAGTCCGTCTGCGACAAGCTGCTTGTTGCGCGAGCCGAGCATAGACAGGCGATTACGAACGACGATCCAGTCGGTCGTCGCGCCGTCAAGCTGACGGCGCTTGCGGCGCGCATCGCGCACCATTTCAGAGTAGTGGCTTTCGCCGGTGACACCGAACGTCGCGGGATCGACCGTGCCCAACACATCGAAATCGAGAAAGCTGTCATTGAGCGGAGTGACCAGTGTATCCGCCATCGAGTGCGCGAGGCGCATCAGGTAACTGTCGGTGCCCGGCGTGTCGATGACGATAAAATCGTGGGTGCGTTCGACAGCCGCGACCGCTTTCTGAAACTGGAGGAATTCGGAAGACTCGTTGTCCGCGATCTGCATGGTCTCGCCAAGCGAGATGCAGCAATGATGCGGCAGTTCGAGATCGAGACCGGAGCGTTTCGCCCACGCGCGACGGTTGGCAATGTAGCGGGTCAGGCTCTGCTGGCGGCAATCGAGATCGATCGTGGCGACACGCTGGCCTGCCCTCAGCAACGCGACGGCGATATGGACGGCGGTGGTAGATTTGCCGGAACCGCCCTTTTCGTTGCCGAGCACGACAACGTGCGCAGTCCCCGGTTGTCCCTGACTTGCCTGCAAAAGCATGGCTACTCCCTCATTCTATTCTCAAATCAGGAGCGGTCTCCGGTCAAGTTAAATGACAATCGAACCGATCTTCATCATGAATATGAACGATCCCGATCTCGTTCTGTCGAGCTGACGCTGCGTTGGCTCCTGAAGCCCGGTTTTGGTAGACTCCAATCTCCGTCGCGCCGGCCAATGGTCCGGTTCAGTTCCGGTTTCCAAAGTCCGAAAGCCCCATTCCGAGCAGTCATGCCATCGAAGTCCAAAACAAGACGCCCGCGCCTCGCTCACACCCTGCCCGCCCTGCACCGAGCGATCGCCGAGCTTCGCCGCAGGAACGCTTCGCTCGCGCTCGTGCCAACCATGGGCGCACTCCATGACGGGCATTTGTCACTGGTCCGGCTGGCGAAGCGTCGCGCGAACAAAGTTGTGGTTTCGATTTTCGTCAATCCGGCCCAGTTTGCAGCACACGAGGACCTCTCCTCCTATCCCCGGACGTGGAAGGAAGATGTCGCGAAACTCACCGCCGAAGGTGTGGATCTGATCTGGAACCCGGCGGCCGGGATCATGTATCCCGATGGCTTCGCGACACGGCTTGCTCCGGAAGGGCCGGCGTCTGCCGGCCTTGAAGATCGGATCCGGCCGCATTTTTTCGGCGGGGTCGCGACCGTGGTCTGCAAGCTGTTCACCCAGACCCGGCCCGACTTCGCGATCTTCGGTGAAAAAGACTATCAGCAGCTCAAAGTGGTGACCCAGATGTCCCGCGACCTCGACCTGCGGGTCAAGGTCGTCGGTGCGCCGGTCAAGCGCGAGCGCGACGGGCTCGCGATGTCGTCGCGCAATGTCTATCTCTCGGCCGAACATCGCGCGGCTGCGCCGGTTCTGTTCAGGACGTTGAAGGAATGCGCCACGCGGCTGCGCGCGGGAGACGCTGTCGCGGATGTCATGCGCGATGGCGGCCAAGAAGTGACCAACGCCGGTTTTGCGCTGGACTATCTGGACGCGCGGCATGCCGAAACATTGGCGCCTGTGACATCGCCCAAAGACGGCCCGCTGCGGCTGTTGATCGCGGCGAAGATCGGCTCCACCCGGCTGATCGACAACATCAAGGTCTAGTCGACCCTTACGCTTCCGACTGGCCCGCCGCTACAGCAGACCTAGTTCCCACAATTCGCGACGGAGTTGCTCTGGCATCGCCTGCGCACCCTTGGCGACTTTACCGAGGTCTGGCGGTGCGTCCTTTTCAGTCAGATAACGCCACCCCTGAAAGGCCCGCATCGGCCGCGGCACGACCGGGACAAACTTCGGCATCATCACCAGCCGGCAACGCCCGATGCCGTCCTTGTCGCGGAATGGCTCGATAGCGATCAGCTTTTCGCGGACCGCAATCTGCCCTTTGATCACCCAGAAGATCGACCCGCCATCAAGTAGTTCCCCGTCGCGTTTGGGCGTCATGCGGGTGATGTGGATGTGGTGCGGCGGCAGTCCTTTTGCTTTGGCGTTCTTGACGCGCTCCGCCACCCATCCTCGCAGATCAGCGATGGACTCTGCGCCAACGGAAAGTTTGATCAGATTCAACGCCATGGAAAGACAATCACCAACGACACGACGTCAGGCACATAACCGATGCCGTGACGATCAGTTATCGTCAGCCTCGACAGGCGGTGCAAGCTGCACTGGTGCAGTTGTACGCTGTTGTTTTGAAGCTGATTGCTTCTTGGCCGCAACTGCAGGCGGCGACGCCGCCGTGGTTGCAGCCTGACGCGGCGGTGGAGGCTGCTGAGCGCCCGTTGGCGCGACGGGCGCCTGGTTTCGTGGCGGGGCAGCTTGTGCCGCGGCTGGCGATGGTGCCGGTGGCTCGGTACCCATGATATTCACCGGTGGAATCGAGGCTGCGGTCGGAAACTCCACTGTGCTCGGCCGCCCGGGGGAAACCGCGCCAGGAACGCCGGCAAGAGCCGCCGATGGAATCGATGCGACCGATGGCTGAGGCGCCAGAGGCGGTTGAGCCGTCCAGTTCGCTGCGTAGCGGCCCACCAGACCTTCGTAGGCTCCATCAGCCATATTTTCAGAAATGCGCCTCCAGTTCGATAGCGAACGGAACATATCGCACGCGGTCGGGCTGCACTTCTCCCGCGTCAGCAAAACCTGTGCCGCGAGTCCGTAACGGTCACGTTCAATGACCCGGCGCAACGCTGACAATTCCGGCGTCATGACCTTGCTGGCCGCAACCGTATCGCCGAGCGAGGTGAGCCGCGTAATCTGACTGGCAGTATAGGACACAGCCGCCGCGGTTGAATCGGCGGACGCGAACAGCGCTCGCTCGCAAGCAGCTTCAACGTTCTCACCTGCGAGGCCATCGAGACATGACAATGCAGGCAGCAGCAGCACCGGCTGTTGAATCGATTGGTTGCTAGCGACAATGGTCCTGTTGCCACCGCCAAATCCACGGAGCCCCGATGCAACCGCAACCGCGATCGCAAGCAACGTGATGACGGCAAGCGCACCATTGGCCATCGACTTCTCGGCACGAAAAAGCGTAACGAGCAGCACCAGTCCAAAGAAAACACCCGCGATCAGTGTCGCCCATATTGGAAACGACGGCGAACGCCAAAGCTGATCGAGCGATGCGGTCCAAGCCCAGTTCATGTGATGCATCCCTTCGTAGCGATCGAATCTGCGCGAATGAGGTCACACCACGTGAAGTTGGCTTTCTTTAGCCACGCGCAAAACGACGAACGCCGGCGGCAGTTGTCCCACCGCAAGAGCCAGCTGACGCCCTCAAAATGTATAGCAGCGAGAAGCCTCATTCGCCAGCCGCTTAAGAATTGAGAAAGCTCAGATTTTGCAGAGATTTCATGATGATCGCCGAAAAATAGGCAACGTGTTTCGTCAATCATGCTCAAATCTGTCGATTATCCAGGTTTCGGCCAAACCTGCGTCGGTCCAAGCCTTGAAGGCCTCATGAACCTGCATGGCCGTCATGTAATCGCGCGCGACTTTATCTGCATCGATTACATAGGTTCGGAACCGATGCACCACCGGCGCATACATCGCATCCGCAGCGCTGAATGCGCCGAACAGATAAGGCCCACCCTGCCCGTAGCGCGTCCGGCATTCCTTCCAGATACTCTGAATACGTCGAATGTTGGCAAGCGCATCGTCCGATAGCGACGGCTTGGGGCGCACCGGACGGTGCAGGTTCATCCCACATTCGTTGCGAAGCGCTGCAAAACCAGAGTGCATTTCCGCTGAGACCGACCGCGCATGCGCCCGCGCCGCACGATCGTCAGGCCAGAGCTTCGCATCCGGGAATTTCTCGGCCGCGTATTCGATGATGGCCAGCGAGTCCCATACTGTGACATCGCCATCGATCAATACAGGGACTTTGCCCGAGGGTGTGAACTCGCGAATACGCCGTGCGCTGTCCTCTCCGGTATAAAGCGGGATCACAACCTCATTAAAGGGAACGCCAGCGGCGCGAAGCGCCAGCCACGGTCGCATCGACCACGACGAATAATTCTTGTTACCGATCACAAGCGTCAGAGGCATTTCCAGACTCCGGTTTCGGCGCAGATATGCCCGAAGCTGGTTGTTCTATCAATCTTTGACGGGCGATGCGTTCAACCCGTGGATACTGCAATCATCTACCGGGTCGCCGACTCAGTGTAGGATCATTCGATGAGCCCCTTCACCACAGCCGATCTGATCGCATTTGGCTTCTTTGCTTTTGCATGGACCATTTACGCCGTCACGCTCGAGCGAACGAGCTATGGACGCGACAGCCTCAACGCACGCATGCATATCTACCGCGAGGTCTGGATGCGGCGTATGCTTGGCCGCGAGATGCGGATGGTCGATATGCAGATCATGGCATCGCTTCAGAACGGAACCGCTTTCTTTGCTTCAACCACGCTGCTGGCGATCGGCGGTGCGCTGACGCTGCTGCGCGCCACCGAAGAGATTCTGAGCGTGATGGCGACTCTTCCGTTCGGTATCCGGCCCTCGCCCGCCCTGTGGGAAATCAAGTGCATCGGGCTGGTGCTGATCTTTGTCTATGCGTTTTTCAAATTCGCGTGGTCATATCGGCTGTTCAATTACGTCTCGATCCTGCTCGGCGCGACGCCTTACGCGAGCAAGAGCGAGACGCCAGAAGCCGAGGCCCACATCATGCGCACCACGCGGCTGTTTCAGTCGGCTGGCCGCCACTTCAATCGCGGTCAGCGCGCTTTCTTTTTCGCTCTCGGCTACCTCGGCTGGTTCATCAGCCCGTGGGTGTTGATCGCTACCACATCAGCCGTCGTCATCGTGATGTGGCGGCGGCAATACGCCTCCGATTCCTGGCGGGCGATGTCCACTTGACCGCAATGCGCTGCATTTGCTTGCAGTCAGACGCACGTTGCTTCAAGGCAAGCGCATGATCAGCAACGATTCGCCAGACGACGCGCGCTCACTCGAACGCGCCATTATCGACGTTCTCACCCAAACCGGCGGAAAGACGCTGAGTGCCCCGGAAATCGCTCAAAAGATTTCAAGCGATCCGAATTGGCATGATCTGCTGATCCAGATCAGGCGCGAAGCGATTGCGCTCGCTCAAGCCGGACGGCTTGTGATCTATCGCAAGGGTAAACCTGCCGATCCGAACGATTTTCGCGGCGTCTACCGCTTGGGATTACCGCGTCACGACTGAGTGCGGACTGGGAAACAGATCGCTGCTTCGTCCCGTCAGCCAGTAAGCCAGCAGACCTACCCACTCGTGAACCGCGACGTCAGTCCGAGCGAGGCCGCCGCTGATCGTATCGAATGGCAACGCCGCATCGGCCCACCCCCGGGTACGCCAGTCTACCGGATAGGCTTCGATATCGAATCCTGCCGCGCGAAAGGCTCCAACTGCACGCGGCATGTGGAATGCAGAAGTCACAAGAAGCCAGCGCTCCGTCGACTTCGGCATCAACATTTGCCGTGTAAAAATCGCGTTCTCGGCGGTATTGCGCGACGTTCCTTCCAGGACGATGCGGTCGGCTGCGATCCCAAATTGTTTGAGCAGACGTTCAGCAACCGGCGCCTCGGACGGCGAGTTGGGTACCAGACTCCCGCTGCCGCCGCTAAACACGATCTTCGCTTTTGGAAAGCGGCGAGCCAGCTCCAGCATCGTGAAAACACGTTCAGCAGCCGAATCCATTTCCAGCGATCCACGAACCGCCGAAACGTCCGCGTTGATCGCACCGCCAAGCACAATCACACCGTCGGGATCGCGGCCATCGCCCTGCCAGACCGGAAAACGCTCGGTGAGTGGCAACAGCAGCAGGTTGCCAGCGGGCGAGAGTCCGAACAAAAGCAGCAAAGCAATGCCTGCCGTCAGACAGCGCAATCCGCCTCGTCGCCAACCTAACATCGTCAGCAACAAACCGATCACGCAGACCGACGCAATGGCGTTCGATGGCGTGGTGAAGAAACCAAATACTTTGGAAAGCAAGAAGAACAAGGGGCTTAGTCCCAGTCGGGCGCAAATCCGAAATTGACCAGCCGGCCCTTGGCAGAGCCCATCGCCGATATCTCGGTCATATCGGCGGGCGACAGCTCGAAATCGAACACGTCGATATTTTCCGAGAGCCGTTCGATCCGCGATGTGCGCGGGATCGCCGCAACGCCCTGCTGGACCAGCCAGCGCAGACAAACCTGCGCTGCCGTCTTGCCGTAGGTCTTGCCAATTTCCGACAGACGCGCATCGGATTTCACGCGCCCTTTTGCGACGGGGCTGTAAGCGACAAGCGCCATACCCTTCTGGTCGCACGCTGCTCGTACCTTCGATTGATCGAGATAGGGATGATACTCAACCTGATCGCAAACCAGCGGCTCCGGACACGCAGCCACGGCCTCCTCGATTAGCGCAACCGTGAAGTTCGATATTCCGATGTGCTTCGCCAGACCGAGTTGCCTGACACGCGCAAGACCGCTCGCGGTTTCCGCGATCGGCACCTGCGGATTTGGCCAGTGCAGAAGCAACAGATCGACTTCGGGCATCCGCAGCTTGAACAGACTCTCTTTGACCGATCGTTCAAGATCGTGCGGCGCGAAGTGCGTGGTCCAAACCTTGGTGGTAACGAAAATCTCGCCGCGCTTGACGCCCGATGCCCGGACACCCTCCCCGACCTCGCGCTCGTTGTCATACATTTGAGCCGTATCGATATGTCGATACCCGAGCCGTAACGCCTGCTCGACGAGCCGCGCGCAAGCCCGGCCGCGGAGTTCCCACGTCCCCAAACCGATCGATGGAATTCGCGCGCCATTGGCTTCGACGAACAGCACAACCTGACCCTCAGGAAATCATCGCCAAGGATAGCATGAACAAGCAAGCCGTGTAGCGGCGAGCAGCGCGCTAGCCGGATTTCAGGAACGGGGATCGTGCAAGGGCGGCGAAGGACTGGTCCGGCGCTTCCGCAACCAAAGCCAACAAGGCACGTGCCGGCCCCCGCGGCTGGCGCTTGCCCTGCTCCCAGTTGCGAATGGTTTCAACCGGCACGCCGAGCCGATCTGCAAAGGCACACTGCGTCAAGCCTGAACGCAGCCGTAAATTTCGAACGGAAAGCGGTTCGTGGAATTGCTCGACAGGAAGCTGTGGCACGAGCGGCGCTTCGCATCCGTCGCGCAGTTCGACGATCCTGCCATCCGCCTTGAGCCGCAATCGTTGCATCGGACCTTCCCTCGCAAACCAAGCGTCGGCGAAGGATGGTTAACGGGCAGTTAAAGCCGTCACCCATTGGCCCACTTCACTGCTTACTTCAAGCCGAACCAGAGTGTTGCAATTCCGAGAAACGACAGGAAGCCCACAACATCGGTCACGGTGGTGACGAAGGTACCGGACGCAACGGCGGGGTCTACCTTCATGCGGTTGAGCAACATCGGAATGAGAATGCCGCCGAGCGCACCTGCGATGAGATTGCAAAGCATCGCAAGGCCGATGACGATTCCGAGGCCCGGAATTTTGAACCATGCAACCGCAGCAACACCTGTGATGACCGCAAAAGCGACGCCGTTGACGAGGCCGACAAGGGCCTCACGCAGCACGATCCGCAACCCATTGCTCGCTCCGAGCTCACGCGTCGCGAGCGCACGTACTGCGACAGTCATGGTTTGGGTAGCCGCGTTACCGCCCTGGCTCGCGACGATCGGGGCGAGTACCGCCAGCGCAACCATCTTCTCGAGCTGTCCTTCAAACAGCCCGAGCACAGACGAAGCGAGAAACGCTGTGGCGAGGTTGACCAACAGCCAGTTGAAGCGGCCCTTGGCGATGGTCCAGAACGTATCCGACAGCTCTTCGTCGCTGGTGACACCGCCTAGCGCCTTGACCTCTTCGTCGGCATCCTCTTCGATAACATCGACGATGTCATCGATGGTGATAACACCCTGAAGCCGCTGAGCCGAATCAAGCACAGGCGCAGCAACGAGATTGTATTTGCCGAACAGCCGCGCCACCTCGCTGAGATCTTCGTCCACTGCCACGCGGTGACGTTCCTCATCGATCAGTTCTGAAATCGGCACTGGCCGGCGCGCCCGAAGCAGCGCATCGAGCGCGATCGTTCCCTTCAGTTCCCGCGACGCATCGACGACATAAATTTCAAAAAAACGATCCGGCAACTCGGGCGTCTCACGCATGTAGTCGATCACCTGCCCGACATTCCAATCGGGCGCGACAGCGATAAAATCCGACTGCATTCGGCGGCCAGCGGAGTTTTCGGGATACTCAAGGCCACGCTCAAGCTCAACACGCTCGTCAGGTGGCAGCTTGTTGAGAATCTCGTCCTGATCTTCTCGGTCGAGATCCTGGAGCAGTTCGACGGCATCGTCTATTTCAAGCTCACGGACGCCCTCCGCCACCGTTTCGGGTTCTAGCTCCTCGAGGATTTCCTCTCGGACGGCATCATCCACCTCGTTGAGCGCGGAGAAGTCAAAGTCAGCACCGGTCAGTTCGACCAGCCGCGGACGCTGGTCCGCATCGAGCGCTTCGATCAAATCACCAAGGTCAGCCTCGTGGAGTTCGGCGACGGTTTCCCGCAGAAATCCAATGCGCCCCTCATCGATGGCCTGAGATACCTGTTCGACGAATTCCTGGCGGATTTTCCCTTCTTTATCGTGCATCGGCGCGCGTTCGGAGAGGCTGGCGTTGTTGCCAGGCATGGCGTCGTGGTCTTGCTCGGCCATGCTGTGCGCCTTGATGAAGACATTGATCGGCGCCGAAAACCGGGCCTGTCAGGGCTTACTCAATCGGCAAGGCCTGGCGCAATGAAATCTTGCGAAACTCGTGATGTAACGCCGGCTGCAGCTTCAACCGATGACGATGCGCGAGACACAGAGCAATATGATCAGGGCCAGAAACAGCAGATCGATATAGGCCTTCATCTCACGGCCACGGCGCATTCCGGCAACCTCGGTGACGAGTTGCTTGCGCGGACCCGTATCGCCGCCGGCGCTACGCCGAACGTCGAGTTCCAGACGCTCGATGCGCTGGTAGAAATAAAACGACCGAAGAGCAGAAACCGCTCTCATCGAGGCATAGACCAGGACCAGAATCGCAACGGTGGCTCGTTGCTGATACTTGTCGAGAAAATTCAGGGTGAAATAGACCATGGCGAGAAGGAGAAAGTTCGAAACGAATCTGTAAAAATAGCTAAGGATGGTCACGGCATTGCTCCGGCAAGTAAGCGAGACTGTCGGCAAGACGGCATCGACTCAAATCAATGTGCACATTGCAGGGCTGGTCTGGCCTAACGGCCGAACCGATTTCAGCTTCGTATTTTTGGTGCGCTCGGAGGGACTCGAACCCCCACGATTTTACTCACTGCCACCTCAAGGCAGCGCGTCTACCAATTCCGCCACGAGCGCTATTTCTGCGAGCATCCGGTGTTCCCGAGTGCGTCGTCAGGGCGCGGATGTAACAAATCGGGATTGGACGGACAAGGCCCGCCCGGTGGAGTGGATTTGACCTTCGGATCAGCGCCGGTCAGGCGCCCGGGGCAACATTTGCTTGACTTCGACCGCGATGCGATTGCGGTTGACCACAACCACACCGCTAGCTACCGGCATATTATTGGCCAGTACCTTGACTTCATCCTGCTCGGTTGCGTCGAGTTCGATGATGGCGCCCCGGCTCAGCCGCATGACCTGATGGACGGGCATTGTCGTCGTCCCGAGGACGACGGTGAGATCGACCGCGACTTTATCCAGAGTTGGCACTGATCAATCCGATTGCACACATTGACGTTGCAACGATCATCACCATGGTATGATTACCCAATGGTTAATGCCCGAGAAAAGCTCGATTTATTGCTCCAGCTCCGCCCAGACGCGGCGGCTGAGGTCGAATGGTCGATTTCCGGTCGTCCGATCGCCTATGCGGACGGTATCTCAGCAATGGAACAGCGAATCGCTGCGATTGCGACGGGTGATGCCCCCGAACTGGTGTGGCTGCTTGAACACCCGCCGCTTTATACTTCGGGAACCAGTGCCAAGCCGGGCGATTTCGTGGATAGCCGGTTTCCCCTGTTCCAGACCGGCCGCGGCGGCCAGATGACCTATCATGGCCCCGGTCAGCGGGTGGCCTACGTGATGCTCGACCTCAAGCACCGCGGACCCGACGTCCGCGCCTATGTCGCAAGCCTTGAGGAGTGGATGATCCAGACGCTGGCGGCCTTCAATGTGCGCGGCGAGCGGCGCGAGGACCGCGTTGGGGTCTGGGTCTCGCGGCCAGACAAGGGCCGCGGCCACGAAGACAAAATTGGCGCGATCGGCGTCCGCATCAAGCGGTGGGTGACGATGCATGGCATCTCGCTCAACGTCGAGCCCGACCTGTCCCACTTCGCTGGCATCGTCCCGTGCGGCGTCAGCGATCCGCGCTTCGGCGTCACCAGCCTCGCCGACCTCGGTCTGACCGCAACGATGGAAGACGTCGATGTTGCGCTCAGGCAGACGTTCGCCGAAGTATTTGGCGGCTCGACAGTCTGCCTGCCAGACCTCGGCGTCTGACCGTTCAGGTGATCTCCCGTGAAAGTGCTTAGCGTTTCACACCGAGGAAATTAGCGATCCGATCCTTCACAGGCCCGTCCCTCATCACACGCGCGGTCAGTTCCGCCGACGGGAGGCCCTTCAATTGCTTCGGACGGATGCCTTCGCGCAGCGCTTTCAACGTGTCATAGACCGCTTGCGTGGCGGCTGCGATCGGCGTGTGGCCTTGGTTTGCGATCCGGACACGCTGGCTTGCCAGAAACGCATCGTCGTCAAGATCGCCTTCGAGTGTTCCAAGCATGACCGGCAGCTTTGTCGCTGAAGAAAGCGCTTGTAATTCTGCACGCGTTTTGACGCCTGTGAAAAACAGCGCATCGACGCCAGCGGCTTCGTAGGCTTTTGCACGAGCCACCGCATCTTCGATATTTGTGATCGATGCAGCGCCCGTCCGGCCGAAGATCACGAGCGAAGGATCGGTGCGAGCATCGCGCGCCGCTTTCATCTTGCCGACGCCCTCCTCGAGCGAAATCAGCTGCGGCTTGGCTTCACCATAAGCCTGCGGCAGCAGCGTGTCTTCAATGGTCAGCGCAGCCGCGCCGGCGGCTTCCAGTTCCTGAACCGTGCGCCGCACATTCAGTGCATTGCCGTAGCCGTGATCGGCGTCGATCATCACCGCCAGATTCCCGGCGCGGGTGATCCGCCGAACCTGCTCCACGAGTTCGGTCAGCGTAATCAGAAGCAGATCGGGATCGCCGAGAATAGTGAGAGACGCGGCCGAACCGCCGAGAATGCCGATCTCAAAACCCAGGTCTTCGGCAATTCGCGCAGAGATCGGATCATAGACGGAGCCAGGCCGAATGACGGCAGAGCCCAGCAGAATCGCACGAAACGCCGCACGTTTTTCCATGGCAAGCACACATCACCTCATGCAAATTCCAGAATCATCGCATCGACTGCCAGCGTCGCACCGGCACTCGCATGAATTTTCTTGACGATACCATCGCGCTCCGCGCGAAGAACATTTTGCATCTTCATGGCTTCGACAACAGCGAGTGTCTCGCCAGCCTTCACTTCCTGACCTTCGTTGACGTCAATGGAGATGACAAGTCCCGGCATTGGACACAGCAGCTTCTTGCCGGTATCGGCTTGGGTGTTGATTGGCATCAATCGAGCCGCCGCCGCCTCCGTTTCGGTGAAAACCTGAACCGGCACGTCGAAGCCGCGATAAGCAATCCGAAATCCATTCAGCGCAGCGCGAACCTGCATTGCCATCGCAACGCCGTCGATCGAACCATACCAGACCGGATCGCCCGGCTTCCAATCGGAAACAAGCCGATGCGGTTTGCCGGCCTCGCCGTCCGCTGACAGGAAGCGAACGGTAATGTCGTCATTGTCGCGCGCAACGTCGAGCACAATTTCGGAACGGCCGAGCCAGACCGCCCGCCGCCGTTCACGCGAGACCAATCGCCCGTTCATTTGACCGGAAATCTGCCGCTTGCGCTCCCCGTGAAGATGATCGACCGCGGCGGCAACGACCGCGATACGGCGCGCAACTTCGCCTTCCGGCAACCTCGCCTCAAATCCTTTCGGGAATTCTTCAGCAATGAATCCGGTCGAGAGATTGCCTTCAAGCCAGCGCGGATGGTGCATCAACGCTGACAGAAACGGAATATTATGGCGGATGCCGTCGATGTAGAACGCATCGAGAGCGTTGGCCTGCGCCATAATCGCCGCCGCACGCGACGGCGCATGGGTCACGAGTTTGGCGATCATCGGATCATAGTGGATCGAAATCTCGCCGCCCTCTTCCACGCCGGTGTCGTTGCGGACGGTCACACCATCAACGCTGCTTTCCTCGGGCGGGCGGTATTTGACGAGGCGTCCGATCGAAGGAAGAAAATTGCGGAACGGATCTTCGGCATAAACGCGGGATTCAACGGCCCAGCCGGTGAGCACAACATCTTTCTGTGCCAACTTCAGCTTCTCGCCCGCGGCAACGCGAAGCATCTGCTCGACCAGATCGATTCCGGTGATCATCTCGGTCACGGGATGTTCGACCTGCAAACGCGTATTCATCTCGAGGAAGAAGAAACTCTTGTCCTGACCAGCGACGAACTCGACAGTGCCCGCCGAGTCGTAATTCACGGCCTTTGCCAGCGCGACGGCCTGCTCGCCCATCTTGCGCCGTGTCGCTTCGTCCAGCAGCGGCGACGGTGCTTCCTCGATGACTTTTTGATTGCGCCGCTGGATCGAGCACTCGCGCTCCCCCAGATAGATCACGTTACCGTGCTTGTCGCCGAGTACTTGAATTTCGATATGACGCGGATCGACGATGAATTTCTCGATGAATACGCGATCGTCGCCGAAAGATGCCTTGGCTTCGGCCTTTGCCAGCTTGAAGCCTTCGGCGACTTCATTTTTGCTGTGAGCAACACGCATGCCCTTGCCGCCGCCACCGGCCGATGCCTTGATCATGACCGGATAGCCGATCTCGTCCGCAATCTTCACGGCGTGCTTATCGTCTTCGATAACGCCCAGATATCCTGGCACGGTCGACACATTGGCTTTTGCCGCCGCCTTCTTGGATTCGATCTTGTCGCCCATCGCTGCGATGGCGCCGGGATTGGGGCCAATGAACACAATGCCTGCGGCCTGCAATGCCTTTGGGAAGGCTTCGCGCTCGGACAAGAAGCCGTAGCCGGGATGCACAGCCTCCGCGCCAGTCCTGCGGCAAGCCTCAACGATCTTCTCGATGACCAGATAACTCTCAGCCGCCGCGGGCGGCCCTATTGCGACCGCGTCATCCGCCATCTCGACATGAAGCGCGTCGCGATCGGCCTCGGAATAAACCGCAACGGTCGCAATACCCATCCGGCGCGCCGTCTTGATAACCCGGCAGGCGATCTCGCCGCGATTGGCGATAAGTATGCGTTTGAACATGCTTTTTCTTGCAACCTTGGCGCTGAGAACCGGCTCCCGACCCGGCAAGGTCAATCTGGCATGACCAGCAAGCCGTAACAATTCGGCTAGGCGAGATTTCTTGAAGAGGCAACAACTTCAGGCAAAAGAAAACGGCGGGTTTTTGCCCCACCGCTCTCGAATTTTGTTGATTTGAGGCGCCTGCTAAAAGCCGATATCGACGATGCTCGGCAACGAGTGAGCCAATGTCGCCGCCCCCACGAGCGTGGCGACCAGATTCATCAGACGATCATTGCTGCGGCGCTTGCCGCGCATCTGGCTGGCGATCCATTCGAGAACTTCCGTATCGACACCGATCGCCTTTGTCGGCGCCCAGCTCTCGATATCGGTCCCGGGAGATAACGCAATCGCGCGTGACGGCACAGGCAAACCGGATGCGGATGCGGCGTGATGGACGATAGCCTTGGCGAACAAGTCGTCGAAACGGCCCTCGTCGCTCCGGTCGGCACCAGCCTCGTTAATTTCGAACAGCGCTTCGGCTTCGGCACGGCTCACGGGCTGATGGAGAACCGCATCCGCTGTGAGAATGCGCGCGCACAATACGGCATCTTGCGCATCCAGCGCACGAGAGAAGTGAACGCGGCCCCTTGTCGTCGGGCCTTCGCCCGTAATGACGCCGTCGCGCACAACAGCAAGGGCGCGGGCAGCCTCGTCGCGATTTGCAACCTGAAGGAATTCGGATTGCCCCGCGACCAACATCGCCGGGGTAGGTGAGACTGACATTTCTTCTTTCCGTCTTTTTATCACTGCCAGCAATTCCATGCGGCCGTAAACGAATAGTTAATAGACCGATACTTGAGCCAATTGCATTTGAGTCTGTTGCAGATTGGTCGATGCTTTGGCGGTCATGGTTCACCAAATTGCAATGCAGCAAGGCGGGCTTGAGGCACGGAACCGGTTAAATCGGGGCAAGGGTCACATGGCTGTGCATCCCTTAAACCACATCGGCATACGGAAGATTTTCGCTTGAAGAATTAAAGCGATAGAAAATTATACCCCGCGAATGGATGGGGCGCGTTGGTACAGAATAATCATGCTAACCGCGACAGATAAACATTGCAGATGCGGAGCCGAATACCTGAATCGCCAGGTCCGCGCAATCGTCAAACCTTCGGCAGGATCCAGTTCGTGATCAACAGTCCGATCGTCGCGGCAGTGGCCGTTACAAAAGTACCCCACGTGACGTCGACGATCACGACAGGCCAGGTCCAGTGCTTCAACAGCGACATCGAGGTGAGCTCGAAGGTCGCATAGCAAAAAAATCCGAACAGTCCGCCAAACAAGACAGCCGACTGCCACGTCGTAGTGGGGCGACTGGTGACAAAGATGATGATGCCGCAGATGTAGAGAAGATAGAAAATGACCGCAGGCGCGACCCGCAGTGTGCCGAGCATATCGCCGACTTGCGTCGTAAAAAATGATTTGGCGACAAAACCCAGGAACAAAAGATCGAGCGGCAACATAACGAGAGCTGTCGCCAAATAAAGTACGACATAACGCTTCACAGAAACCTCCTGCCGGTGACCGCATCGGACCACACGCATATACTACGCGCCAAGGATCTTAAGGTTTCCGGATCGCCGGATGCAACGACAATCCCTGCTCCAGAGTTTAACGAGCTGGAAACATCAGCAAGAAGGCGCGCTCCATTGACTGAACAAGCTCCAATCGTTGTGTGGTTTCGCGACGATTTGCGTCTCTCGGATCATCCTGCACTCGACGCCGCCGCGAAAACCGGCGCTGCTCTGATTTGCGTTTACGTGCTCGACGATAAAGGTTCAGCATCGGGTGTGCGACCGCTCGGCGGTGCTTCGCGCTGGTGGCTGGCGCAATCTTTACGGGCGTTAGGCAAAGATATCGGGACAAAGGGTGGCAATCTGGTTCTGCGCACGGGCAAGGCTGCGGACGCCCTCTCAGAGGTCGCTCAGACAACTGGCGCGAGCGACGTTTACTGGAATGACATCGCCATCGAAGCCTGTCGAGGTGTGACACGCGAGGTAGCTACATCGCTCTCACGGATCGGCGTGGAGCATCGGCAATTCTGTAGTGACTTACTGATCGACCCTTCGCAGGTTCGCAACAAGGAAGGCCGCGGCCTGCGGGTGTTCACGCCGTTCTGGAAGCGCGTTGTTGCTATCGGCGACCCGCCAAAGCCGTTGCCTGCGCCAAGGCAAATCAAATCGGGACCAGAGCTGGCGAGCGATCGTATTGAGGACTGGAATCTAGAACCGATAAAGCCCGATTGGGCGGGAGGGCTACGCGACTCGTGGTCGCCGGGGGAAGCATCCGCACGCGCCCGGCTGCGTGAATTTCTAGCTGACAGCATCCGGGGCTACGCAACCGGCCGCGACCGGCCGGATCGCGAAATAACGTCAAGGCTGTCGCCGCATTTGAGGTTCGGCGAAATCAGTCCGCGACAAGTCTGGCATGCGGCGCAGTTCGCCGCCGCCGAACGCCCGGCGATTGCCAGCGACATCAACAAATTCCTCAGCGAACTTGGCTGGCGCGAATTTAGCCGTCATCTGCTGTTCGATCATCCTGACCTTGCGCAGAAGAATCTGCAATCGTCGTTCGATGCGTTTCCATGGAAACGCGATACCAAGGCGTTCAAGGCATGGGCGCGCGGGCAAACCGGCTATCCCCTCGTCGATGCCGGCATGCGTGAGCTGTGGCACACTGGCATCATGCATAACCGCGTACGGATGGTCGTAGCCTCATTCCTCGTGAAACATCTTCTGATCGATTGGCGCGACGGCGAGAATTGGTTCTGGGACACGCTTGTCGATGCCGACCCGGGCAGCAATCCTGCGAGCTGGCAGTGGGTCGCAGGTTCGGGCGCCGACGCAGCGCCCTACTTCCGCATCTTCAATCCGGTTCTTCAGGGCGAGAAATTCGATCCGGATGGCAAATATGTGCGGCGCTGGGTGCCAGAACTTGCCGAGATGCCGTCGAAGCTGATTCACAAGCCTTGGGATGCGACGCCACTCGAACTCGCAAGCGCCGGTATCACACTCGGCAAGACCTATCCCGAGCCGATCGTCGATCATCCCAAGGCGCGAGCGCGAGCGCTGGATGCCTATGCAAAGACGCGAAACTGATGGAGCTAATCGGCCGCGGGAGGCGTAGCCGCCGGTTGTCGCGCACCGTAATTGACGACGACCACCGCCGCCGCACAGGCCAGCATGCCGATGATGGATACAGTATCCAATCGCTCACCGAACAGGACGAATGCCATCGCTGCAGTCACTGCCGGTACAAGATAGAACAAGCTTGCGACCTGCGTGGCAGCTGAGCGGCGTATCAGCCAGTACAGCAATCCAATCGATCCGATCGATAGCACAATCGTGAGCCACGCGAGAGCAGCGATGAACTCCGTGGTCCAATTGATGGTGCGATTCTCGAATGCGAAAGCACCGATACAAAACAGAAACGCGCAGGCGATAAACTGGACGAGATTGCCGCTGCGCCAGTCGATCTGACCGCAGAACCGCTTCTGGTACAGCGTCCCGATGGTGATGCTGACGAGCGCCACGCCAGTTGCAAGAAACCCTAGACCAACGTCACCACTCATGCTGCGATTGTGCAGAACCAGCACCGTGCCTGCGACACCAAGCAACAACCCCGTCCATTGCAACGGAGTGACCCGCTCACCCAGCCAGCGATTTGCCAACGTCGACGTCAAAATTGGTTGCAATCCGGGAATCAACGCCGAGAGGCCCGCCGGCACCGAATGCGCGATCGCAACCGCAGTGCCGCCCAGATAAAATCCGTGCACCAGAATACCCGCCACGACACTATGAAATGTTTCGGTTTTGTTGGGCCAGCGCGGACGCCAGATCGCCACGATCCCCGCCATCAGGATTGCGACGAAAGCCATTCGCACGGCGAGATACGTCAACGGGTCGGCATTGTTGATCACATATTTCGTGCCGATGAAGCCCGTGCTCCATAGCAACACAAAAATGGCGGGCGCGGCGCGAGCGGCAAATTGTTCGAAGGCGGGACTCATTTGCGGCCCTGATTGCACCATCGTATGCTATCGGGCAATCTCGAACTGCGCGGATCACTAGCGCAATAATGCACATGATGAGGACGACCATGGACGTTCGCGCCGCCGTTGCCATCGCCGCCGGGAAACCGCTGGAAATAGCCACCGTCCAACTCGACGGGCCGCGCGACGGCGAGGTGCTGGTCGAGATCAAGGCGACCGGCGTCTGTCATACGGACGAATTCACGTTGTCCGGTGCCGATCCGGAAGGACTTTTTCCGGCGATTCTCGGTCACGAGGGCGCAGGCATCGTCGTCGATATCGGCCGCGGCGTCACCAGCGTAAAAAAAGGCGATCACGTCATCCCGCTCTACACGCCGGAATGCCGTCAGTGCCCCTCTTGCCTGTCACGCAAAACAAATCTCTGCACCGCGATCCGCGCGACGCAAGGGCAAGGCCTGATGCCGGACGGCACGTCGCGCTTTTCCATGAATGGCAAACCGGTGCTGCACTACATGGGCACATCGACATTCGCGAACTACACGGTACTGCCGGAAATAGCGGTCGCGAAAATCCGTGAAGACGCACCATTCGACAAGGTCTGTTACATCGGCTGCGGCGTCACCACCGGCATCGGCGCGGTGATCAATACCGCGAAAGTCGAAATCGGCGCGAAAGCGATTGTCTTCGGTCTCGGCGGCATCGGCCTTAATGTGTTGCAGGGTCTTCGTCTTGCCGGCGCGGACATGATCATCGGCGTCGACCTCAACAACGATCGCAAGGCGTGGGGCGAGCGTTTTGGCATGACGCATTTCGTCAACCCGACGGATCACGGCAAGGATCTGGTCCCCTACCTCGTCAACATGACGAAGACTCCCGCCGACCAGATCGGCGGCGCAGATTACACCTTCGATTGCACCGGCAACGTCACGGTGATGCGTCAGGCGTTGGAAGCCAGCCATCGTGGCTGGGGCGTGTCGATCGTGATCGGGGTCGCGCCCGCCGGTGCTGAAATCGCGACGCGGCCATTCCAGCTTGTCACCGGGCGTACCTGGAAGGGAACGGCATTTGGCGGCGCGCGCGGACGCACGGACGTTCCCAAGATCGTCGATTGGTACATGCAGGGTAAAATACAGATCGACCCGATGATTACCCATGTGATGCCGCTATCCGACATCAACAAGGCGTTCGATCTGATGAAACAGGGTAAGTCGATCCGCGGCGTGGTGACGTTCTAGGGCATGATCTCGAAAAGTGGAAACCGGTTTTCGGATTAGATCATGCCCAGACAAAATAAGGGACGAGTCTGGCTCAACGAAGTTGAAGCAGACTCTAGAACTCTTCCGGACACGGATCGACGATCTTCCAGAGATCGTTTCCGTTCTTGACCTTCTTCATGTCGGTGGTGAGACCGCCGTTGCGGCTGATCCACTCCTTCACCGGCTTCGGATAATAGGACATTAGATCGGACGTCCCCTCAAAGCTTGTCACCTTCATCCCGAAGGTGAAAGCCTTGTCGTAATAGGCTTGATGAAAGCCGAGGCTCGCGCGCGGCGTCACGCACACCTTGTTCATCGGCACGATGCCGAACACCAGCGTGCACGCCGAGTTGCAGATGCCATCGATGATCACGCGCTCGCCGTTTTTGCGGATGCGCTGATATTTTTCCTTGTACTGCTCGACATAGCCGCCGTGGTCGCGCGTGATCCGCAAGTCCGCGTGCGCGGACGAGACAACGAACAGCGACAGGATCAGGACGAGGTAACGCATCACGAATTCAGGCAACCCGGCTGGAACAATCGCCATCTGGAATGGAGGCAACTGACCTCCTAACTCTGGCGAGACTATGTTTTCATTCCGTTAAGCATGCTCGGTTGTCTGCTCTGGCGAAGCCAACACGACCACAGGCCATTGAAAAGACTTGTAAAAAGCTGAGATTCTCTGACGATCCGGGCTGGCTTTTTACTACGGCATGGATATTGTCCCGGCCGGGCGCTCCTAGCTCAGCTGGATAGAGCATCGGATTTCGATTCCGAGGGTCGGGAGTTCGAATCTCTCGGAGCGCGCCATCTAAATCCCACAGAACGGCTTGCCGGAGACTTTCGACATGCGGCTGCACACAGCATGCGTTCTTGGGATGGCATCGCTGATTGCCGTCATTGTTTCCACAAATGGCGCACGTGCCCAATCCTACCCCGACCGGCCGATCACTCTGATCATCCCGTTCGCGCCGGGCGGCAGCACCTCCATTGTCGGCCGCGCGATCGCCGAAAAGATGTCGGACATTCTCAAGCAGAAAATCATCGTCGATAATCGCGCAGGCGCGGGCGGCACCGTCGGCACCAAGGCTGTCGCCGGCGCCGAGCCCGACGGTTACACCATCGCGCTCGGCTACACCGGCACGCTTGCGATCGGTCCCACGCTCTACACCAAAGCAGGCTACGATCCGCGCAAGGATTTTGCCGCTATCGGACTGATCGGCCACGCACCGAACTCGATTGTCGTGCATCCGTCATTTCCTGCAAAGACGCTTGGCGAATTGATTGCCTACGCCAAAGCCAATCCTGAGAAAGTCAGCTTCGGTTCGGCAGGCGCGGGCTCCGCAAGCCACATCACCGGCGAATATTTTGCGTCGATAGTCGGTATCAAGATCGTCCATATCGCCTACAAAGGCACCGGGCCGGCGATGGCCGACCTGTTGGGCGGGCACATTCCGATGGCCATCGCACCGATCCCTGCGACGCACGCAAATGTCAGCGCCGGCACGCTGCGCGCATTGGCCGTGACTAGCCCCAAACGCATTTCGCTTTTGCCAGACGTGCCGACCATCGCGGAATCAGGTCTACCCGACTTCGAAGCCACGCTCTATTACGGTTTGATCGCACCTGCGGCGACACCGCGCCCGATCGTCGAAAAGCTCAATCAGGCGCTGCGCGCTGCGATTGAATCCGACGACGTGAAAAAGCGCTTGCTACAGGACGGCACTGAGCCGACCCCAAGCACATCGGAAGAATACGCGGCGTTCATCGATAAAGACGAAACGAAATGGTCGAAGATCATCAAGGCGAGCGGCGCAAAGACCGAGTGATTTAATCATCAAAACAAGCAAAAGGCGCGTGCGGAGTGCACGCGCCTTTGTTTATGACGTACGCTCTACTTCTTCGGCCGGATCGCGTCTGCGGTCCCCTGAATGAAGGCGCGTATCTTGACCACCTCATCCGGCTTCAGCTTGCCGGTGAAATCCGGCATGCCCTGTTTAGTGAACGGTCCTGCGAACAACATCGCTTCGAGATTGGTAATCGACTCCGGCGCCACGTAACCAAGGTTCTTGACGTTACCGCCTTTATTGACGCCCGGTACGCCGTGACAGAAGGCACAGTTCGAGATGTAAAGCAGCGTGCCTGGTCCTACGTCGGCGGGATCGTATTTGACTCCTTCGAGAAGGCCCTGTTGCTGATACTTGGTGAACGCAGGCAACGGCGCCTTTCCGCCAATCGCGAACGTATAGACGGTGCCCGCGCCTTCGCGGTCAGTTGCCCGTTCGAGAATGCCGAACACGCCACCCCAACCAACCGCAACCGACACATACTGCACGCCATCGACGATATAGGTCGAGGGCGCGGCAACGATGCCGGTGCCGGTCGGGCTTTCCCAAAGCTTCTCACCGGTCGTCGCGTTGTAGGCAATAAAGCGGCCGTCGGCAGCGCCCTGAAACACGAGATTACCGGCTGTCGTCAGCGTCCCGCCATTCCATGGTGAGACATAATCCTGCTCCCAAGCCGCCTGCTGCTTCACCGGATCCCATGCGATCAGCTTGCCGAACGGCTTGCTGGTCGGCGGCGTCGCGTTGATCGCGAACGCGAGATTCCAGCCCATGCCCGACATCGGACGGCCCGGAACATTGGCATTGTGCTCCCATGTCGGATCCTCCGTGAGGGTCAGCGGCACATGCTGCGCCGGCAGATAGACAAGGCCGGTCTGCGGATTAAACGACATCGGATGCCAGTTGTGGGCGCCATATGGGCCCGGAACCGTATCGATCGCCTTGTCGCGCGAGCGCGCGTCGGCAACCTCTATCGGCCGTCCGTTGGCGTCGTAGCCGGTCGCCCAGTTCACATTGACGAAGTTCTTCGCCGAGATGAACTTGCCGTTGGTGCGATCGACCACGAAAAAGAAGCCGTTTTTCGGCGCATGCAAAACTACCTTGCGGGGCTGACCGTCAATGGTCAGATCGGCCAGGATCATCGGTTGGGTCGATGTATAGTCCCAGTTGTCGCCCGGTGTTTCCTGATAGTGCCAGAGATATTTTCCGGTGTCGGCATTCAGCGCGACAATCGAACCGAGGTAGAGGTTGTCACCACCCGAGGGGCTGCGCAGATTTCGCGCCCACGGCGAGCCGTTGCCGGTGCCGATGTAGACCATGTTCAGATCGGGATCGAACACAATGGAGTCCCATGCCGTTCCACCGCCGCCATTGATCCAGTATTTGCCTGCGGGGTCCCATGTCTTGGCCGCCGCCGCCATGGATTCGTCTTCGTATGGCTTGGCCGGATCTCCGGGGACAACAAACCAGCGCCACTTCTGGTCGCCGGTTTCGGAATCGTAGGCCGTCACATAACCGCGCACGCCAAACTCTGCGCCGCCGTTGCCGATCACGACCTTGCCGTTCATCACGCGTGGCGCGCCGGTGATGGTGTAGGACATCTTCTTGTCGATAACAGTGTCCTTCTCCCACACCTTCTTGCCGGTAACAGCGTCGAGCGCGATCAGCCGGCCGTCGTAGGATGCGACGAAGACCTTGCCCTTGTAGAGCGCGACGCCACGATTGACGACGTCGCAGCACCCCTTGAATCCGATCTCGCGCGGCACCTCCGGATCGAATGACCAGATGCGCTTGCCGGTGCGCACATCGACAGCATGCACCACGCTCCACGACGCCGTGACATACATGATGCCATCGACAACGATCGGCGTGGCCTCGACGCCACGAACCGATTCAAGGTCGTAGGTCCACATCAGACCCAGGTTTTTCGCGTTGTCGGTGTTGATCTGGTTGAGCTTGCTGAAACGTGTCTCGGCATAGTCGAGACCGTAGCTCGGCCAGTCCTTGGTTGTGGATGCATTGGCTCGAATCGCGGCTGTATCGATTGCCGATGTCACCGCCTTGATATGATCGGGCGATCCTTTGGCGGGCGAATTTTGCGCGAATGTGTGGCCAGCAAGCGTAGCCGCGCCAATCAGTGCCATGGCGCTCAGCGCTTTGCGAATGGAGGAGGATGTGAGGGAGCGGCGAACGACAGTAACCCGGCGAGCGAGATCAAGCATCAGTTCCTCCCTGGGAGCACTCATTCACAGGCGCTCCGCCATCCGGCCTCTGATTTGGACCTGGAAAAATTCTAAACCCAATTTGGGATCGGTCAACGCACCAAGATTGGGAGGTCATTCTTGGGTGTATCAATTTTGACCTGATTGCACCGCACGCGATGTCTGACGAGTTAGCCTGCGCTGCAGCAGGCGCTTCAAGGAACTTGCAGCGCCGCCACAATCGCATCGAGGCCATCGGTCAATGCCGCCGGACCGGGTTGCAGGATCAATGGAGATTTGATCTCTACGATCCGGTCATTGCTCACTGCTGGAATGCTGCTCCAGCCGGGCCTGCGGCGAATGGAATCCGGAACAACCTTCTTCCCGCACCACGATGCAAGGATCACGTCGGGCATTGCCGAACGCACCGCATCGGGCGTGACGATGCGATCCTTCGCGGATTTCTCGCGGCTGAGTTCTGAAAAGATATCATCTCCACCAGCAATGGCGATCAGCTCCGACACCCAGCCAATTCCGCTGATCAGCGGGTCGTTCCACTCCTCGAAATAGACGCGCGGCCGTGATCTTCCTTTCGCTTCAAACGCAATGTGCAACAGACGCCGTTCGTAGCCGGACGCGAGCACTTCGGCTTTATCCGACGCGCCGACCAGCGCACCAACCGTGCGGATCATACTGAGGATGCCGGCGATGTCGCGCTGATTGAAAGCATGAACCGCGACACCGGCCCGGATCAGGTTGGCGACGATATCGGCCTGCAGGTCCGAGAATGTGAGGACCAGATCAGGCTCAAGCGCGAGAATCTTCGGAATATCCGCCGAGATGAAGGCCGAAACCCGCGGCTTTTCCTTGCGCACTTGCGGCGGACGCACCGCATAGCCGGACACACCGACGATGCGATCCTGCTCCCCCAGAAGGTATAGCGTCTCGACGGTTTCCTCAGTGAGGCAAACGATGCGCGACGGCGGATAGCCGCTTGATATCATGCGAGGTCGAACAGTTCGCCGCCGTAGCCAGCCTCAAGCGGGATCCGCAATTGTCGCCCGCCATCCCACGCGATGATCTCCGGTGTCACGGTGATCAAACGGCCGTTGCGCGCAGCATTCAATGCCGTATCGACGGTGCGGTTCTCACCAAGTTTGAGCAGGTTTCGCTCGGTCGCGAACACCAGCTTGAAGCGGCCGGTCTTGGCATCGGCCAGCGCCTGCTGCGGCGTCACCCAGACTGAATCGACCGATTCATGGCCATCGTGCGCACCCAGCTGATCCTCCGGCGCTCGAGCCATGAAGAACAGCGTATCGAAGCGCTTCGGCATCGCAACCGGCGTGATCCAGTGCGCGAATGGCACCAGCAGATCGAGCGCCAGAACAAGACCTTCGGTGCCTAGAATCTCCGAGAATGCAATCTTCCCCTCGCAGAGCGCGGCACGATGCTTGTCTTCGATACGCTTGGCATCGGTCGCTGCAATCAAAGCGGTCGATCCATTCGGCCGCGCCAACAGGATACCGCACTCCTCGAATGTTTCGCGCAGCGCGCCAATCCGAAACGCCAGCGCAGCGGCATCGAGCTTGTTCGGGTTGGTAAACAATTCTTGCTTCAGCGCGACCGTATGATCATCGGGGTCGAGGCTGCCGCCGGGAAACACCAGCGCGCCGGATGCGAAGTCGATCTGGTGGTGGCGAACTACCATAAAGACTTCCATCCCGCCGCTGCCGTCGCGCAACAACAACATCGTCGATGCCGGCCGAACTGCTGGGGCTGCCTCTGTCATCAACCTACTCCGTTACGCCGCCATCTTGGCACGCACGTCGATCCGCGCGACCCGCGAGAGCAGATAATCCACCTCGGCTTTCGCGATCGCGCTCAGCGCCGAGCCGGGCTTGCGTTGTGCATCGGACGCGATAATGCCGCGCTTGTTCAGCACATACTTGCGCACCGCAAGGCCGACGCCTGGCTGCTGCTCGTAGCGGATCAGCGGCAGATGCGCGTCGAACAGATCGTGCGCGGCATCGCGCCGGCCCTGCTTCGACAGCTTGACCGTATCGATCAACAATTCAGGGAACGCATAGCCGGTCATTGCGCCGTCCGCGCCGCGCTCCATCTCGAAGTCCAGGAACAAGCCACCGTTGCCGGTGAGGATCGAGAGCGGCTTGAGCGATCCGTCCTTCTGGAAATTGCGCAAAGCCGTGATCTTCTCAAGCCCCGGCCAGTCTTCGTGCTTCAGCATCACGCAGGAAGGCGAGTCCATTGCAATCTTGCGAATAACCGCCGGCGTCATCACCACGGTTAGCGTCAGAGGGTAATCCTGCAGCACCCAAGGAATATCGTCGCCAATGGCCTCGGTCGCCTGCTTGAAGTAAGTCGTGATCTGATCGTCGGTGCGCAGATGCGGCGGCGGTGCGATCATCACAGCGGCGGCACCCGCATCCATCGAGGCCCGCGCCAGCGAACGCATCGTTGCAAAGCCCGGTGCCGAGATGCCGACGATAATCTGCATTGTCTTGGCGCGTTTGACGAAACGCTTGGCAACCTCTTCCGCCTCCGTGCCATCGAGCTTCGGCGCCTCGCCGAGAATACCGAGCACAGTGACACCGTCACACCCGACGCTGTCGTAAAAATCGACCAGCGAGTCGATCGACTTGTCGTCGATCCGCCCGTCCGGATGGAATGGAGTCGGCGCGATTGCAAAAGTACCTTGCGCTTCGTGGGTGAGTTTCATCGTAACGCCTTTGAGGTTAGCGGCCTTAGAATCTGCGAGCGCCCATCTTATCGGTCTCGGAGAAAAATATCTCGTCCGCGTGAGCAACAATATCCTGCGCCGACCAGTCTCCGTTGGGCTTCCAGCCCTCCATTTCCTGCATTTTCATCTCGCGGACGCCCCGAGGGCCAGATACGCCCAGCACCTTGCCGGTCTGGTTGCCGGACAGCTCGCTGACCATGTAGAGCACCGCTGGCGCAATCCTGTCAGGCCCAAAGGCAGCACCCGGATTTTCGATATAACGTGGCAAGTCCGACGTCATGCGGGTCAGCGCGCCCGGGGCAAGTGTCCAAATGCGGATGTTGTACTTGCGGCCCTCGATGGCGAGCACATTGGACAGACCCCAGATACCACCCTTCGCCGCACCGTAATTGCTCTGACCGAAATTGCCGATCAGGCCCGAGGTCGAGGACGTATTAACGATGACGCCGCCGCCGTTCTCGCGCATCCATTTGAACACCGGCATGGTCACGCAATAGGTGCCCTTCAGATGCACCTTCATCACCTT
Source organism: Hyphomicrobiales bacterium (assembly GCA_021732625.1). Lineage (GTDB taxonomy): Bacteria > Pseudomonadota > Alphaproteobacteria > Rhizobiales > Xanthobacteraceae > SG-bin9. The sequence continues at coordinate 28,290 of JAKFUP010000040.1, forward strand.
GTCCCACGCTGCTTCCGTGGATTTGGCAAAGGTCATATCGAGCAGGATGCCAGCATTGTTGACGAGGATGTCGGCGCGGCCAAACTGCTTGATTGCATCGTCGAAGATCGACTGGCCGCCCGCAACGGTGGAAACGTCAGCGCCGTTGGCATAGGCCCGCCCGCCCTCGGCTTTGATCGCATCGACCACCTTTTGCGCCATCGACGTGTCGGCACCCGAGCCGTCGCGCGGCCCGCCAAGATCGTTGACGATGATCGCCGCGCCTTCGCTCGCAAAAAGCTTCGCATAGGCCTCGCCAAGACCGCCGCCCGCGCCGGTGATGATCGCTACCTTGCCGTCGAGCAAACCCATGGTGGTTTCTCCCTCTCCTGTCATTCCGGGATGCGCCACTTGGCGCAGGCCCGGAATCCATGGTCCCAATCGTGGTTATGGATTCCGGGCTCGCTCGCTTCGCTCCCGCCCCGGAATGACCAATTATTAGCCCAGAACAGTCCTGCCGTTCCTGATGACAGTGACGTTGCGCTCCTTGACGTGCGCTTCGAACGATACGACGTCACCGTCCTTCCAAAGATCCACCGTCACGGTGTCGCCGGGAATCACCGGCGACGAGAACCGCGTTGCGTGACGCTTGAAGGCGGACGCATCGTAGTCGGCATAGGTCTGCAACACTGCGCGGCAAGTGATGCCATAGGTGCACATGCCGTGGAGTATCGGCCGCCTGAAACCGCCTTTGGCTGCGAACTCGGGATCGCTGTGCAGCGGATTGCGATCGCCGCAGAGCCGATAGATCAGCGCCTGATCTGGACGGGTCGTGATCTGGATCGTCTTGTCGGGTGAACGCTTCGGCATCGGATGAGGTTCCGGCTGTGTCGCGCTCGGACCGCCACAGCCACCGTCGCCACGGGCAAACTGCGAAGCAAGCAAAGTTGCGAGTGGCTCTCCTTTCTCGTCGCGCAACACGGTCTGGCGGATAATGACGACGCCTTTATCTTTGCCTTTGTCGAAAATATCGACAACGCTCACATCCGCGGTGATACTGGCCGCAATTGGCAGCGGCTTGTGGAACGTGATATCGCGCTCACCGTCGACGACCATCACGCGATTGACATCGATGTGTCCGGGCTGCGCACCCCATGCCGCGACGGATGCAAAGGTCGGCACAACCTTCAGAGGCTTTGGCGTGTAGTAGCCCTCGTTGACGTAGAGCAATTCCTTCTCCTCCATCGGATCGGCGCCCATGCCAATCCCGTAGGCGTAGAGCATCACGTCGCGGTCGGTCCAGGAATACTTCTGGCCGAAATTCTTGAGGCCGATCACGTCTTCATATTTGAACGGCATGTGACGTTTCCTCTATTTTCTTGATTGACCGGACAGCGGTGTCAAATCGGAGTAAAAAACGGCAGCGGCGCGCCGTCGGTTGGCTTGAACACCACCTTCACACGTTGGCCGATCTTGAGCGTATGCAGATCGCAATCGACAAAATTGGTCAGCAGCGATGGACCTTCATCCAGCGTGACGTAGCCGATGGCATAGGGCCCGGCCGCCGATTTGCGCATCAGGCTATAGCTGTAGATCTCGCCCTCGCCCTTGCTCTCTTCCCACACGGTCTGATCCGAGAAGCAGAACGGACACAGCGCGCGCGGAAAATAGTGAGGCTCGTTGCAGGAGGTACACCGTTTGATCAGGAACTTGCCCTGGCTCGCCGCGTCCCAGAACGGCTTGGACTCTGGATTAACCTGCGGCGCGGGGAGTTTCGGTTTGTCGTTCATCACACGCGCTCCATGATGACTGTCGATGCAGCATGACGGACGCCGAGCAGGCCGCCGGTGCCATGCGCCAGTGCGATATCACAGTTCGGCACCTGCACTTTGGGATGCGCCTCGCCGCGCAATTGCCGCACGGCCTCGATGATCTTGGTCATGCCGCCGCGGTTGACCGGATGGTTGCTGCACAGACCGCCGCCGTCTGTATTGAACGGCAGCTTGCCGACGCCCGAGATGAGATTGCCGTCAGCGACGAACTTGCCGCCCTCGCCCTTTTTGCAGAAGCCGAGGTCTTCGAGCTGCATCAGCACGGTGATGGTAAAGCTGTCGTAGATTGAGGCGTACTTGATGTCCTTCACGGTCACACCGGCTTCCGCGAATGCGACAGGACCGGACCACACGCCTGCTGAATACGTCAGATCGAGATCCTTGCCGCCGCGCGGACCTTTGATGGCCTCACCCTGCCCCATGAGCCGCACCAATGGACGCTTCAGGCCCTTCGCGATCTCTGGCGTCGTAACGATCAAAGCCCCGCCACCGTCGGTAACGACGCAGCAATCCATCCGATGCAGCGGATCGGAAATCATCGGCGAGTTCAAAACGTCCTCGACGGTGACGACATCCTTGAGCATCGCGTGCGGATTGTATTGTGCGTGATGCGATGCGGCGACCTTGATCCAGGCCAGTTGTTCACTGGTGGTGCCGAAATCATGCATGTGCCGCATGGCGCACGTACCGTAGATGTTGTGCGTGGTTGCGTTGTACGCCACCTCAAAATCATGTTCAGCGCCGGTCGCACGAGGCGGAGGCGCGGCAGTCAGCGGTTTGCCTGCGAGCGTGATCAGCGCGACCGAACATTTGCCGGCGGCGATCGCTTCAGCCGCATGGCCGAGGTGAACCAGATAGGAACAGCCACCAGTGTCGGTGGAATCGAAATGCCTCACCTTGAGACCGAGATAGTCGACCATCGCCATGGCACCGCCCGGCGCATCGCCGGCGCAGAAATACCCGTCAACGTCGGCTTTCGTGAGCCCGGCGTCTTCGAGTGCACCCTTGGCGACTTCGGCGTGAAGCTGAGCGATGGATTTGTCGGGCGCTTTCCGGGTTGGATGTTCGAAGATCCCGGCGATGTAGGCCTTGCCTTTGATACTCAAGTAGCTTCTCCGCTGAACGTCTTCTTCTTCAGCGAATGTCTGGCCTGTCAGACGTGGAATGGCAAGCGGATCGCGAGTCCGCCCGCTTTCCGGATACTCTATTCAGCCGCGATCTGCGGCGTCACCAGCGGCGGGGGATTGGCAAGATCGGCTGCCAATTTCGCGGTGCGGACTTTCGCATCTGCCACAGACTTTTCCTTCACAGGTCCAAACCCACGGATCTGATCCGGCAAAGACAGCAGATCGACCGCGATATCGTGATTGATGGGCGACAGCATGCCGAGAGCTGCTGCAACATCCTTCTCGTATCCCTCGATCAGGTTGCGTTCCATCTTGCGCTCTTCGCTGTAGCCAAACACATCGAGTGCCGTACCGCGCAGCCCGCGCAGATTTGCCAAGACGCGGAATAACGGCATCATCCACGAACCGAACTGTCGCTTGCGCGGACGGCCCATAGCGTCGGTGCCCGGCAGCATCGGCGGCGCCAGATGATAGCTCACCTTGAAATCCCCCTCGAACTGCTCAGCAATGCGCTGGGCAAACTTGCCGTCGGTATAGAGCCGCGCCACTTCGTATTCATCTTTGTAGGCGAGCAATTTGGCATAATTGATCGCCACCGCCCGCGGCAGGGCTTCGCCGTATCCACCTTCAATCGCCACCTTGCCAACGCTTGCGACCAGATCGGTGTAGCGCTTCGCGAGTGCTGCATTCTGATAGCCGGTCAGCATCGCCGCGCGATGGGCGATCACTTCGTCGAGAGACATCTGGTCGAGCGTCTTTGGCGCGGATTCCTCGTCCTTCATCATCGCAGCCAGCCGCTTCGGATCGGTCGACGCCAGACGGCCCAGTTGGAACGCCAGCGTGTTCATCTTGATCGACACAGCGTTCAGCTCGATCGCTCGCAGGATCGCCTCAGAGGAGACCGGCAGCAGCCCCTGCTGATAGGCATAGCCCAACATCATCAGGTTCGTTGCGATGGCATCGCCGAGCAGGCCTTCCGCCGCATGAGTGAAATCGAAGAACACCGATTCCTTGCGCAACGACGCTTCCAGCACGCTGTTGACCTTGCGCCGCTGGAAATTGAAATCGCGCTGATGGATGAAATCAGCAATCGGAATCAAATGCGTGTTGATGATACCGTTGGTGCGCCCGGACTCGCAAAGCGTGATGGTTTCCTTGGCGATGGCCACGACTTCATCGGCAGCAATCAGCAAATCTGCCGTGCCCGTGACGATACGCGAGCAGCGCACATCGTCGGTGTTTTCCGACAGCCGCACATGGCTCAACACGGCGCCACCCTTTTGCGCGAGCCCCGACATGTCGAGGATCATGCTGGCCTTGCCTTCGATGTGCGCCGCCATACCGAGCAACGCGCCGACCGTCAGCACGCCGGTGCCGCCCACACCACCGATGGCGATGTTGTAGGTCTTGTCCAGCGTCACGCGGTTTTTGGGTTCGGGAATGTCGCCGATATTGCCGAGATCGACAGGCGCACGCTTGCGTAGCTTGCCGCCATCGACAGTTACGAACGACGGACAAAAGCCTTTCAAACAGGAGTAATCCTTGTTGCAACTCGACTGGTTGATGGTGCGCTTGCGGCCCATCTCGGTTTCCAGCGGCTCCACCGAAATGCAGTTCGACTGCACCGAACAATCGCCGCAGCCTTCGCAGACGGCTGCATTGATCATCACGCGGCGCTGCGGATCTTCGAGGGTACCCCGTTTGCGGCGGCGGCGTTTTTCGGCGGCGCAAGTCTGCACGAACACGATCGCCGAGGCGCCGTTGATCTCGCGGCAAGCCCTTTGCACGGCGTCGAGATCGTCGCGATGGGCCAGCTTGGTCCCCGGCGCGATGTCAGCCGCCGGATAGGCATCGGGATTCTCGGATACCAGATAGATTTCGCGAATGCCTTCGCTGTGAAGCTGGAATGTAATCTGCTGCGGCGACAAATCGCCGTCGTGGCGTTGACCGCCGGTCATCGCGACCGCGTCATTGTAGAGTATCTTGTAGGTGATGTTGGCCTTGGAGGCGACTGCCTGCCGGATCGCCAGACTCCCCGAATGGAAGTAAGTGCCGTCGCCGAGGTTGGCGAAAATGTGCTTCTCATCGGTGAACGGCGCAATGCCAACCCAAGGCACGCCCTCACCACCCATGTGCGTGAAGGTTTCGGTGTTACGATCCATCCACAACGACATGAAGTGACAGCCAATGCCAGCCATCGCCCGGCTGCCGTCGGGCACCTTGGTTGAGGTGTTGTGCGGACAGCCCGAGCAGAAATACGGCGTGCGCGTCACCGGCGCGATGGCCTGAACTTGAGTTGCCTGCCGGCCGTTGAACCAGTCGGCCTTGGCGCGCAGCATTTCGGCAACTTCGGGGTTGAGATTGAGCCGCAACAGCCGTTCGGTCAGCGAACTCGCCAGCGATGCGACGCTGAGCTCTTCGGCGAACGGCAGAAATCGCTTGTCGTGCTCGTCCATCTTGCCGACGATGCGCGGGCGCACGTCATCGCGCCAGTTGAACAGTTCCTGCTTCACCTGATTCTCGACGATCTCGCGGCGCTCTTCGACGATAAAGATTTCCTCGAGTCCGACCGCGAACTTGCGCACGCCTTCCGGCTCGAGCGGCCACGGCATGCCGATCTTGTAGAGCCGAAGGCCGATCTTGGCTGCGACCTGTTCGGTAATTCCGAGTTCGCGCAGCGCCTGCCGCACATCTTCGTAGCTCTTGCCCGAAGCCATGATGCCGAACCGCGGATTTGGTGAATCCATCACGACGCGGTTGACGTTGTTGGCACGCGCGAATGCGACTGCCGCAAATCCCTTGTGGTCCTGCAATCGCCTGTCTTGATCGAAGCGATCGTCCGGCCAGCGCAGATTAAGACCGCCCCGCGGCATCTCGAAATCCGTCGGGATATTGAACGGCTTCATCTCATCGTTGAGATCGATCTCGGCAGTGGTCTCGACCGTCTCGGTGATCACCTTCATGCCGACCCAGCAGCCGGAATAGCGCGACATCGCGATGCCGAGCAGCCCCATCTCGATCATCTCGTGGATGCTGGACGGGTAGAGGTAGGGCATCAAAGCCGACACGAACGCGTGGTCGGACTGATGGGGGACGGTCGATGATTTCGCGCCATGATCGTCACCGGCGAGGCACAAAACGCCGCCCTTGGCGGCTGAACCCGCCGCATTGCCGTGGCGGAACACGTCGCCACAGCGATCGACGCCAGGCCCCTTGCCATACCAGATGCCGGTGATCCCGTCGTATTTCGCGCCGGGCGAGAGGTTAAGCTGCTGCGATCCCCAGATCGCGGTCGCCGCCAGGTCTTCATTGACGCCCGGCTGGAACTTGATGCCGTATTGATCGAGGTGATGGCGGGCGGCCATGAGCTGCTGGTCGTAGCCGCCCAAGGGCGAGCCGCGGTAGCCGGAAATGAACGCTGACGTGTTCAACCCCTGCGCGCGGTCGCGCCGCACCTGCGCCATTGGCAGCCGTACCAGAGACTGAATGCCGGTGAGGAAAACGTGGCCCGATTGCTGGGTATATTTCTGATCGAGACTGATCGGCCCCTGATTGATTCCCATTCCCGCCTCTCGATCCGCGCTTGACGCGCTCGCATTATTGCCCGGCCGAAAGTTGCCGAGTCCCGATAGAAACATTCTATGTTGGTTTCCGTCCGGCCTGCATCAAGATTCGATGAGGTTTTTCAGGCTTTTCCAGATCGCAATTTCGTTGTCTGAAAGCGTATTTAAGCTTCGTTTTGTGTCGCGTTGTAAGGCTCGTTCGAAATCAAGCTGCGGATAGCTGACTTGCCGCACTGCAAAATCGCACCCGAGACCATGATCTCTTGACCTGAGATTTGCCTTCGTTCCTGCATGGCAGATGCGAAAGCCGTGCACGGTCGTTCCGGAACAGCTCCTCTCGCCTGCCGTTGTCATAGGTCCATTGGCCACAACAGCAACGAAAGCAAAAGCTGACAACCAGGAGGATCGAATGAACTGGAGTGATCGAGAGACATTATCTTCGCCGCAAAGTCTGGATGAAACCAGAGCGCCGATCGAGCACAATGAGCTTGAAGCAAGGCCGACCAAGGCTCTCATCGGCATCGGTGTGCTGATTGTGTTGAGCTTGCTCATGTATCAGGTCAACAATTTTCACTCTAGCGATAACGGTTCGCCGGCGCAGAACGTGGCTCAGCGGCAAATCACGCCCACGCCATCTCCTGCATCGCCGAACTGATTTTGATTGATGAGATTGACGCCCGCCCGGATCATCCGGGCGGGCTTTTATATGCACGATGTGATGGGCATCTTCGCATGATCGGCCTGTTGACAGCCCCCTGCCAAGTTGAGCTAATCGCCCGCAGCCGTTGTCAAATTCAACAATTGCGAGCTGGAACTCATGTTTCGAAAGACGATCATTTTTGCTGCGTGTGTAGCAATGCCTGCCATAACCATGTCCCACGTAGCCACGGCTTACGATATCAAGCCAAAGACGCCTGACACCGGTTTTTCCGGGAAGATAAAGCCCGATATCCTTGGCCTCTCCACCGAGCAGGACGCCGCCAAAACCAAGGACATCGTCGAAGCTTATTTCAAAGGCCGTCAGGGCGTGAAGCCGAACGTCCAGCAACAAACGTTCGTCAATACTGCCGTCACCTTCGTGCCGTCGATGAGCTTCGATCTGCCGGCCAGCGCCAAGGAGAGTGGCGAGAACATCGCAGCGGCATTCTCCTCGCCGGCGAGCGCCAACAAGACATTTATGCTCACCAGGACGATTACTTTTGCTCCGGACCAGCAGCCACTGAAAGCCGATCTGCTCAAGCAGCTGACCGATAAGTATGGCGTGGCAACGCTGATCGGCGACCAGCACGTCTACTACTTCTACCGCAAAGGCAAAGTCGTATCGGTCGGTCAGAAGTACAAGCCGGATACGGCTCTTGAAGCGCTCGATAAGCCTGTCAATCCGAAGGCTGCCGTTGCGCTCAACGACGCAAAAGGCAAGGGCAGCTGCGTCGCAGCCGTCAAACGCATCGGTACGCTGGACAAGACGTTAGCTGCTTTGCGCAGCGAGGCGAGCGACGCCAACTGCGAAGCCGCCCTCAGCATCACGCTTTCGTCGGGAGGGACAGCCGATCGCGTCGGCAAGGCCGAATTCATGCTGGCGGATTTCAAACGCATCACCAGCGCGGCAACGATTGACGACGATGCGATAGCCGCTGCCAAGAGCGAGCAGATCAAGGCTCCGACCGGCAGCGCGCCAAAGCTCTAGAACCGAAACGCAAAAACCCGGCTTGATGCGACGGCACCAAACCGGGCTCAGCCTAATCGTCTAAAACTCAATAGTAGAAAACCCGACGGCGGCGATACCGGGGACGATAGTAACGCGGGCGATAGTAACGCGGGCGATAGTAACGCGGGCGATAGTAACGGCGGCGATAGCCGTAATACTGCACTTGCTCCGCGGATGCGTCCGCAAGATCTTTCTCAGTCGCTATCGCCGATTGAGCCTCAACTTCAGGCTGCGGATTGGGGGTCGGCCCCTTCAAATCGGTCGGTACCATCAATGGAGCCGCTACGGCAGAGCCTGCGACAGCCATGACACCGGCACCAGCAGCTACGCCAAAAGCCAGCTTCAGAAAATCCCTTCGTTCCATACTAAAAACCTCCCGAGTTGAGTGGTAAGTGACAATGATCGCGTCCGGGCGATGAACCTGAAGTGAACCGGATGTTCACAAACATTGGTAGCTGCGAAAGATGAAGTGGTTCATCGGCCTTCAGGCCGAACTGATCCCAAACGCAACACCCACACCGCGCATCCGTTCCCGAACGAACTTGGAAAATATCAAAGTCACATTGCAATGCGACGAGCGATTACTCCAGCTTGATGCCCGCCTTGTTGATCACATCGGCCCAGCGCACGATCTCGGCGCCGACAAACTTGCCGAAGTCATCCTTCACCAAGGTCGGGGTCAGCGAACCGTTCTTATTCCAGATATCTTTCATCACATCCGTATCGAGCGCTTTGCGGACCTCGGCGGCCATCCGATCGACGATTGCCGGTGGCGTTCCCTTGGGCGCAAACAATGCGTACCACGTCGCGACTTCGTAGCCCTTGAGACCGGCCTCCGAGGATGTCGGAACATTGGCGATCGCATCCGACCTTGTCGCGGCTGCAACCGCCAGCGCGCGAATCTGGCCGCCCTGAACCTGGCTGGCGGACGAGCCGAGGCCGTCGAACATCACGTGCACATGGCCTGCGACAAGATCCTGCATGGCGGGACCCGCGCCGCGATACGTCACGTGGTTCAGTTTAACGCCCGCCAGCAACTGGAACAGTTCGCCGGCAAGGTGATGTGTCGTGCCAAGACCCGCAGAAGCATAGTCGAGCTTGCCGGGATTGGCCTTGGCTTCGGCGATCAATTCGGCCAGCGTCTTTGCCGATACCTTGGCCGGGTTGACGACCACAACCTGCGGCGGCGCCGCAATCAGGATGATCGGAATGAAGTCCTTCATCAAGTCGTAGTCCAGCTTTGGGTATAGCGTCGCAGCGATGGTGTGGTGAGCGGCGCCGATAAAGAAATTGTAGCCGTTGGGATCGGCCTTGGAGGCCGCACTCGCGCCAACCGTGCCGCCGGCGCCTGAACGATTGTCGATCAGAACGCGCTGATTGAGTTGCCTCTCGAGCTGAGCGACGAGCGGGCGCGCAAAGGCGTCGGTTCCACCGCCGGCGGGAAACGGGCTGATTATGGAGATCGTCCGATCCGGCCAAGTCGTCGCAGCGGTCTGCGCAACGGCCTGACTGCTTGTCACAACTGCCAGAGCACCGAACGCAAGCAACGCAAAGCATGCGGCGCCTCGGCCGCGCAGCGAATAAAGTCTTGTCATTGATTTCCTCGTCGTTTCTGAATGGTTTGATTGCCACCGATTAGGCCATCGCGAACCGCGGATAGCAAGGCGCGCCAAATCACAACTCGCGGCGGAATCAGGTCTTTTCGGATGAGGCCGGACCAAGGTCGAAGTTTGGTGCGGTGCAACCAAAATGTCCTAAACGAGCTTTGGCTGCATCGCCTGCCCGCGTAGCCGCGCCCGCTCGGCGTTCGGCCACAGCAGCAGCAGGCCGAGAATGCCGGAGACGATCAGGATCACGCCGTTGATGGTGAAGCCTGTCATGTAACCGTCGTGGACGTTGGCGGCCTTTTGCACCACCGCGCCCATCACAAACGGCGCAATGATTCCGGCCAGCGTATAGACGGCACCATAGATCGAGATCACTGCGCCGCGCTGCGACGTCGGCGTGAACTCGGCAATCATCGGCGCGCAGACCACATAGATCGGGCCAATCACTCCCGAGCCAATCACCAGTACCGCGATTTGCCAGCCTGCGCTTTGAACGCTCGGCATCAGCAACAAAATCAGTCCGCCCACAATCAGCGGTACCGAGCCGAGCACGCCGCGCGCATAACGCGTCGACATGCCCTTGCCGACGAGCACCTGCGAGACCCAGCCGGTCAACAGCACAATCGATGCACCGAACACCCACGGCAGGACGGAGATCAGGCCCGCTTCCTTCTGCGCAAAACCCAGACCCGAAACAAGGAACGGCGTGAACCATGTCAGCCCGAGCGACAGCGCCCAGTATGCGCCAAACGTCGCGGCGCAGCAGCCGATGAAAGTACGCGACAACAGCAGTTGCGAATAAGGCACATGCTCGTCCATGTCCGAACTGACAGTTTCTGTGATCGGTCCCTCGCGGCCGAGCGCAAACCACAGCACAACCCACATCAGCCCGACGATCCCCAGTGCGCCGAACGCATGATGCCAAGTGTAATTGACAATGATCCAGTTCAGGGCGGGTACCGCGAGAATGACACCGAACGCCGAGCCTTGCGCGAGAATTGCCGTCGGCAATGTGCGCTTCTCGTCGGGAAACCATTTGTAGATCGCATGCAGCGCGATCGAGAACGCCGGTCCCTCACCTGCACCGAGCAGGATGCGGCAGATCACGAGCGTGGTGAAGCTGACCTGACTGACCATCGGGAATTGCACCAGCGCCCAGACCAGCGCGAGCACGAGGATGACCCAGCGCGCAGGCACCCGATTGACGATGAAGCCAACGGCGATCGCGGAGATCGAGAACAGGAAAAAGAACGAGGAGCCGAGGAAACCGAACTGCTCGGGCTGCAACTGCAGCTCCGTCATGATCGGAACACCGGCGAGGCCAACGATGATCTTGTCGGCGAAGTTCACCACCATGAACAGGAACAGCAGAAATACGACCTGCCAGGCGCCTTTGGGCGTCACCGATGCAGTCATTTCCTTCCTCCGTCGTCGTGGAGCGGGAGCCGTGCGACTCTGTATCCGGATTTGCGACGATGCTGCCGCTCCCGGACCGCGTTGGCAAGACTCCACTCATGCTTCGACCTGCCGCAGGAAGGTCCGCTCCTCCCCCAGAATGAGCTGGTTCACCTCTGCGAAATCGAAATTTGCTTCGCCTTCCGCATCGCCACGAAGTCTCGTGCGGTACTGCTCGTAGACCGCAAGACTGGCAAAAGAAATAACAGCAAAGGCGACGTTGTTGGTGCCTTCGTGCGGCATCCAGTAGCCGATCAGATGGCCGCCACACCTTGGAATGATCTGTAGCCAGTTCTGCGCGTACAGCTCGAACAGGTGACGCTTGAACGGATCGATCTTGTAGCGGATGAAAACGGTGACGATCATGAACGTGCTCTCCGATTGACGATGAGCAATTTGATAGCTTGTTATGCCCGCACGATGCTTCGGTTGCGGCCGAACCATCGGCTCGCATTCGCTTCTTCCCGATTCGATTGTCAAACAGCCACGTCACCGTCATTGCGAGGGGCACCAGGATCGGCGCTTCGCGCCGTCCGAGTACAGGCTCCGCGACGAAGCAATCCAGTGGATGGTGAATCTGGATTGCTCCGTTGCGCAAGGGCGCGCCTCGCAATGACGAAAACATAATTTTGGACGTGCTTATCCGTCCATGCCCTCCGGTGCTTCGCGCACCGGCTGACCGCGATCAAAGTCCCCTAAAAAATTGAGGGGAGCAGCGCGCCGAAAGGCGCAAGGGTCACGGCTCGCTCTCCGCAGTCACCGCAGCGAACGGCGAACACGAAGCGCGCATCGCCTGTCGGCGCGCCGCTGCGGCGATTTATGTCCGGGGGACCGTGCTTCCGGGGCGAGGACAGCCATGCATCGCATCGCCCGATCCGGCAGGTTTTCACCCGCCTTCATCCAGCCCGCGTCCAGCCATCAAAGGCAGGGCTCCGTAGTGAGCCCGGACGGTGACCCCCAGCCTCCCGAGTCTATGCTTACGAGGCACAGCCGCAGGCGCCGCATCAGCCGGCTTGGGGCTTGCCCCATTCCGGCCAGTCAAAGACTTCGTTCCGCCTTCAAGAACGTCTCCGGAAGACGCCCCTCGCGAACGAGACGTGAGCACTATAAGCGAGGTTGGGGTACCCGGGGATAACGATTGGCCGAATTATTGTTGCGGCGTATGGATTTTGGCCCGCGTGGGAAAAACGCGCATCCCGGAATGATTTTCCACGATTAGCCTATCCTCGATCCCGCTCGTAAACGAACTTCGGCATCTCCAGCCTGAACCGGATCGCAAGCAACCGAAACGTCAGACCGACTGCGGATGCAACCAGCGCAACCAGATCGGGTGCAAAGCCGTTGCTCAGTCCCGCGACGTAAATCAGCCCGGTGACGATGGAGACGCTGGCATAGAGTTCGGCGCGAAACAGCAACGGGACATCGTTGCACAACACATCGCGCAGCACGCCACCGACGCAGCCGGTGATCATCCCGGCCATGATGACGATGGCAAAGTGGTGATTGAGTTTCAGCGCCACGCTGCAGCCAAGGATGGTGAACAGCACGAGGCCGACAGCATCGAGAAACAGAAACGCCTTGTGGAAGCGATGGATCACCGGCGCCAGCACAATGGTGGCAAGTGCCGCGGCTGTCGTGACCCCCAGCAGATAAGGCTCTTGCACCCAGCCCAACGGATAATTCCCAAGCAGCATGTCCCGCGTCGAACTGCCGCCCAACGCCGTGATCGAGCTCAGCATCGCGACACCCATCCAGTCCATGCTGCGGCGCCCGGCAGCCAGCGCCGCGGTCATCGCAGCGACGACCAGCGCAACGATGGACAAGGGAAACAGCAAGGCTTCGGCGTGGGGCATGCTTACGCCGGCCTGCGCTGTGCGAAACGAAACAGGATCAATCCCAGCAGCGCAATGCCCATCATCGAAGCCGCGAACACGGACGGAGCCGCTGGACTGCCGGTGAGATCGCGCATCTTGCCGGCAAAAGCCGGCAAGATGGCCATGCAGGCGTAAAAGCAGGTGAAGAACACACCCATTCCGACTGCGCGGTTCTGCTGCGACAGGGCTTCCGACGGCAGCGCCATCAGCAGCCCCGCCGGCAGACCGGCGACAATGGCAATAAGCACAAAGGTGAGGATGAAAGCGCTGGTGTAAGGCAGCGCCAAACTGGCCAGACCGACCACGATGAAGCCTGTTGCCATCAGCAAATTGGGACGCCGAACCCGCTGGGCGAGATAACCCGCAAGCGGCACGATAAAAATCAATGCCCAGCCAAGCAGGCTGACCGCGCGCCCTGCTTCGCCAAGCGAATAGCCGCGCACTGTGAACAGCTCGGGCACAAAGCTGACGAGAACGATATAGGCTACGTTGTAGGTGCCCCAGATCATCCCCGCGATCAGCGCCAGCCGCCACTCTCGCCCGGTGAGGCCGATCTGGAGTTTGCCCTCCTGCAACGGCGGCATATTCGGCGGATCGCGATAGAATGTTATCATCATGGCGAAAGACAAAAGCGCCACGACCGACGCCGTGATCATCACCACATGCCACGACGACAACGCAGCGAGCGGCGGAAACGTCACCAGCCCCAATGCGATTCCCAATGGCCAGCTCGCAATGAAGATCGACATCGCCACGACGATCTCGCGGCCGGCGAACCAGTCGGCCACCATCTTCGACATCATCACATTCATGATGACACCGCCGATGCCGCTGATCAGCCGCCCGGCAAAGGCAAGCTGGAGCGATTCAACACTGGTCAGCACACCACCCAATGCCATCAGCGCAAGACCGAACAGTACAATCCGTTTCGCGCCGAAACGCTGGCCGATTACACCGCTCGGTATCGCAACGATCACACCCGGCAGCATATAGAGACCGATCAGCGTGCCGAGCCAGGTGAAATCGATTTTATATACATCGATCAGAATGGGGCCGATCGCGCCGACAGTTTCGAACTGATAGCCCATCGACGTGCGCGCCAGCAGCAGCACGGCGAGAACGAGCCATCTTTGAGAATTTGACGAAACCTGATTTGAATACAGTTGCGTGCTTTCAGCCATCGACTCAATCCTACACGCACTTGGAGATTCTATTCTACCCGGGCTCCCCGGCTGGTGGAATATGCAATAGCCGGCAACAGGCCGCGACGGCGGATTGCATCTCACACACCACCGTCATACTGACATGGTCAGATCGGCCACGCGCTCACTATCGAAGGCTTCCGATGCCCCGCTCATCTCGCTTGATGCCGCTTGCCGTGCTCTGGATCGCCAGCCTGATCGCGCCTGCCGCAGCACAAAACCCGCCGATGCCGCGCGAACCGCAAATCGGGCCGCGGCCGTTCTATCTGGTCGACAAGATGAAAGACGGGCCGCTGAAATCCAGGCTCAGCCAATGCACCGGGCCTTTCCGCAAGACCGACTTCTCCATCGGCCACCGCGGCGCGGCGCTGCAATTCCCCGAGCACACCAGGGAATCATATCTCGCCGCCGCCCGGATGGGCGCCGGCGTCATCGAATGCGACGTGACATTCACGAAAGACCGAGAGCTGGTCTGCCGGCATTCGCAGTGCGACCTGCACACCACGACCAATATTCTTTCGATGACGGCGCTGGCCCCGAAATGCACGCAACCATTCACCCCGGCGGATGCCGCGAGCGGCAAGAAGGCCTCCGCCAAATGCTGCACCAGCGACATCACGCTCGCCGAATTCAAGACCCTCACCGCCAAGATGGATGCATCCAATCCCGATGTGAAGACGGTCGCGGAGTATCAGAACGGAACGCCGCGCTGGCGCACGGATTTGTACAGCGCCACCGGCACGCTGATGACTCATGCTGAGAGCATCGCACTCATCAAGAGCCTCGGCGCGAAATTCACCCCGGAGCTGAAAGCGCCCGAAGTGACAATGCCGTTCGACGGCGACTACACGCAGGACAAATACGCCACGCAGATGCTGGATGAGTACAAAGCCGCTGGGATTTCTCCGTCCGAGGTGTTTGCGCAGAGCTTCAGCTACGCGGACGTTCTCTACTGGCTCAAAACCGCGCCGGAGTTCGGCAAACAGGCGGTCTATCTCGACGGGCGTTATGAAAGCCCGGGCTTCGATCACACCAAGCCGGAAACCTGGAAGCCATCGATGACCGAGTTGAAGGCAGCAGGCGTGAAAATTCTCGCGCCACCGATCTATATGCTGCTCGCGCTCGACGACAAAGGCGCGATCGTGCCGTCGGATTATGCGCGCGCGGCGCGCCTCGCGGGTCTCGACCTGATCGCTTGGTCGCTGGAGCGCGACGGCCCGCTCGACAAGGGCGGCGGTTTCTATCATCGCTCGGTGAAGCCTGCGATCGACCGCGACGGCGATACGCTCACCGTGCTCGATGTGCTGGCGCAACAGGCCGGCGTGCGCGGCGTGTTTTCCGACTGGCCCGCGACGACGACGTTCTATGCGAGCTGCATGGGGCTGAAATGAGCGGCGGCGTATAGGGTCAGCGTATCGCCAGCACGAAGTCATACTGCGCTTCGACACCACTTGCGGCAGCTTGCGTCCGCATCAGCAGCGCCGGATCGAACAGGCCGTCGCGCGCGTTTCCTGCCTCGTCTGGAAAGTAGAGCTGCGTCGTCAGGATCGGGCGGCCCTTGGCTTGCACGCGCAGATGAAGATGCGGCGTGCGGCCGGGATAGCGGCCCGGCACGACGGTCTCGAACCGATAGCAGCCTCGCGCATCGCTGAACTGATGCCCGCGCAGGCGAAAGCCTTTGTTGTCATAGACGCCGCGCGCATCGGCCTGCCACAGATCGAGCAGCACATTCGGCACCGGGCGGCAGCTGCGCGTCAGCACCATGCCCGCCAGTGCGATGCGGGTTCCGGTCATACCCGGCTCGATCAACGATTGCCGCTCGGGCGAGCGCGGCTTGAAGAACGGACCGGCAGTTTGCGCTGGCGTCGGATCGTCGCCATCGTCACAGGACGGCGTCGGCGGCAGGCTCGTTTGCGCCAGTGCCGTTTGCGCGAACGCTGCGTCGAGACTGCTCGCACCTGAAAGCGCGGCCGCCGCAGCACCGAGCAAGAGGCGGCGAGATAGGTTTCGGGAAGGCCTCATTGCATCGGACATGGCCGCATCAGCGTCCGCCTCGCCGCCCGGTTTCGCAACTCACAGGTTTGCGAAGTTGTCGCGAGAAACTCCGTCGTTAGCCGCCGAGCCTCATTGCTGGAACATCCAGCCTGAGACTCAGCGAGCAACGTACACGTCAAATGGTTCCGGTGTTAAACAACGCTCACAGCCAGAAGCGCCGGCGGCGCCAGCGGCGGCGGCCCCAGAACCGGCGGCGGCGATAACCCCAGAATCGGCGGCGACGCCAGCCGCGGCGGCGTCTGCCCCACCTCACCTCCTCGATGCGCGCGGCATCGAGATCGTTCTGATCGGCCACCGCAGGCTGGGGTTTCAGTTCATTGGGCGTCTCGGGCTGACCTGGCGCAAGCTGCGGCGAGAGCAGCGGCGCGGCCTGCGCTGCGGTTCCGGCCACAGCCGCTCCCGCAACAACTCCGAACGCGACTTTCAGAAATGCACGGCGTTCCATGACGCTTCCTCCCTTGTTTGTACCAAGATGAAGACACGCCAGAATGCGGAAGGTTGCATGAACGGGGAGTGAAGCGGGTGTTCAGGTTATTCGATGACGCAGATGCGGCCCACAGAACTTCAGCAAGCGCAACGTATGAGGCCTCGCCGTCATGGCCGGGCTTGTCCCGGCCATCCCGAGTATCCATGCTGTGGCATGGCCACTTGTCACGTTTACATTCTTGCCAGTCGTCCGGGCGGCGCATTGTATGTCGGCGTGACCAGCGATCTTGTCCGCCGCGTGTACGAGCACAAACAGGGAGTCATCGCCGGACATACCAAGCGCTACAACATTAAACGCTTGGTACACTTCGAAGAATTTTCCTCCATTAGAGAAGCTATTCAACGCGAGAAAAACATCAAACGATGGCCCCGCGTTTACAAGACGCGGCTGATTGCCGAAGCCAATCCAGAATGGCGCGACCTGTATGATGAGATCGCGGGTTGATCCAGGCTGGCTTCCACATCTGCCTCGATATCTCCCGTCATCACCGGCCATCGCCGTTCGAAGAACGGCGTCGCTCCGCTCGCCGATGTGCCGGTGATCCCGATAAGGGACACGCTGTTCCTAAGCGAGATGGCCGGGACAAGCCCGGCCATGACGAAAAGAAGAACTATCGGCGGCCTTGCTGCCGCACTCCGCTCGCGCCACGAAGACGAATCTACAACGGCATATTGTCGTGCTTCTTCATCGGCACTTCGACGTGCTTGTCTTTCAGCATGGCGAGCGCGCGGGCGATGCGCTTGCGGGTCGAGTGCGGCATGATCACGTCGTCGATGTAACCGCGCTCGGCGGCGACGAATGGCGAGAGAAAACGACCCTCGTATTCTTTGGTCCGCGCGGCGATCTTCTCGGCATCGCCGATGTCGGCGCGGAAAATGATCTCGACCGCCCCCTTCGCGCCCATCACCGCGATCTGCGCGGTCGGCCACGCGTAGTTCATGTCGGCGCCGATTTCCTTCGAGGCCATCACGTCGAACGCACCACCATACGCCTTGCGCGTGATGACTGTCACCAGCGGCACCGTGCATTGCGAATACGCGAACAAGAGTTTCGCGCCGTGCTTGATGAGTCCGCCGTATTCCTGCGCGGTGCCCGGCAAAAATCCCGGCACGTCCACGAACGTCACGATCGGAATGTTGAAGGCGTCACAAAAACGCACGAAGCGAGCGGCCTTGCGTGAGGCATCGCTATCGAGCACGCCTGCCAGCACCATCGGCTGGTTGGCGACGAAACCAACCGTCTTGCCGGCGACGCGCCCGAAGCCGGTGACGATGTTCTTGGCAAAGGTTTCCGCGATCTCGAAGAAATCGCTTTCGTCTGCAACCTTCAGGATCAATTCCTTGATGTCGTAAGGCTTGTTCGGATTGTCCGGGATCAGCGTATCGAGCGACATGTCCACGCGCTCGATGTCGTCGAAGCTCGGCCAGCGCGGCACGCCATCGGTGTTGTTCGACGGCAGGAAGTCGAGCAAGCGCCGCATCTGCAACAGCGTCTCGACATCGTTCTCATAGGCGCCGTCGGCAATCGAAGATTTTGTCGCGTGCACCGACGCGCCGCCGAGTTCTTCCGCGGTGACCACTTCGTTGGTGACGGTCTTCACCACGTCGGGTCCGGTGACGAACATGTAGCTCGTGTTCTTCACCATGAAGATGAAGTCGGTCATCGCCGGCGAATAGACGTCGCCACCCGCGCACGGGCCCATGATGACGCTGATCTGCGGAATGACGCCCGATGCCTGCACGTTGCGGCGGAACACATAGGAGTAACCCGCGAGTGCCGCGACGCCTTCCTGAATGCGCGCGCCACCGGCGTCATAGAGGCCGATGATCGGCGCCCGCGCCTTCATCGCCATATCCTGAATCTTGGTGATCTTCTGCGCGTGGGTTTCCGACAGCGAGCCGCCGAACACGGTGAAGTCCTTTGCGAACACGAACACAGTACGGCCGTTGACAGTGCCCCAGCCAGTGACGACGCCGTCGCCCGGCACCTTGTTCTTCTCCATGCCGAACTCGGTGGAGCGGTGCTCGACGAACATGTCGAACTCCTCAAAACTGCCTTTGTCCATCAACAGCTCGATGCGCTCGCGTGCCGTCAGTTTGCCACGACCGTGCTGCGCCTCGATGCGCTTCTCGCCGCCGCCGAGTTTTGCGCCCGCGCGCCGCGCGTCGAGTGTTTCAACGATGTTTTTCATAACCGTCCCAGCTCTATGTGCATGGTCTTGTCCGAAAACCGGAAGTCCACTTTTCGGGATCATGCTTGCCTGCCCGGCAGACGCCGGATCGGAGTTCTGGATTAAGTCCTACATGCGATTTGGTGAACTGCAAACGGCCAGAACTGCCAATTGGGGCGCGCTGGCCAAGGCCAAGCGGGCTGGATAAGCTGCTCTTTTCAGAGGGATAATCCAGCCGATGCTGTTTCTCGTGATCTCGACCCCGCGCCCGGAGCGGCCGTCAGAGTATGCCGCCACCCGCCAGCAGTTCTGGCACTGGATCGCGCCCTATCAGGAAAATGGTGTCTGCAAGCTGATCCATCCGCGGGTCGGCCGCGGCGCGGTCGCGCTGTTCGAGGTGCCGGATCATGGTCTGCTGCACCGGATCCTCAACGAATGGGCCGATTTGATCCCGGCCCATTTCGAGACCTATCCGCTGGTCGATGTGGGCGTGACGCACGCGATGCTGGCGGATCAGGTAGCCAAGACGAAAAGCTAGCGTCAGGTTTTGCGCATGATCTGGTCCGAAAACCGGTTCCCATCCCGGATCAAGTCCGGGACAGGCTTTTTCGGGATCATGCGTTAGATCGCGCCGACGTCGGTCAGGAGCTTCTGCGTGATCGTCATCCGCGCCGGGATGTGCTCCGGCGTGCGGCAGTCCATGTTCATGGCGAACACCGTCACATCTGTCCGCTTCTCAGCCCAGCCGACCACCCAGCCGAGCGAAGGCTTGCCGATCTCCGCGCCCAGAAGCCCGGTCTTGTAACGGATCAGGGCATTTTCGGTTTTCGTGACAGAGAGGATATCCCGCACGACCTCCTGCGGCCGCTGCGAGACCGCGAGCCCGCCGCGCCGCAGCCGCTCCAGAAAATCGATCTGCTGCACCGGGGTGATCCGCAGGTCTCCGGTCAGCCAGAACTGGTCGATACCGCCGCCGATGTTGCGATTGCCGTATTCGAGCAGGTTGACATACTTTTGCATCCGTTCCGCGCCGATGCGCCGCGCGATCTCCTGATAGACCGGCACGACAGAGGCCGCGATCGCCGTCCGCAGGGTGTGGTCCTTGTTCCACGCTTCGATCGAGCGCTTCACGCCATCCCACTTGAAGATGTCCTTGTCCGGGTC
>JAKFUP010000022.1 GCA_021732625.1 Hyphomicrobiales bacterium
CGCACGCTCTCCTCGACCGTCGACCAGCTGTCGCGGCAGCACGACTATTCCGGCTCGCTGAATGCACTCGAACAACGCATCGCGATCCTGACGACCGCGCTGGAAACCCGGGAGCCAATGGCCGCCGGCAGCCACGACGGTAGCCACCTCGAGAATGCGGTTCGCTCGCTGTCCGATCGCATCGACCATCTGCAAGTCGGCAGCGGCGACGGCTCCGCCGTGATTCATCATGTCGAGCAGCGCATCGCTCATCTGATGGAGCGGATGGAGAGCGCAGGCCCGCAGGGCGGCAATCTCGCCCGCGTCGAAGATGCGCTGGCCGATATTCTGCGGCATCTGGCGGATCAGCGCGACAGCATTCCGGCACACCCTGAAGCCAGCGCACCGGCGATGGACAGCGATCTGGTCGATACGATCAAGCGCCAGCTCTCCGATATGCGCTTCAGCCAGTCGGAAACCGATCGCCGCACTCAAGACTCGCTTGAAACGGTTCACAGCGCGCTCGGCCATGTCGCCGATCGCCTGAGCTCGATCGAAGGCGATTTGCGCAAGGTCCAGACCGCCCCGCCGGTTCACCATGAAGCGCCGCGCGCGGCAATGCATCCACAGCAGGCCGCGCCTCGCCCCGAATTGCCGAACCCGGTCATGACACAAGCCGCACCGGTGCTTTCACCGATGGCGCAAGTCATCATCGAACCCACGGCTGCACCGGTTGCTCCGCCGGCGGTCCGTACCGATCCCGCCGTTGCGCGTATGCCGATCGACGCCAGCTTGCCGCCGGATCATCCGCTTGAGCCAGGCTCGCGCACGGGTGGCCGCATGATGGCGCCGTCGGAGCGCATCGCAGCCTCTGAAGACGCACTCAGCGAAATTCCAGGCGCACTACCCGAAGCCGGAAATGCATCGAGCTTCATCGCCGCAGCGCGCCGCGCAGCGCAGGCTGCCGCTGCAAGCGCACCTGCAACGGGCGCCGCGAAAACCGGCCGTATCACCGTTCTCAGCAATGCCGCCAAGCCCGCAACGGCAAAGGCCGCAAGCGGTGAGCCGGTATCGAAAGCATCGCGAATCCGTTCACTGCTGGTCGGCGTCAGCGTCGTGGTCATCGTGCTCAGCGGCTTCCGCCTTGCGATGACGATGTTCGACGGCGGCGATGCGCAACCGGCCGCGACTGAAAAGTCGAGCGAGCTTGCTCCACCGCCCGTGAGTCTTGCTCCCGAAGCTAAACCTCGTCCTGAAGCCCCCGCGACACCCTCGGTGATCTCACCGACTCCGATCGGGCGTCAGAGCCTTCTGATTCAGGCGCCGGACTTCAATGTACCGGCAGCACCGGCTCCACAGCCGGCAGCCGCACCTGCACAGATTGCCTCCGCCGAAACGTCATCGGACGTCACCGGCTCCATCACACCAAAGAGCGGAAAGCCCGCGGCTCCTGCCGCAGCGCCGGTAACGCGCGCGCCGGTCTGGACGGCGGACACAACTGCATCACTGACCCCGGTCGGCGACAAACTTCCCGATTCAATCGGCAGCGATCGCCTGCGTACCGCCGCGCAGAAAGGCGATCCAGCCGCAGCCTACGAAATTGGACTTCGGTTTGCCGAAGGCAAAGGCGTGACGGTCAATTACGACGAAGCCGTGAAGTGGTATGAGCGCGCGGCGCTGGCCGGCGTGACGCCCGCAATGTTCCGTCTCGGGACCTTCCACGAGAAGGGCCTCGGGGTGAAGAAAAACCCGGAGACCGCACGCCGCTATTACATGCAGGCGGCCGAGCGCGGCAACGCCAAGGCGATGCATAACCTCGCAGTGTTCGACGCCGATGGCGGCGGCCAGGGTCCGAACTACAAGAGCGCGGTGCAGTGGTTCCGCAAGGCCGCCGATCACGGCGTCGCCGACAGCCAGTTCAATCTCGGTATCCTTTATGCCCGCGGCATCGGCGTGGAACAGAACCTCGCCGAATCGTTCAAGTGGTTCAGCCTCGCCGCAGCCCAGGGCGACGCAGACTCGGGCCGCAAGCGTGACGACGTGGCCAAGCGCCTCGATGCTCAATCGCTTGCCGCAGCCAAACTCGCGATCCAGACCTTCGTACCGGAGAAGCAGCCGGATGCCGCCGCGACCGCGGCAGCACCCGCAGGCGGCTGGGATGGCGAGACGACTGCTGCCAAGCCTGCCAAGGGCGCGGCGCCCAAGGGTGCTGCGCAAAAGGCCGCTGTGAAGCCGGCTGCGAAGCCCGCAGCCGAGAAGCGCGCCGAGCGTTAATCACAACAGCGATGGCGGTTAACGATCGCGGGGCAAAACCCCGCGATCCGTGCAATCTTTAGTGCCGCCTCGGGACGATTTCGGTTAAGCAGGGCCCGACTTTAGCCAAACACTGAAGCGGTCCACGTGCAGCTATTCCTGCCCATCGCCGACATTCCGGTGAACATGTTTCTCATCCTCGCGATGGGCATGGCGGTAGGGTTTGTGTCCGGCATGTTCGGCATCGGCGGCGGTTTTCTGCTGACGCCGCTTCTAATTTTCGTCGGCGTCTCGCCCGCAGTTGCGGTCGCCTCGGTCTCCAGCCATATCGCCGCATCATCGTTCTCGGGCGCGCTGGCTTACTGGCGCAGGCGCGCGATCGATCCGGCGCTGGCTTTGGTGTTGCTGAGCGGCGGCGTGCTCGGAACCGCGTTCGGCGTCTGGCTGTTCACACTGCTGCGCTCGCTCGGCCAGCTCGATCTCATCATCGCACTGTCCTACGTGGTGCTGCTGTCGACCGTCGGCGGCCTGATGTTCTGGGAAGGCTTGAACGCCATCCGCCGCGCCCGGCGCGGCGAGACAATCACGATGCGGCGCACCGGGGCGCACGGCTGGATTCACGGCCTGCCGCTGAAAATGCGTTTCAAACGCTCGAAGATCTATCTCTCGGTGATCCCGCTGGTCGCCACCGGCCTGATGATCGGCTTCATCGGCGCGGTCATGGGAATCGGCGGCGCATTCCTGCTGATCCCGATCCTGATTTACGTCATGCGCGTCCCCACCAGCACGGTGATCGGCACCGCCATGGCGCTGACGCTCGTCACCATGGTTCTCGCGACCATCCTGCATGCGGTGACCAATCATCTTGTCGATGCCGTGCTGGCGCTGATCCTGATGGTCGGCGGCGTGATCGGCGCGCAGTTTGGCGCGCGTGCGGGACAACGGATTCGCGGCGAGCATCTGCGGTTGCTGCTCGGTCTTCTGATTCTCTCGGTCGGAATCCGTTTTGCGGTCGAGCTGATCATCAAGCCCGACGATGTCTACACCATCCGCCAGATCGGAGACGGTGTATGAAGCGCCAGGTCAGCATCGCCATCATGGCCGCACTGGCGTTTGGTGCTTCGCTGGCTGCGGGCAATGCGCAAGCGGAACGGCTGATCGTCTCGGTTTCGAACCATCGCGTCACGGTCACACCGAACTACGTCGGCGAGGAACTGGTGCTGTTCGGTTCGGTCGAACGTGACGAGAAAACCCCGTCAAATATGCCGAACTATGATCTCGTCGTTACCATCAAGGGTCCCGGCGCCGACATGGTGACACGGCGCAAGGAGCGCAAGTTCGGCATCTGGGTTAACGTCGACTCGCGGCAATTTCTGAAAGTACCGGCGTATCTCGCCGTGTTCGCCAACCGTCCAATCGAGGAGATTGCGTCGGCCGACACGCAGCGGCGTCTGCAACTGGGCCTCAAGAATATCATCCTGACGCAACGTGTCGGCACCGACTATGCCGACGTGGTTTCGACTGACCTGTTCCGCAGCGCGTTCGTGCGTTTGCGGATGGAGCATAGTCTGTATCGCGAGGCGACCAATGCCGTGACGTTTCTGACGCCGACGCTGTTTCGCACCGGTATTCCACTGCCGGCGGAAGTGCCGATCGGCAGCTACGATGTCGAGATCGAGCTGATCGCCAACGGCGTGCTGGTGACGAAAGCCGAAACCGCGTTCGAAATCGTCAAGGTCGGCTTCGAGCAGTTCGTCGCAACCAATGCGCAACAGAACGGACTGGTCTACGGTCTCGTCACCGCGATGATGGCGCTGATCACAGGCTGGCTGGCGTCGGTGATTTTCCGGCGGGATTGATCTCCGCGGCCTGAGTTTCGATGTTCTACTTGCCCTGCGCGATGTCCATAATCATACGGGATGCGAGGTACAATCGGCGCGGAATGGCATCGACAACGACATACTCGGCACTGTTGCTGTGATAACCGAAGCCGGGTAGACCCAAGGCTTCCACCACCGGCTTGCCGGACAGTGCCGCATAGGCCGCATCGGTACCGCCGCCGGTGAACGGGATGACCTTGACCTCGACACCGAGTGACTTGTTGATCTCGACCGCCTTCTGAACGAGGCGGCGGCCTTCGTCGTTCGCGACGAAAGCGGGGCGACCAGAATCGATATCGATCTTGATTTCCGCACCCTGCAGACGCTTCTTTGCCACGCGCTCGTTCAGATCCTTGATCATGGCCTGTAACGACTCGTTGTTCGGGTAACGCACATCCGCATAGAGCGTCGCTTCGTCGGGCACGATATTGGGAACGTTGCCTGCCTTGCCGAGCGTCCAGTTGAAGCGAAGCGCACCTTGGCCCTTGTCGAGATCGAGCGTGCGCAACACCAGATCGGATGCCTCGACAATTGCATTGACGCCAAGCTCTGGTGCTGCGCCTGCGTGGGCCGCGAGTCCCTTGACCGAAATCTTGACAGCACCGATGCCGGATGCGCCCAGGACCATGACCTCGCCGCCGAGCAATGGATGCTTGTCGATGGTCGGCTCGAACGACAGAATCGCGTCGCTCTCTTTCGCCAGCGATTGAATT
The DNA here is from genome assembly GCA_021732625.1 of Hyphomicrobiales bacterium. Taxonomy (GTDB): domain Bacteria; phylum Pseudomonadota; class Alphaproteobacteria; order Rhizobiales; family Xanthobacteraceae; genus SG-bin9. The sequence goes on from JAKFUP010000022.1 coordinate 4,826, forward strand.
AACGCGCGAGAGCCACGCGACCCCTGCTCTTCATCGACATTGAAGATCACGGCAATGGTGCCGAAGTCTTTGAAACCATGTTTCTGCAGCAGGCGCATGCTGTGCAGGATCACGGCGATTCCGGATTTGGCGTCGGCGATGCCGGGTCCGTAGGCTTTGTTGCCTTCAATCCGGAAAGGGGCCGTCGCGAGCTTGCCGCGGCTGTAGACGGTGTCCATGTGCGCCATCAACAGTATGTTTTTCCCACCCCTGCCTTTCAGACGCCCGACGATGTTGTCGCCGACAACACCATCGATGGCCTTGTTACGGGTGACTTCAAAGCCGAGTGCCTTGAGGTCTTTCTCCAGCAACGCAGCCATCGCTGCCATGCCGACCTTGTCGCCGGTGCCAGTCTCGATGTTGACCAAACGCTCCAGCGTCTTGACCGTCGCGGCCTGTTCGGATTTGGCGTCTTTCAGCAGCCGGTCATCCACCGCTGCCGCAGGGAGCATTGCCATACTGAGGCCAAGCAACGCACCGGCGATCCATCGCAGGAGCGAGACTGACGATTCAAACATCCGAACCTCCTGACGACTTATCGGAAAAGCCATTCTACCACAGTGGCGAAACCAAGCCAGCGAGCGGCATTCCTTGGCAATCAAGCCGTTTCGGAAAAACAAAAAAACTGGATCAAAAACACCGCGCTGCAGGGAAGGCATGCATGCTGGCGTCGCCGAGAACATGCGCTGTGAAATCGAGCGACGGAAAGATTTTCGCGAACGCCCGATCGCGAATGCTCAGGCCTCCGGTATAAGCACCGAACGACGGCATCACAGCGCGCATGCCATCGCTGGCGAAACAACGCCGGTCGATGGCGCGGCCGCGCGTCGCGACACGCGCCTTCGGATGCAGATGGCCCGCGATCTCGCCTTCCACACCTGTCGGCTCATGACGAAAGCTGATCGCGCCGATGGCGATTTCCTCGGCGACTGAACCGCGCAGCGTGGCCGGCGGCAGCGGATCGTGATTGCCCGCAATCCAGATCCAGTCGCGGCCGGTCTGCATGGCGGCGATGGCGTCGCGATCGGCATCGGCCAGACGCTGATGCGCGTCGCGATCGTGGAAACTGTCGCCGAGCGCAATCACGGTGCGCGGATTGGTGCGCGCGATTACGGCGGCGAGCCGCGCCAGCGTCGCCACCGTATCGAACGGCGGCAGCAGAACGCCGCGCATGGCAAAGCTCGAACCTTTTTCCAGATGCATGTCAGAGACGACCAGCAAACGCTCCTCGCTCCAGTACAGCGCGCCGGAGAGATCGGCGGCGAACGCGACGCCCGATACCGTTAGCGCGGCATCCGGTTGCTGTTTTGCTGCTGGAGCGTTCACACCCTATCCCATCGCTTCCTTGACGAGTTCCTCGGCGGCTTCCGCCAGCAACTCGTCGGCTGCTTCGCCATAAACCGCTTCGCGGCCGATTTCCAGCATCACCGGCACGGCGAGCGGCGACACCCGATCCAGCGCACGATGCACGATGTGGCCCTTGATTCGCGACAGCATATCGCCGAGCCGCTTGAGATCGAGCAGGCCGGTGGCCGCATCCGCCCGCGCGGCGCGCAACAGCACATGGTCGGCCTGATGCTTGCGCAACACGTCATAGACCAGATCGGTCGAGAACAGCATCTGCCGCCGGGATTTGTCCTCGCCGACGAAGCGCCGCGGGATCAGCCCCGAAATGATGGCGCAGGCGCGGAATGTGCGCTTCATCAGCGCCGATTCCGCAAGCCATGCTTCGAGATCGTCGCCCAGCATGTCGGCATCGAACAGCGCCGCGAGATCGAGCCGGCCCTGGCGAACCATCGCGGACAGATCGCCGACGCCCCATACCGCCAGCGCATACTCGTTGGCGACGAATCCAAGTGGCCGCGCCCGTGCGCGTTCCAGCCGCCGCGTCAGCAGCATGCCGAGCGTCTGATGCGCAAGACGCCCTTCGAACGGATAACAGACCAGATAGTGTTTGCCGCCACGCGGAAACGTCTCGACCACCATCTCGGCCGGTCCCGGAATTTTCGACACCTGCGTCTGCAATGACAGCCAGTCACGAACCTGATCCGGCAGGCCGCGCCATGCGCTCTTGTCGGCGAGCAGATGCCGCACGCGATCGGCGAGATAGGTCGAGAGCGGGAACTTGCCACCGCCATAGGCAGGAACTTTTGCGTCCGCGTCGTTGGCGCGCGAGACATAGACCTGATCTTCAGCCAGCGCCTCGTAACGCACCACTTCGCCGCCGAACACGAAGGTGTCGCCAACCGTCAGACCCTCGACAAAGTACTCCTCGACTTCGCCGAGCATGCGTCCGCCCCGCGCGATGCCGCCCGTGACGCCGGAGCCGCCGCCGCGCGAGCGCACCAGTTTCACCTTGAGCATCTGCTCTTCGACGATGGTGCCGACGTTGAGGCGATAACTTTGTCGCACGCGCGGATTCGTGACGCGCCACTTGCCATCTTTGTCCTGCTTGATGCGCGCGAACCGCTCGTAGGATTTCAGCGCATAGCCGCCGGTGGCGACAAAATCGACCACGTCGTCGAAATCCTTGCGCGCGAGGTCCGCATAGGGCGCGGCGTGGCACACTTCGCTGTAGAGGTCGTCGCTCAAAAAAGGTTCGCCGCAGGCACAACCCATCACATGCTGCGCCAGCACGTCGAGCGCGCCGGTGCGCAGCGGTGGTGTGTCCTGCGCATTCTCGGCGATGGCGTCGATGGCCGCGCGGCATTCCAGCACCTCGAAGCGATTGGCCGGAACCATCACGGCGCGCGACGGCTCATCGAGGCGGTGATTGGCGCGGCCGATCCGCTGCATCATGCGCGATGCGCCCTTCGGCGCGCCGACATTGATGACAAGATCGATGTCGCCCCAGTCGATGCCGAGATCGAGCGAAGACGTGCACACCACGCCGCGCAATTTGCCCGCCGCCATCGCATTCTCCACCTTGCGGCGCTGCGCGACATCGAGCGAACCGTGATGCAGCGCGATGGCAAGGCCGTCGTCGTTGATGCGCCACAGTTCCTGAAACAGCATCTCGGCCTGGCTGCGGGTGTTGACGAAAACCAGCGACGTTTTGTTGCGTTTGATGAGATCGTAGATTTCGCTCATCGCGTGACGCGCGGTGTGCCCGGCCCACGGCAGTCGCTCTTTGGTGTCGAGCATCTCGACGATCGGTGCGGCCCCGCCGGACGTCATGACGATGTCGGCGTATGCCGGTGCACTGCCATCCTGCGGCACGAGAAAGCGCGACAGCGATTGCGGCTCGGCCACCGTCGCCGACAGGCCGATCGCCTTCGCATCGGGCGCAAGGCGAAACAGCCGCGCAAGACCGAGCGACAGCAGATCGCCGCGCTTCGATGTCACCAGCGCATGCAATTCGTCGAGCACGATGCGTTGCAACGAGCCGAACAGATACGGCCCGTCGGCGGACGAGATCAGCAGCGCGAGTTGCTCCGGCGTGGTCAGCAAAATGTCCGGCGGATCGCGGCGCTGGCGCTGGCGGCGCGACACCGGCGTATCGCCAGTTCGGGTCTCGACACGGATCGGCAGATTCATCTCGGCAACAGGCCGCTCGAGATTGCGGGCGATATCGACGGCGAGCGCCTTCAACGGCGAGATGTAGAGCGTATGCAGACCGCCGCTTCTTTTGCCCTCGCCCCGTTTACGGGGAGAGGGTGGCGACGCAAGCGCAGCGAGCGTTGCCGGGTGAGGGGCGGAAGCAGCGGATTGCCCCTCACCTGGACCGCTCGCGTTGCTCGCAGTCCGACCTCTCCCCGCCAGCGGGGAGAGGTGAGAATCAGCGGCCTCGTAGAGCTCAACCAATGTCGGTAAAAATCCTGCGAGCGTCTTGCCGGCGCCGGTCGGCGCAATCAGCAACGCCGAGCGTTTGGCTTTTGCTTTCGCCAGCAACGCCAGCTGATGCTCGCGCGGCGTCCATCCGCGCGCTGCGAACCAGCGCTTGAAATGGCCGGGAAGAAGATCGCTGCTGGAATCGTGCGGGGACACGCTTCAAGAGGTAGGGCGTTTGCGCCAGAGGGTCGAGGGGCGGACCGAGAGGCCGACATCGCCGGACCCAGTCGATTTTTTGGCTAAAACGCCCGGAAAATGGAACATTTACTGATCTTTAAGACGGATTTTTGCGGCTGACTGTAGCCGGGGCGCAACAGACATCTCCCAGGTGCGGGGGTATGCTTGGGATCAATATTGGGGTCTATTTTGAAATGGGGTTCGTCATGAAGAAGGTTTTGATCGGCGCAGCGGCTCTGGTCGTGGGGACAATGAGCGCACAGGCGGCAGATTTGCCGCGCAAGGCACCGGTCTACAAGGCTCCCATCCTGCAGGTCTATGACTGGACCGGCTTCTACATCGGCGTCAACGCCGGCGGCAGCGTCGGGCGCGACCTGACGCGAGCCACAATCGCGGGCTTGTCCAACGAGGCCTCGCATCTGTCGCCGGCGGGCGCGATCGGCGGCGGCCAGATCGGCTACAACGTCCAGTTCAGGAATTTCTACAACCTCGTGCTCGGCGTCGAGGCCGATATCCAGGCATCCGGCCAGCGCGACAACTTCGCCTGCCTGCTGAATTGCGTCCGTCCGGTTCAGTTTCAGACTTACAACCAGAAGATCGACTGGTTCGGCACAGCCCGCGTCCGCGCCGGCATCGCGACTGGTCCGGTGCTGAGCTACGTCACCGGCGGCTATGCCTATGGCAACGTCAACACGGCGAGCAGCGCAGCCGCCAACGGCGGTTCGGCCACGCTGAGCCTTAGCCAGACCCGCAGTGGCTATACCATCGGCAGCGGTGTAGAAGCCCAGCTCGGTGGCAACTGGACCGGCAAAATCGAATATCTTTACGTCGATCTCGGAACGCAAAACTCGTCAGGTGCAATTCCGTTCGCGGCATCGAGCCGTATCCGGGACAATATCTTCCGCGGCGGTGTGAATTACGGCTTTGGTAACAATGCCGGCTATGTCGAGCCGGTCCGCAACTGGAACGGTTTCTACATCGGCGCCAACGCCGGATCGATCATCGGCCGCGATCGCAGCACCCTGCGTAACGTCGCCCTTCCGAACACTGTGCCATTTTCTCTCGTTCCCGACGGCACCATCGGCGGCGGCCAGATTGGTTACAACTGGCAGGCGGCGGCCTGGGTGTTCGGCATCGAAGGCGACTTCCAGGGCTCGTCGGCGAGGGACAACAAACTCTGTGTGTCGGGATGCACCGCCGCTGGCAGCATTTCCGGCGATCAGAGGCTGCCGTGGCTCGCGACGGCGCGTGGCCGTGTCGGTTACTCGGTCGGCTCGACGCTGTTCTACGCGACGGCGGGCTATGCCTATGGCGAGACGAAGACTCGCTTCAGCTCGAGCGTGCCGCCGCTTGCGGGCGTAGCCGAAGTGAAGCGTTCGAAGGGCGGCTACGCCGCCGGTGCCGGCATCGAGAGCCCGCTGACCTTCCTTGGTTTCTTCGGACCGAAATGGACGGTGAAGACCGAATACCTCTATGTCGATCTGGGCAGCACATCCACGACGTTTACGGCGCTTCCCGGCGCGAACGTGGTGTTCACGACCAAGACGCAGGAGCATATCTTCCGCACCGGCATCAACTATAACTTCAACACGCCGGCGCCGGTGGTGGCGAAGTACTGAGCGTCCCATCATCGCTGAAACACAAAACCCCGGCAGCGATGCCGGGGTTTTTGTTTGAGGACGAGTTGGCCGATTCCGCAATGCCTAGGCCTAAACTGCGCGGCCCAAGCGGCCCGAAGACAAGCCCATGGGACCGCGATTAAAGCCACATGTTGCTGGAATGCCGCAGCCAGCTTCAACGATCGGCTGTAGTATTCCTTTCAAGAGATTCAGATATTTCGCGACCTTGGGGCATTTCATGAAGAAAATTCTGTTCAGCGCGGCTGTTCTTGTTGCCGCAGCGACTACCGCTCAAGCGGCCGACCTTCCCCGCAAGGCTCCGGTCTACAAGGCACCCATCCTGAAGGTCTACGACTGGACCGGCTTCTACATCGGCGTCAACGCCGGCGGCAGCGTCGGCCGCGACCGCACCCGGACAACGATCGTAGGCGCGGGCAATGAACAAACACATCTGTCGCCGGCCGGTGCCATCGGCGGTGGCCAGGTTGGCTACAACTGGCAGTTCCGCAATTTTTATAATCTGGTGCTCGGGCTTGAGGCCGACATTCAGGGCTCCGGCCAGCGCACCAATAGCACCTGCATTTTGACTTGCGTGGCAGGCACCTCTGCGCCTCCGTTTCAAACCTACAATCAGAAGATCGACTGGTTCGGAACCGCGCGCGTTCGCGCCGGCATCGCGACCGGCCCGGTGTTGAGCTATGTCACCGGCGGCTTTGCATATGGCAACGTCACCACGACGAGCGTCGCTAATCTGGGCGGGGGTCCGTTCAACATCAACGCCGATCAGACGCGGACCGGATACACATTTGGCAGCGGCGTCGAGGCGCAACTTGGTGGCAACTGGACTGGCAAGATCGAATATCTCTACGTCAATCTCGGAACACAGCGTACCTCAGGCGCTTTCCTGGGTACGCCCTACGCTGCCGCAAGCCGCATTCAAGACCATATCTTCCGCGCCGGCGTGAACTACGGCTTTGGCAACAATGCCGGATACGTCGAACCGCTGCGCAACTGGAACGGCTTCTACATCGGCGGCAATGCCGGCACCGTCATCGGTCGCGACCGCAGCAATCTCCGGTTTGCTGGATTTACCAATCCGCAGTTTGCGTTGGTGCCGGAAGGTTTCAGCGGCGGAGGTCAGATCGGTTACAACTGGCAGGCATCGGCATGGGTGTTTGGCGTCGAGGGTGACTTCCAAGGCTCGACGGCAAAGGACAACAAGGCCTGTATCGTCAACTGCGTGACGTCCGGGACGACGCTGAACCAAACCCTGCCTTGGCTGGCCACCGGCCGTGGCCGCATCGGCTACTCGGTCGGCTCGACGCTGTTCTACGGTACAGCCGGCTATGCTTACGGTGAAACCAAAACCAAGGTCTTCACCAACAACAACAGCCCCCCCAGCTACACGGAAATCTCGCGCCAGAAGGGTGGCTACGTCGTCGGTGCCGGCATCGAAAGCCCGCTGACGTTCCTCGGCCTCTTCGGCCCGGCCTGGACCATGAAAACGGAATATCTCTACGTCGATCTCGGCAGCACGACCAGCACCGTCGCGACCGGCGGTGTGCCCTATTCCTTCACCACCCAGACCCGCGAACACATCTTCCGCGGCGGCATCAACTACAACTTCAACGCGCCGGTGGTGGCGAAGTACTGAGCGTCCCATCATCGCTGAAACACAAAACCCCGGCAGCGATGCCGGGGTTTTTGTTTGAGGACGAGTTGGCCGATTCCGCAATGGCTGGCTCACGCTGCCGATGCCGGTTGCCGGTCCCATATGACGGTTCAGACCGAAACCTGCCGAGCCAAACGACACCTCAGAGTACCGCGATTAAAGCTAGATGTTGCTGGAATGCCGCAGCCAGCTTCAACGATCGGCTGTAGTGTTTCCTTCAAGAAATTCAGATATTTCGAGACTTTGGGGCATTTCATGAAAAAGATTCTGATCGGCGCAGCGCTCATTGCAAGCGCAGCGACGGCCGCAAACGCGGCAGACCTTCCGCGCAAGGCTCCGGTCTACAAGGCCCCGATCCTGCAGGTTTACGACTGGACCGGTTTCTACATCGGCGTGAATGCCGGCGGCAGCGTCGGGCGGGATCTGACCAGCAACGCCATCAATTCAGCTGCCCCATTCTCCAACGAGCGGACGCATTTGTCGCCCGCCGGCGCGATCGGAGGCGGCCAGATCGGCTACAACTGGCAGTTCAGGAATTTCTACAACCTCGTGCTCGGCGTCGAAGCCGACATCCAGGCTGCCGGTCAGCGCGATAGCGCCTGTATCGGGGGCTGCATTGTTGGTGCCCCGCAGCTCACCACCTTGAATAAGGAAATCGACTGGTTCGGCACCGCGCGCGTTCGTGCCGGCATCGCAACTGGACCGGTGTTGACTTACGTCACCGCCGGCTACGCCTACGGTCACGTCACCACGAGTGGCGTCAATGTGCTTGCTGGCGACACCATCCGGCTGTCGAGCGATCGGACGCGCGGCGGCTTCGTGGTCGGCAGCGGCGTCGAGGCCTCGATCGGGGGCAACTGGACGGCCAAGATCGAATACCTCTATCTCGACCTCAGCACCGACCGGCTATTCGGGGCTGCCCCCATCACGACTTTTGCGCAAACCTCGCGCACCCGCGACAACATTTTCCGCGCCGGCCTGAACTATCGCATCGGCGGCAACAGCGGCTATTCGGAGCCGGTGGCGAACTGGTCCGGCTTCTATCTCGGCGGCAATGCCGGCAGCGGCATCGCCCGCAACAAGAGCTCGACCGCCTTTGTCGGCTTCCCGCCGCCGGTCACGTTCACTCTGGTGCCGGATGGCTATCTCGGCGGTGTGCAGGCCGGCTACAACTGGCAGGCGGCAGCATGGGTATTCGGCGTCGAGGCCGATATCCAGGGCCAATCGCTCCGGGACAACAAAGCTTGCATTTTATTTTCCGGTTGCATCGTAACTCCGCTGAACAACGGCACGACTGGCTTTTTCGGTAACACGTACGATCAGAAGATGCCGTGGCTCGGCACGGTTCGCGGCCGCATCGGTTATTCGGTCGGTTCGACTCTCTTCTACGGAACCGCCGGCTTCGCCTATGGCCAGACCAAGACCACTCTCAACGAGATCAATCTCGGTGTCGGCCCCGCATTCGTAGCGAACACCACCCAGCGCTTCGAGTTCAAGAAATCCAAGGGCGGCTATGTGGTCGGCGCCGGCATCGAGAGCCCGCTGAAGTTCTTCGGCCTGTTCGGACCGAACTGGACCACCAAGACCGAATATCTCTATGTCGATCTTGGGACCACCCGCACAACCTTTACGGACGCCAGCCTGCTCCCACAGACGTTCACTACCCGGACGCAGGAGCATATCTTCCGCACCGGCATCAACTATCACTTCAACACGCCGGTGGTTGCGAAGTATTGATCTTCGCGACAACACTGAAATGCAAAACCCCGGCTTTCTCGCCGGGGTTTTTGTTTGCCTCCGTCATTCCGGGGCGCGAGTGCAACGAGCGAACCCGGAATCCATCGATCCGCAAATACTGAGCTCCTTGATGCATGGATTCCGGATCAGCGCATTCGCGCTGTCCGGAATGACAGGGTGCTAGTTTCGCACTGCCGTCACCACCAGCCCCGGCACCGGAACGCCCGCGTCATTGCGCGTTGAGACACACTCGATGCGCGGCTGGCTCAGGCCCGCCTGCATCAGCGCATCGCGCACATAAATCTCGCTGTGGGCATAGCGCAGCCCGCCACCGATGATGACGCCCGCGCCCGTATGGGTTTCCACCGTGAACCCGGCCAACCCCTGCGGCTTCAGAACGCGCGCCACCTCGTGCAGCAGCGGCACGAGATCCCCCAGGTACACCATCGCATCGGCTGCGATCACGAGATCAACGCTGGCGTCGGCCTCCTTCGCGAGGCCCTCCAGCATGTCGGCGACCTCGAGCCGCGCGTAGAGGCCTGTGGCTTCGGCTTGCGCAATCATCCCCGGCGACAGATCGATACCGATGATGGAGTCCGCGTTGGATGCAAAGGCACGCGCAGCCAAGCCCGTTCCGCAACCGAGATCGATGACGTGCTTGAACAACGCCGGACGTTTGTCCGCGTGGCACGCAGCGAGCACGGCCTTGAGCAGCACCTGTGGCCCGCGATAGGCGAGATCGCCGACCAGCGCGGCATCGAATTTCGGCGCGTACTGATCGAACAGCGAACGCACATAGGCCTTCGGCATCTCCGACAGTTCTATCGCGCCCAGCCTCATCAGACGGACACTGGCGCCGTGGATGTCTTCCGGATCGGCGGCAACGGCTTTGCGAAAAGCCTCGATGGCCGCGTTGTTCTGGTTCAGCTCCTGCTGCATTTCGCCGAGCGCAAACCAGCCCGATGCGAACGCAGGTGCGAGTTCCACAGCCTGCGCCATCACGTCGGCCGCACCGGCGAGATCGCCGCGCAGTTGCAGATCGCGGGCGAAATCGTAGCGGCGATCGGCCAGCAAGTCGCCGGAGGACATGAACAGGCGGTTCGGCATGCGGCTGGCGATACTGACTCGAATGGGTCAACGGACGACCCTATATACGACAGATGCGAGCGCACGACATCCTGATGCCGGGGCCAGGCGGGCTCTATTGCAAGCCGGGCGATTTTTACATCGACCCGGTGCGGCCGGTCGCGCGCGCACTGATTACCCACGGCCATTCCGACCATGCCCGCGCCGGCCACGGCCACGTGCTGGCCACGCAGGAAACGCTGGACATGATGCGGCTGCGCTACGGCGAGACCTTCGCCGGCTCGACGCAGGCGATCGGCTATGGCGAGAGCGTCACCATCGGCAAGGTCACCGCCTCGTTTCATCCCGCAGGGCACGTGCTGGGCTCGGCGCAGATCGCGGTGACCTGCGGCAAAACGCGGATCGTAGCGTCCGGCGACTACAAGGACGCACGCGATCCGACCTGCATGCCGTTCGAGATCGTGCCGTGCGATATCTTCATCACCGAGGCCACCTTCGGTCTGCCGGTGTTTCGCCATGGCGATGCGGCGGGCGAAATCGACAAGCTGCTGCGCTCGGTCGCGCTGTTTCCCGAGCGCGCGCATATCGTCGGAGCCTATTCGCTCGGCAAGGCGCAGCGGGTGATCGCGCTGCTGCGCGAAGCGAGGCACGACGCACCGATCTATCTCCACGGCGCGATGGAAAAGATCACGCGCTACTACGAGAGCCGCGGCATCGATCTTGGCGATCTGCGGCTGGCAAAGGGCGTCGCGAAAGCCGATCTCGCCGGTACCATCACGCTGGCGCCGCCCTCCTCCCTCAACGAAGTGTGGTCGCGGCGCTTTCCCGATCCGGTCGCGGCATTTGCCTCGGGCTGGATGCGGGTGCGCGCACGAGCACGTCAACGCGGCGTCGAACTGCCGCTGGTGATCTCCGATCACGCCGACTGGGACGGACTCTGCGCCACCATTGCTGCGACCGGAGCCGGAGAAATCTGGGTGACCCACGGCCAGGAAGACGCCCTGGTGCACTGGTGCAAGACCAAAGGCCTCGCGGCACGGCCGCTGGCGCTGGTCGGCTATGGCGACGAGGACGAAGAGAACGCGCTGCCCACGACAGACACGAGCAGCGCATGAACCGTTTCGCGCGACTGCTCGATCGCCTGTCCTATGAACCCGGCCGCAACAACAAGCTGCGGCTGATCACCGGTTATTTCCGCGAGACCCCTGACCCCGATCGCGGCTATGCGCTCGCAGCGTTGACCGGCGCGCTGTCGTTCCGCAATGCCAAGGCGGGGTTGATCCGCGAGTTGATCGCGTCACGCACCGATCCTGAGCTTTTCGCACTCTCATATGACTATGTCGGCGATCTCTCCGAAACAGTGGCGCTGCTGTGGCCCGCCGACAAACGCGCCACCAACTCTCCACCGCCGCCGACGCTGACCGAGGTCGTCGCCACGCTCAACACCCTCGGCAAATCCGAACTCCCCGCGCAACTCGCACGCTGGCTCGACGAACTGGACGAGACCGGCCGCTGGGCATTGCTGAAGCTCGTCACCGGCGGCCTGCGCATCGGCGTCTCGGCCCGGCTTGCAAAGACCGCAGCAGCGGCGCTCGGCGACAAGGACGCGCACGATACCGAACTGGTCTGGCCGGGCCTTGCGCCGCCCTATCTCGATCTGTTCGCATGGTTGGAAGGCCGCGCCGACAAACCGGTCAACCGCGATCCTGCACCGTTCAATCCGGTGATGCTGGCGCATGCCATCGAAGACAGCGATTTCGCGTCGCTCGACCCCGCCGCTTTCGCCGCCGAGTGGAAATGGGACGGCATCCGGATTCAGGCAGTCAGCGGCCGCGACGAGAACGGCGATCTGGTCACGCGATTTTACTCGCGCACCGGCGAAGATATCACCGGTGCGTTTCCCGATCTGGTCACCGCATTCCGCGAACCCGCGGCGATCGACGGCGAATTGCTGGTGCTGCGCGAGGGCCGCGTGCAAACCTTCAACGTGCTGCAGCAGCGGCTCAACCGCAAAAGCGTCACGCCGAAGCTGATCAGGGACTATCCGGCACATCTGCGCGCCTATGACTTGCTCAGCGAAGGCGGAAAAGATTTGCGCGAGCTGCCTCTCATCGAGCGTCGTAAGCGGCTGGAGTCTTTCGTCGCCAAACTTGACGATCCGCGCATCGATCTCTCGCCGCAGATCGCCTTCAAGAGCTGGGACGGGCTTGCCGCCGCACGTACCGATCCGTCAAGCGCAGGCGCCGGCGACGACACTGAGGCGGTCGAAGGCGTGATGCTGAAGCGGCGTGACGCGCCTTACGTGCCGGGACGCCCGAAGGGCCAATGGTGGAAATGGAAGCGCGACCCGCACATCATCGACGCGGTGCTGATGTATGCCCAGCGCGGCCACGGCAAGCGCTCGTCGTATTACTCGGACTACACCTTCGGCGTCTGGACCAAGGGCGATGATGGAGACATGCTGGTGCCCGTGGGCAAAGCGTATTTCGGTTTCACCGATGAAGAGCTGATCGAGATCGACCGCTTCGTGCGGCGTCACACCATCGAGCGCTTCGGGCCGGTGCGCGAAGTGACCCATGAGCCCGATCAGGGCCTGGTGTTAGAAGTCGCGTTCGAGGGACTGGCGCGCTCGACGCGGCACAAGTCGGGCGTCGCGATGCGCTTCCCGCGTATCAGCCGATTGCGATGGGACAAGCCCCCACGCGACGCCGATCGGCTGGAAACGCTGGAGCGAATGCTGAAGGCGGAAGGCGAAGCCGTATCCTAGGCGCGCTTCTTCGGGCGAGAACGTCGTCCCCGCGAACGCGGGGACCCATACACCGCAGCGGTCATTTGGCGGATAACAGGCGTTGCTTTACAGCCTTCGATGTTCCCAACGAGCACCGAGGATATGGGTCCCTGCTTTCGCAGGGACGACAATCCCTCACCACACCGACTTGCGCTTGCGCAGGTCGTCGGCCTCGGCCTTGGTCAATGGCTGGATCACCTTGCCCTGCAGCAGCAGAAACAATCGCGCGGTTTCTTCGAGTTCTTCCGTCGCATAGGTCGCGTTCTCCAGCGTGGTCCCCGCAACCACCGGACCATGATTCGAGAGCAGCATCGCGTGATGCTTGCCCGCGAGTTTTTCCACCGCGCGCGCCAGTTCGTCATCGCCCGGCGCGAAGTACGGCACCAGCGGCAAATGCCCGATGCGCATCACGTAGTACGCCGTCAGCGGCGGCAAACAGTCATGATGATCGAGCCCGTGCAGGCACGACACCGCAACCGAGTGCGTCGAATGCAGATGCACGACCGCATGGGCGCCATCGCACTGGCCATACATCGCGCGATGCAGGAACGCTTCCTTCGTTGGCGCATCGCCATCGACGAGGCGGCCCTTGGCATCGAGCCGCGACAGCCGCGCCGGATCGAGCGACCCGAGCGAAGCATTGGTCGGCGTCATCAGCCAGCCGCCGTCCGGCAGCCGCACCGAAATGTTGCCGCTCGACCCGTGCGTCAGTCCGCGATTGAACAGCGACGCGCCGGTGTTGCATATCTGCTCGCGGAGTTTCGCCTCTGTCACGATAACCGGTCCCATGCCTTGAGGAAGAAATCCTCGGCGCCAAAGTTACCCGACTTCAGCGCCAGCGCCACATCGGGTTTCGAGGTACTGCGGGTCCATGGCACGCCGGGATCGATCTCGGGGCCGATGGTCAGCGCCTTGACGCCGAGCGCCTGCACCACCGCACCCGAAGTTTCGCCACCGGCGACGATCAATCGCGTAAAGCCGCGCGCCGGAAGCGCTGCCGCCACAGCGCCGAGCAGATGTTCGACGACGATGCCCGCTCTGTCACGGCCAAGCCGCTCCTGCGCAATACGCACCGCCTCGGGTTCGTCGCTTGAATAAATCAGGAACGGCTTATCGGCCGGCTGGCGGTCGACCCATTGCAAGAGCTGCGATGGATTCTGCACGCCGTCGGCGATCTCCAGCGGATCGAGCCGGAAATTGGGAATGCCCGCCGCAATCGCGGCTTTCACTTGACCTCGTGTCGCCGCCGAACACGACCCGGCCAAAATCGCGCGGCGGCCTTCGGGCGCGGCCATGCGCGGCGCGGCCCGTGTCAGTTGCCCGATCAAACCCGCGGCGAGATAGGCTTGCGGCAATCCCATGGCAACGCCGGAGCCACCGGTGATCAGCGGCAGATGCGCCAGCGCCGCACCGATGGTGCGCAGGTGATCGTCCTTGACCGCGTCGACGATAACGATGCGATGCGCGCGATCGCTTTCCAGCGCCTTGCGAAGCGCATCGGCTCCCGCATCGACTGTCGCGTAACCGATCAGTCCCACGCTCAACTTTGTTTGCCGCTGCAACACCCGCACCAGATTGGAATCGCGCATCGGCGTCAGCGGATGATCCTTCATCGGACTTTCGCTGAGAGGAATGCCGTTGACGAACAGATTGCCCATGAACAGCGTTCGGCCGGCCTGCGGAAACACCGGACAGGCAATGGTGACGCCACCGGTCATGCCGAGCAGCGCTTCGGCGACCGGGCCGATGTTGCCTTGATCGGTCGAATCGAACGTCGAGCAGTATTTGAAGAACAGCCGTTGCGCGCCGAGCCGCTTCAGCACGTCCGCCGCATCGAGCGACTGCTTCACCGCGTCCGCTGCCGGGATGGTGCGCGACTTCAGCGCAATCACCAGTGCATCGACGTTCGACACATCCAGATCGTCCGGCGGCAAGCCGGTCGATTGCACCGTGCGCAGACCTTCGCGCGTCAGCATCAATGCGAGATCGGTCGCGCCGGTCAGATCGTCGGCGATGCATCCGAGGATCATGATGGTCTTTCTTGACGCATGATCTGATCCGAAAACCGGTCTCCACTTTTCGGGATCATGCTTTGCCCCGCATTGCTTTCAGCCAGCCCAGTCCATCCACCGTCCTGCCCTTCGGGTTGTATTCGCAGCCGACGAAGCCCGTGTAGCCGAGCCGATCCAGCGTCGCGAAGATGCGCGCATCGTCGAGTTCTCCGGTCCCCGGCTCATTGCGCTCGGGGACAGACGCCGTCTGAACATGGCCAATGATCGGCATCATCGCTTCCAGCCCGCGGATCACATCGCCGTGGATGATCTGGCGATGGTAGATGTCGAACTGGAGCTTGAGATTGGGCCGCGCCAGACGTGTCACGATCTCGGCCGCCACATCGAAATTATTCAGAAAGAATCCCGGCACGTTGCGCGAATTGATCGGCTCGATGACGATATCGAGGCTCTTCAGCGCGGCGCGATCGCACGCAAACAGGATCGCGCTTTCGTAAGCAGCCTTCGCCACGGGATCGCCCGGCCTGGCGATGCCCGCCATCAAATGCAGGCGCTTCACGCCGGTCGCGTCGGCGTACAACAGCGCCTTGCCGATCGACGCCTCGAACTCGGCGCGCCGCTCCGGAAACACTGCCAGACCGCGCTCGCCGTTGGCCCAGTCGCCGGGCGGGCAATTGAACAGCGCCTGCGTCAACTTGTTGTCTTTCAGCGCCTTCCCCACGGCTTCCGGCGGATGATCGTAGGGAAACAGAAACTCCACAGCATCGAAGCGGTTGTCGCGCGCGGCCTTGAAGCGATCGAGGAACGCCCATTCGGTGAACATCATCGAGAGATTGGCGGCAAAACGGGGCATCATCAGGCTTTCGGTGCGGGCAGTTCGACGCCGGTGATCTGCGCATAGAGGCGCGCGACCGATGCGTCGTCGTCCTTGCCCATGCCGGCGGCGGCGGTCATCAGAAACATCTGCAATGCAGCCGACGCGACAGGCGCCGGGAATTTCGTGCCGCGCGACATATCGCTGATGATGCCGAGGTCCTTAACGAAAATTTCGACCGCGCTGCGCGGGGCGTAATCGCCGTCCAGCACATGCGGCATGCGGTTCTCGAACATCCATGAGTTTCCGGCGGATGCCGTGATGACCTCATAGACTTTCGCGATATCGAGGCCGAGCCGTTTGGCAAACACCAGCGCTTCACTGGCGGCGGCGATATGCACGCCCGCGAGCAACTGGTTGACCATCTTGAACGACGCGCCGATCCCGGCCTCGTCGCCGAGGCGATAGACTTTTGCCGCCATCGCGGCCAGCGCCGGCTCGGCCTTGCTCATCGCGTCCGGCGAGCCCGACGCCAGAATCGTTAGTGCGCCTTCCGCGGCACGTGCGGCGCCGCCGCTGATCGGCGAGTCCAGATAGTGCAGCCCTTTCGCCTCGATTGCTTTCGCCAGCGCGCGGGCGCGCTCTGGGTCCATGGTGGCGCACGACATCACCACCGCGCCCTTCGGCAGCGCATCGGCGAGGCCGCCCGAGCCAAGCAGAACATCCTCGGTCTGATCGGCGTTGACCACGACGATGACAGCAATTTGGGCGTTCGCCGCCGCGTCCTTCACTGAGCCGCACGCCAATCCACCATGCTCGCTCGCAAACTTCGCCGCGACCTCCGGCCGCACATCGAAGGCGGAGACGGCAAGACCGGCGCGCCGCAGCGACACCGCCATGCCGTAGCCCATCGAGCCGAGCCCGATCACCGCAACAGGAGAGTTGGTTGGGGCTGCATTCATGCGCCGTTCATTCCTCAAATTTTCTTCTGGTTGGCGGGCACATTACAGTGCGTTTAGGAAATGCAAAGCTGCCGCAAATCCGATAAACTTGACCTCCATGCTTGACAAAGGTGCGGCCCGCACCACTTGCACAGCCGTGCCGGGATCGCCGGTAGAACAGGAGCCAGAAATGCAGACCGAGAACAGGCCGATCGAGAACCAGCCGGCCGCGTCCGACAATCTGTCGCGTTTTCTCGGCGGCTCACCGCTCGCCGTCGTCCTGCGCCTCGTTCTGTTGTCGGTTCTGGTCGGCGTCGTGCTGGCGGCGATCGGCTTCGATCCCTGGAATATCGTGCGCAGCATCCGCGTGCTGTTTGAGCGAATCTGGGAGTTTGGCTTCGACACCATCAACTGGCTATGGCGCTATTTCCTGCTTGGCGCGGTGATCGTGGTGCCGATCTGGCTGATCACACGTATTGCGAGCGCGCCACGGCGCTGATGTCTTTTTTCCTGTTGGGCATGATCTCATCCGAAAACCGGTTTCCATCCCGGATCAAGTCCGGGACAGGCTTTTTCGGGATCATGCCCTAATCCGGCCAGTCCTCCGCGGTGATCGTGGCGGCATCCGCGCCGACGATTTCGCTGAGCGAATCGCGGCTGGTGCGGCGGAGCGTCGAGATCAGATCGGCCTTGATGTCGCCGACCAGCGACAGCCCCTTGTAGATCAGCGGGCTGTACAACTGGATCAATGTCGCGCCGGCGCGGATCTTCGTCAGCGCCGCGCCACCGGAATCAATGCCGCCGACGCCGATCAGCGGAAATGCGCCTTCCGCACGCACATATGTTTCCGCAACCATGCGCGTCGACAACTGAAACAACGGACGGCCCGACAGACCGCCCTGCTCGGCCTTGCGCTGGTCCTGCAATCGCTTCGGCCGTGAAATGGTGGTGTTGGCGATAATCATGCCATCGACGCGGCGTGAGCGTGCGATATGCACCACGTCGTCCAGCTCCGGCAGCGACAGGTCCGGCGCGATCTTCAGCAGCACCGGCGAATCGCCGGCATTCTTGCGCACGCGCTCGCGCGCATCGATCACCTTGGCCAGAAGATCGTCGAGCGCTGCGGCCTGCTGCAGATTGCGCAGGCCCGGCGTGTTCGGCGACGACACATTGACCGTGAAATAACTCGCCACCGGCGCGAACGTCTCGATCAGCTTCACATAGTCGGCGACGCGATCCGGCGCGTCCTTGTTGGCCCCGACGTTGACGCCGACGATGCCACCGTTGTGTGCGCGCGACGCGAGCCGCCGCAGCACGGCATCGCCGCCGTCATTGTTGAAGCCCATGCGGTTGACCACCGCGCTGTCCTCCAGCAATCGAAACAGCCGCGGGCGCGGATTGCCCGCCTGCGGTTGCGGCGTGACCGAGCCGACCTCGACAAAGCCAAACCCGAGACGCAGCATCGCATCCGGCACCTCAGCATTCTTGTCGAAGCCAGCGGCCAAGCCGACCGGATTGGGGAAATTGAGACCGAATGCGCGCACCGCAAGGCGCGGATCGTCCGGACGCGGCTTTGCCAGCGGCAGCATCCGCAAACCGCGGATCGCAAGGCGATGCGCATCTTCCGGATCGAGCAGCCGCGTGAACGGCAGCGACAAGGCGTCGAAAGCCCGGATCATCTCTGGTGGTCCGATTCTAACATTCGCACCCCTTGCTCCACTACAGCTCTGGAATTTCATGCAGGCCGTCGGAGCGCAGCCGCATGTCAGTCACTTGCGTCACCGCGCCGAGATCGAGTTCGCCGTAGAGATGCGGAAACAGATCGCCGCCGCGCGAAGGCTCCCATTTCAGGGCATCGCCCAGCACGTCCGCATCCACCGCAATCAGAAACAGCCCGCGCTGCCCGGCAAAATGCTTCGCAGCGGTCCCCGGCACCTGGGCCGCAGTCGAGAAATGGATGAAGCCGTCCCGCGCATCGTCCGGACTGCCGCGATAGGCCCCTTGCCGCTCGGCTTCGCGCCATGCGGACGCCGGGCAAATCTTGTAAATGGTCGGCACGCGTGAATCCCGGCTTGTCGTTGGTTTTGCTGCGATTTTCTGGATTCGCCAAGCGAGCCACGACCGTATCGGCCAGCGCGCATCGATTCAAGCCCGGCTTGCCTGCTCCATTTTGCTTCACACAGCCGATTGCGAAGCAAATCACTTCGAGGTAATAATTCCTAGAATCATCTCGATACCACCGCCAGCACTAGACACGCAGAAGACACCCACATGGCCATGCTGACGCACGATCAAATCTGGGCGGCACTCGACCGCCTTGCCGCCCGCTCCGGGCTGTCACCTTCGGGGCTGGCCAAAAGCGCGGGTCTCGATCCGACCACGTTCAACAAATCGAAGCGCGTCACCAACGACGGGCGCGAACGCTGGCCTTCGACCGAGTCGGTCGCCAAGTCGCTGGCAGCGACCAAAACCACGGTCGATACCTTCGTGCAGTTGATCCACGACACCGCGCGCAGCATGTCCACCGTGCCGCTGCTCGGCTTTGCCGAGGCGGGCGCCGGCGGCTATTTCGACGACGGCGGTTTTCCGGTCGGCAAGGGCTGGGAGGAAGTTCCCTCACCGACCGTGACTGACGAGCACGCCTATGCGCTGGAAATTTCCGGCGATTCAATGAAGCCGGCCTATCGCGATGGCGATGTGATCGTTGTCTCGCCGGGTGCTGCGATCCGCAAAGGCGACCGCGTGGTGGTGAAAACCACCAACGGCGAAGTCATGGTGAAGGAGCTGCGCCGCCGCACCCAGAAGGTGATCGAACTGGCGTCGCTCAATCCGTCGCACAAGGACCGCGTCCTCGACGCGCGTGACGTCGAGTGGATCGCGCGGATCGTTTGGGCGAGCCAGTAGGCACGTCATTCAGTATTCTGAGTCGTCCCCGCGAAAGCGGGGAACCATAGCCTCAGTGCTGATGGTGAAGCACGGCTTCACCAAACCACCATAAACACAAGCCGTCACATGACTGTCGCGGTGTATGGGTCCCTGCTTTCGCAGGGACGACGGCAAAACTACGCCGCCGCACTGCGCGCCAGCGCGCCGTCGATCATCGCGATCGCATTGCTCACGCCGTAGACCGCGACGAACGAGCCGAAGCGCGGGCCTTTTTCCTGGCCGAGCAGTACCTGATAGAGCATGTTGAACCACTCCAGCGAGACGCCGGGGCGGCCGTCCTTGCCCTTCTTCACGCTGTCCAGAAACGGCTCGCGGCGGCCGATCTCGTAGACCACGTTCTGGATGTCTTCGGCGGATGCATCCTTTGGCAGTTGCGCCAGCGCATCGCGCAGGTCCTGCAACGCAGCGCGTTCACTTTCGCTGGCTTCACGAAACTTTTTCGTCGGCGCGACGAAATCGCGATAGTAGTTGATTGCATAGCCGACCATGTCATCCAGTTTTGGATGCGTCTGCGGCGTCACACCCGGACGATAGCGGCCGATGAAACCCCATAGCGTTGCGGCATTCTCGGCGTTCGACGACGACACCAGCGTCAGCAAAAGCTGGAACGTCACCGGCATGTCGGCCTTCGGCGGCGTGCCGGAATGGATATGCCACAACGGATTGGCGAGCCGCTGCTTCATGTCCTGCCGGCCGTAGCCGTCGCTGAACTGTTGATAGTCGTCGACGTTGCGCGGGATCACATCGAAGTGCAGCCGCTTCGCGGCCTTCGGTTCGCGATACATGAACAGCGACAGCGATTCCGGCGAAGCATAACGCAGCCATTCGTCGATCGTCAGACCATTGCCTTTCGACTTGGAAATCTTCTGGCCTTTGTCGTCGAGAAACAGTTCGTAGTTGAAGCCCTCCGGCGGCATGCCGCCGAGCGCCGAGCAAATCTTGCCGGACAGCTTCACCGAATCGATCAGGTCTTTGCCGGCCATTTCGTAATCGACGCCGAGCGCGACCCAGCGCATCGCCCAGTCCGGCTTCCATTGCAGCTTGCAGTGCCCGCCGGTGACCGGAAGGGTAACCGTCTCCTTTGTCTCGGGGTCTTCGTAAGACACAGTGCCGGCCTTCACATCGTGCGCCGTGATCGGCACCTGCAGCACCACGCCTGTGCGCGGACAAACCGGAAGGAATGGTGAGTAGGTCGCCGCGCGCTCCTCGCGCAGCGACGGCAGCATGATCGCCATCACCTGATCGATGCGCTCCAGCATCTTGAGCAGCGTCGCGTCGAATCGGCCGGATTTGTAATACTCGGTCGAACTCGCGAACTCGTAGTCGAACCCGAAAGTATCGAGAAACGCGCGCAGCCGCGCGTTGTTGTGCTCGCCGAAACTCGGATGCGTGCCGAACGGATCGGCGACCCTGGTCAGCGGCTTGCCCAGATCCTTGGCCAGCATCTCCTTGTTCGGGACGTTGTCCGGCACCTTGCGCAGGCCGTCCATGTCGTCGGAGAACGCCAGCAGCTTGGTCTTGATCTTGTCTTCGGTCAGCACGCGAAACGCGTAACGCACCATGGTGGTGCGCGCGACCTCGCCGAAGGTGCCGATATGCGGCAAGCCGGACGGACCGTAACCGGTCTCGAACAGCACCACGTCCTTTGGCGTTTTCTTCAGGCGCGCGACGATCGCCTTGGCCTGCTCGAACGGCCACGCATTCGACTGTTCCGCGAACGCCTTCAGATCGGGCGCTGACACTTCATCTAACATCGGGAGTCTCCGCGAAGCGCGCCATGACGCGCCCTGCAATAACGATGATTACACCGGCAATCAGGAACACCACCAGCACATGGACCGCGTATACCGCGACCTTGGCATATCCCAAAGTGGGCGCATCGACGAACGGATAAGGATAAAACCCGGACGACTTGCCGCGGACCAGCACCGCCAGCAAATAGGCCGCAGGATAGATCATCCACAGCAGCGGATCGTACCAGCGCAGGCCCGCCTTGCGAACGCAGACGCACCAGAACACGAAATAACCGAGCGGCACCACCGTGTGAAGCAACAGATCGGCAAGATACTGCGCACCCTGCGGCGACCAGAGCTTCGCGAGTACCGTATGATAGACGACCGCGACCACCACGATATAGGCCGCAATCGCGGAGCGGACGAACGGATGCACCAGCCATTCGTCATGCTGCGCCTTCAAGGCGAAGGCCGACACCACCAGTGCGGCAAGAATGTTCATCTGGATTGTGAAGAACGAGAAAAAACGGATCGCGGATTCGAGCGTATCCTGTCCATCCGGTGCGGCCTTCAACAGCAGCACAAACTGCATCGCGAGCGCAAACCAGCCGACGGCAGCCAGCAATGCCGCAAGACCCCTCGTCGTTCTCGATGACACGTGCATGATAGGTATCAACGTCTGGAAATACGGACTGTCATTGCGAGGAGCGTTAGCGACGAAGCAATCCAGTTATCGTCCAAGGCTGGATTGCTTCGCTTCGCTCGCAATGACAACCAAAACCTCACTGCATTAGAACGGGCTGACGGAAAAATAGCGCAGCCACAAGTCAGTGTAGCGGCCCTTTTCCCAGATCCGGAACATCGCCCAGTTCAACGACTGCCGCAAAAGATCGTTGCCGCGGCGAACCGCAATGCCGACGCCTTCGCCGAAGTAGCGGCTCTCGACGAACGGCCCGCCGCTGAAAGCGCAACAGCTTTCCGAGTCCGTGCCGTTGATCCAGAGCGCGAGCGAAATCGCATCGCCGAAAATGAAATCGACCTCGCTGCGGCGCAACGCCTGCCGCAACGCTTCATCGTTCGGATAGCCGGTCAGCGCCGCGTCGGTGAAGAACGCCTTCAGATAAGCCTCGTGCGCGGAGCCCGTGATCGCGCCGATTTTCTTGCCCTCAAGATACTCCGGCCGGATCTCCGGCATCACCGCATCCTTGCGGGAGGCGAAGCGCGCCGGCGCACGATAATACGGATCGGTGAAATCGACCTTGGCGCGCAGTTGCGGCGTCACCGCCAGCGACGCGATGACGGCATCGCCGCGATTGCTCGCCACCGAATCCAGCAGCGTTTCAAACCGCCGCATCTGGATGGTGCAGGTCACCTTGATCTCTTCGCAGATGAGCCGCGCCAGATCGACATTGAAACCCGCCAGATTGCCGTCCGGTCCGGTGTAGTTGAACGGCGGGTAATCGCTCTCGGTGAGAAAACGGATTCCGGTGAGGCGGGTCAGATCCGGGCGGTCCGGCCGGCGGCGCGGGTCCCAAAATCCGGGGATCGCCTGCGGCGCGCTCTGGGCGCTCGCCGGCGCCAGCGGTGCTGCGCCGTTTTGCTGCGCCAGAGCAGGCTTTATACCGCCCGCGACAAGGCAAATGGCGGTCAGCGCTGTTGCCAACGGCAAGATTCGGTAATTGGAAAACACGGCAATCTTTGGTTGCATTTTGGCGGAGCCCGTACCGGCGGTCTTATAGACCATCCGGCGGAAGACGCGAGTGGCGTTATCGGGCGTGGATTTGGCGGATCGATGGCCCGGGGTGAATTGGAGACGACTGAAAGGCCACCGCTGCCCGCATTTCTGGCCGAGAAGGACAGCAACCCGGCATCCAATAACGACAATCTGCCTGCGGACGGCGAACCGGGTCCGGCGAACGAACTCGATTGCCTGCGCGGGGTGCTGGCGCCGGGTTTGCTGGCTTGGGCAGAGGCGCGCAGCACGCAAACGAATCTCGGCGCGGACCGCGTCCTGATCCGGAACGGATTGATCGGCGAGAGCGCTTATCTCGATCGGCTCGCGATCCAGACCGGCGTCAGGCGCGAAACATTTGCGACGGTCTCGCGTGACGACTGCCCGCTGCATGACGATCAACTGCCCCGCGCGGTGCAGCACGGCGTGTTGCCGCTGCGGCAGAACGGCGAACTGACTTGGGCCATTGCACCGCGCGGATACACAGCCAGACGGCTTTGCCGATTCGCCGCGCAATTTCCTGAACACTCACATCGCATCCGTATCGCATCAAGCAACGAGCTCGCCGATGTCCTGCTCACGCAGGCGACCGCACCAATGGCGGCGGCGGCGGTGGACGGACTGCATCGCCGCTGGCCCGCATTCTCGGCAGCGCCCGGCAGACATTCTTCGCGGCGGCTGATCTATGCCGCCAGCACGGCTGCAACATTTCTGGCGATCGTGCTGATCGCATCAGAAGCGGTCACGGTGACACTCACAATCTGCTTCCTCGCCATCGCCGCGCTGCGGCTCGGTGCCAGTCTTTTGCCACGCCCGAAATCCCCGCGATTGCGCCGGCTGCGAGACGCGGATTTGCCGGACTACACGATCCTCGTCGCACTTTATCGCGAGGCGACGTCAGTCGCGCCGCTGCTTGAGGCCTTCGACGCGCTCGATTACCCCCGTGAAAAGCTTGAGATCATTCTTGCCGTCGAGCCGAACGATCTCGAAACACGCGCCGCGATCGCGCGGCTTGGGGCGAAACCCCGTGTCCGCACCATCGTCGCGCCGGTCTATGGTCCGCAGACCAAGCCGAAGGCGTTAAATTTCGCACTGCCGTTCGTGCAAGGCACGTTTCTCGCCGTGTATGACGCGGAAGATCGCCCCGAACCCGGACAACTGCGCGCCGCGCTCGATGCGTTTCGCAATCACGGTCCCGACCTCGCCTGCGTTCAGGCAAGCCTGTGCATCGACAATCCAGCGGACAGCTGGCTGTCGTGCATGTTCACGGCGGAGTATGCCGGCCAATTCGATGTATTCCTGCAGGGGCTTTCGAGCTTGAAGTTGCCGATTCCGCTTGGCGGGTCATCGAACCACTTCCGCACCGCGACGCTGCGCGAGGTCGGTGCATGGGATGCCTACAACGTCACTGAGGATGCCGATCTCGGCGTTCGCTTCGCGCGGTTCGGCTATCGCTCGGCCATGTTTGCATCGACGACATTCGAGGAGGCCCCGTCGCAATTCGGGCCATGGCTGCGGCAGCGTTCGCGCTGGATGAAAGGCTGGATGCAAACCTGGTTGGTGCACATGCGGTCGCCGCCGACACTATGGCGAGATGCCGGCGCGCGCGGCTTCATCACGCTCAACCTGATCGTCGGCTGCAATGTGCTGACCGCATTGTCGCATCCGTTCCTGATCGGCGCGATCGGTCTTGATTCCATTGTCCGTGCTATCGGCTCCCCATCGGCGTTTCTGTCCGGACGTCTCGCAACGCTGCATCTGCTTGCGATCGCACTCGGCTATGTCACCGCTGCCGCCATCGGATTCGCCGGACTGGTACGCCGCGGATTGCCCGGCGCGGGTTGGGTCTTGCTGCTGATGCCGGTGTACTGGATTTTGCTGTCGGTGGCCGCGTGGCGTGCGCTGTATCAGCTCGTGCGCGAACCCTACCGCTGGGAAAAGACCGAACACGGCCTTGCCAGAAGCGCACTGTTCTCGCGCGGCATCTACGCCGGCAGAGACGCTTCAGACGATCTCACGGCTGTGGAATCGCTTGCGCGGAAACGAACGGTTACAGATATCGCTTGAGGTCGGTTGCGGCTTCTTCGGGCTTGCGCTTGAGGTCGAACGGCCGGACGAATTTTCCGTCGCGGTCCATCAAGTAGATCAGTGCGGTATGATCCATCGTGTAGTCGCCATCCTTGAGCGGCACTTTCTTGGCGTACACCCGATAGCCTGAAATGATTTTCTCGACAGAAGCAGGATCGCCGGTGAGTCCTTTCAGGCGCGGATCGAAACTCGACAGATAATCCTTCATCTTGCCGACGGTGTCGCGCTCGGGATCAACCGAAACGAAATAGGCGTTGATGCGATCGCCATCTTTGCCCATCGCGCGCAGCACTTCCGACATGTCGAACAGCGCGGTCGGGCAGACATCGGGACAATGGGTGAAGCCGAAGAAAACGATCGTCGGCTTGCCCTTCAGGCTTTGCTCGGTGACGGTCATGCCACCTTGGTCCACCAGCTGAAACGGTCCGCCGATGGCGGCCGGCGCTGTCACCTTTTGCAGTCCGCCAAGCATCCAGAGCGTGAACAGCAGACCGGCGGCGAGGCTTGCGGCAAAGGCCGCGACGATCAGCAACGGGCGGGTGGCTGGGGTGGCTGGCATCGAATGTCCCGGGGAAAGTCTGAAACCGTGAGGTCAGAAACAGGCAGCGAGGCCCGCGGCGATGGTTTGGAAAAATACGGTCGTGCCATAATGCACCCAGAGCACGGCGGCACCGCCGGCCAGGACCAATGCGGCGATACCCACGACGACCAGCGCGACGCGCTGCCGCGCCGGTGCCGTCTGCTGCTGCAGCACATTGTCAGCCATATCGTTAGCCGTTGAGTTTTGAGCCATGGAGTTGACTTAAAGGCTGGCCGGGAAGCTATCAAGCGCCGCGCCGCCAGCACCGATCACGTCCTGCGGAGCGTGCAAGCGATCAACGCCCGGAAAACAGCGAATATCAGCGCCGATGCGTGCGGGGAGCCTGTGCCTGAGCGTCCAGGAAGCATGGCTTGTACATGCTGGTCAGTGCGCGGCCGCGCAGGAAGATCATGCGCGGCTGGAGACCGCCGCGCTGGGAGATCCAGCGGCGGATGTTGCCCGGATAGAGCGAATACAACAACTGGGTCGCTTCGGGATTGGTGATCGAGCGGCCGTTGGGTCCGAAATCCCACGCCGCATGGAAGCCGAGATTGGCCTTTGACGTGACGCATATCCGCTCCGGCGGCAGTGCGCCCAGAACGATGGTGCAGGCCGAGGCGCAAAGCCCGTCGATGACCACTTGCTCACCGGACGACCGTAGGTCGCGATATTTTTCGACGTAGGTTCCGATCCGGCCGCCGCGATCGTCGGTGATCCGAACCATCGCCTGGCTCGAAACGATCCCAGCCAGAAGGAGACCCGCCGCGAGCAACCCCGTCACGATCCTCATCACCAGCCCCATGCCCCCGAAAAACACCAGACAATCGATGCCGCCAGAACATCGCCAGCGTGTTGCGAGTCTGGAATTTTGTCCAGAGTTTAGGGTGCGTCGCACTCAGATTTAGGCGCAGTGTTGCACGCGGGATGCACTCGGAGCATCCTCGTACCCCGTTTCCGAAGTTCGTGCCCTCGCCGCGACTCCTCAAACGAACTTCGGAAACGAAAGGGTACGAGGGAATCCCATGATTCTAGTACTGCTTTCGATCTGAAGTTCCTGATGAGGAGCCTGCAGCAAATGGTGCAGGAACTTCAGATCGGCAGTACTAGTCCCAAAATGGAACACGCCGGTGCCGACCGGCAGACTGTGGGGAGTCAAACAACCATGGCGGACGATGCCGATGTGATCGTGGTGGGTGGCGGACTTTCCGGTCTGGTTGCCGCCACCGAACTGACGGATGCTGGCAAGCGCGTCATACTCGTCGATCAGGAGGCCGACCAGAATCTCGGCGGACAGGCGTTCTGGTCCTTCGGCGGTTTGTTTCTGGTCGATTCGCCCGAGCAGCGGCGGCTGCGAATCAAGGATTCGTTCGACCTTGCGTGGCAGGATTGGCAAGGCGCCGCCGGCTTCGACCGCAACGAAGACGATTGGCCGAAACGCTGGGCGGAAGCCTACGTCCAGTTCGCTGCAACCGAGAAGCGCGGCTGGCTGCGCGCGATGGGGCACCGGTTTTTTCCGATTGTCGGCTGGGCCGAGCGCGGCGGTTACGACGCCATGGGGCACGGCAATTCGGTGCCGCGCTTTCATGTCACATGGGGAACCGGGCCCGGCGTCATCGAACCGTTCGAGCGGCGTGCCCGTGCCGCAGCGAAAAACGGCAAACTCGTTTTCAAGTTTCGCCATCGCGTCGATGCGCTGACGATCACTAACGGAACGGTCGATGGTGTGAGCGGTGTGATCCTTGAGCCGACCAGCGCCGGACGCGGCGAAACCACGTCGCGCACCAGCGTCGGAGAATTTTCACTGAAGGCGCAGGCGGTGATCGTGGCCTCCGGCGGCATCGGCGGCAACCACGACCTCGTTCGCAAAAATTGGCCGCAACGTCTCGGCGCACCGCCGAAGCACATGATCACCGGCGTGCCTGCGCATGTCGACGGCCGCATGATCGCCATCACCGAGGCCGCTGGCGGTCGCGTCATCAACCGCGACCGCATGTGGCACTATGTGGAGGGCGTGCATAACTGGAATCCGATCTGGCCCGGCCACGGCATCCGCATTTTGCCCGGTCCCTCGTCGATGTGGTTTGACGCGAAGGGAGAGCGCCTGCCTTCGCCGCTCTATCCCGGCTACGACACGCTCGGTCAGCTCGACTACATCATGCACACCGGCCACGACTATTCGTGGTTCATCCTGACGCAAGCCATCATCAAGAAAGAGTTCGCGCTCTCCGGCTCCGAACAGAATCCCGATCTCACCGGCAAAAGCTGGCTGATGACCGCGCGCCGCGCCACCAACAAGGGCGCGCCCGCGCCGGTCGAAGCCTTCAAGGAGAAGGGCAGCGATTTCATCGTGCGCGACAATCTCGCAGACCTGGTTACCGCGATGAACAAGCTGACCGGTGATAACCTGCTGAACTACGAGCGCATCAAAAGCCAGATCGAGGCGCGTGATCGCGAAATCGGCAACCCCTTTGTCAAGGACATGCAGGTGATGGGCATTCACAACGCCCGGCGTTACATCGGCGACAAGCTGATCCGCACAGCGGCGCCGCACCGGATTCTCGATCCGGAACAGGGACCGCTGATTGCCGTGAAGCTCAATATCCTGACGCGCAAAACGCTCGGCGGTTTCGAGACCGACCTCGATGCCCGCGTATTCGGCAATAGCGGCCAGATCATTCCGGGACTTTACGCAGCGGGCGAAGTCTCGGGCTTCGGCGGCGGCGGCATGCACGGTTATCGTTCGCTGGAAGGCACGTTCCTTGGCGGCTGTCTGTTCTCGGGCCGTGTCGCCGGGCGCGCCGCGGCCAAGGCCGTGGCATAACGACGATGCCGCGTCTGCTCGCAACAATAGCAGCGTTGGCTTTCTCTTTGATGGCTGCACCTGCGCTCAGCGAAACGCTGACGATTGACGGCGTCAAACGCACGTTCTCGATCCAGTCGCCCGGCGCGAAACCAGCTCCGCTGGTGCTGGTCCTGCATGGCAACACCCAGCAAGGCAGCGACATGGAGACCCGCACGTCGTGGCCGGGTGTCGCCGCCCGTGAAAAGTTCACCGTGGTGTTTCCCGACGGGCTGAACAAATCATGGGCCGATTTGCGCGGCAGCGGCCCGCGCGGCGGACGCGCTCCGCCCAAAGGGACCGACGACGCCGCCTTTCTGATGGCAATCGTTGACAAGCTCATCAAGGACGGCATTGCCGATCCAAAGCGCATTTACGTGACGGGAACATCCAACGGCGGCGCCATGTCGATGACATTGGCATGCCTGCATACGGCGACGTTTGCGGCGGCGGCGAGCGTCATCATGAATATGACCGATATTTTTGGCGACAGTTGCAAACCGTCGCGTCCGATCCCGATGCTGATGATGAACGGAACCGAAGATCCGCTGATCCCGTTCAACGGCGGGCTTGGCACCAGCCGCTTTGCCGTTCCCGGTTTCTGGTCCACCGCAAAAACATTGGCGTTCTGGCGAAAAATCAACAACTGCTCAGCGCAGGATTTCCAGAGCAGCAACCTCCCGGACCGCGATCGATCCGACCAGTCCACCGTGACGCGGATCGAGTCGCGTTGCCCTGCAGGTCAGGACGTCTTGCTTTACCGGGTCAATGGCGGCGGCCATCGCATGCCGGGATCGTTTTCTGATGCGAAAGCGGAGCGGCTGGTGAGTTCGCTGCTTGGCCCGCAGAACCACGACATCGACGGCGCGGAAACGATCTGGGCGTTTCTCAAGAATTTCAGGCGATAGCTCCGGTTTCCATCCCGGATCAAGTCCGGGACAGGCTTTTCCGGATCATGCCCGGTACGGGTCGGGATATACGAGGCTGCGCCAGCCGCCGCGATTGAACGGCTTCCATGAACCTTCCGATTGCGCCAGACGATCCGCGACCGCGTAGACCACCGCTGGATGATGACCCATGCCGCAATGGCTGCCGTCAACTTCGATGTTCTCGGCGAAGGTCGCAGGCTTTTCCATGCAACCTTGCCACGCGCACACGCCATCTGTGCGGCTGAAGATCGCCGTCGTTGGCACCGGCGGAGTCCTTGAAATGTGCCCGCCGAAATCAGCGCCGTCATCCTGCGAGCTGCGGCCGCTTGCGTATTCGTAAACGCGCCAGGCGTTGGTGGATTTCGGATTGCCCGCGAACGGGCTGCCAAGCGTGATGACGCTGCGAACATGGTCCGGCATCATCTTCGCAAGCTGACGCGCATAAACGCCACCGAGACTCCAGCCGACGAGGCTGACCTTGCGGCCGTGGGTATCGCTCAGTTCGCGCACCAGATCGAGCATGCCTTCCTGCACGCCGGGGCGCAGGCCGTAGTTGCGGCCCTGACGCCAGCCGCTCACGGCGTAGCCGCGCGACTCGAGGAAACTGCGCAGCGGACGTGTCGAAGTATCGCTGGCCACAAGACCGGGCAGCACAAGCACTGGATGCCCGTCGCCGCGCGGCGCGAAGCTCAGCAGCGGCAATGCAGACAAGAACGCACCGAACTCGGAGATCGCGCGGCTTTCCAGCATCATCAAGGTGCGGGACGGCGGGCGCAGCGTCTGGGCAGTGGCAGACATTCAATATCCTTTCGAGTCGAAACCTGTTCGTTCAGCGGACGATCGAAGCAGAGAACTCAAACGAAACCGAAGCACATTGATTCAAGCTAGGGAGCATAAAACTCCATTACAAGCGGCTCCCGATGCATTGCGCGGCGTTGACAACAGGCTGTTGCAAACAAGCCGCACATGTTTGGGGCATGATCTTTTCCGAAAACCGGTACCATCCTCGGGTCGCATAAATGCGCCCGAGGACATGCTTTTCGGGATCATGCCCATCTGACCAGCACCTCGATTGTGTGCAGTGCAAGACCGGCCAGACCGCCGATCAAAGTGCCATTGAAGCGGATGTATTGCAGATCGCGGCCGACATTGATCTCGATCAGGGTGATGAGTTGCGCCATGTCCCAGCCCTTCACCTGATCGGCGATGAAGGTAGAGACACCACTCTTCTGGCTTGAGATGAAGCTGCGCAGCACGGCGACGACACCATTGTTGATCTCGCGGCGCAATTCCGCATCCGCAGCAAGCTGCGCACCCGCCTCCCTGAACATCTTCGATAGCTGACGCTCGAGCACATCGGTCTCGCCTTGCGCATTCCGCACGATAAATCCGCGAACATTGTCCCAGATCGTGCGCGAGAGAGAGGTGATTTCCGGGCGCGCCAGCAGATCGCGCTTCAGCAGATCGAGCCGCGTCGTATACGCCGGATCGCTTTCCAGCTTTTCGATGAACGCCATCAGGATGCGATCGAACTCACCCCGGAACGGATGCTGCGGATCGGCGCGCACGTCATCGAAGAATGAGGTCGCCGAGGCCGCAATCTTCTTCAGGAGAAACTTGTCGGCGCGATAGAGCTTCAGCAGCGTCGGCAGTTCGGCGCGGATCTTCTCGCCGATCATCGCCATGGTTTCCGGCTCGCTGATCGAGCCATGAATGGCAACGAGCAAGTCGTCGAGCAGCGCGCGATGGCGGCCCTGCTCGATGAATCCACGCAACGCGCCAGCGGCGACAGGCGCAATATCGATGGCCTGGATTTGCGACATGATGCGGCGAACGATGTAGGCTTTCAGCCCGGAATTCTCGGCAGCATCGAGCGCCTCCGGCAGCAGCCGCAACAAGAAGCGCGACAGATCAACGCTGCGCTTGTCGTTCTGCAGCCAGTCGGCCACGAAGGAGGCGAAGTCTACCTCGCGGAGTTTGGCTTCCACCGGCGCCGCATCGAGAAAATGCTCCTCGATGAACTTGCCCAGCTTTTCCGCGATTCGCTGCTGATTGCTTTGAATGATCGCCGTGTGCGGGATCGGCAGGCCCATTGGCCGGCGGAACAGCGCCACCACAGCGTACCAGTCGGCAAGACCGCCGATCGCAGCTGCTTCGGCGAACGCAGCGACGAAACCCCACGCCGGGTGGCGATCGCCCATCGCCTTGGCGAACACGAGCAGCGCCAGGCACGCCACCAGCACCATGGTGGCAAGCGCTTTCACGCGGCGCAATTCGGCCGCGCGCGCAGCATCGCTGTCATCCAGGCTGAACCCGGGACGGATCACATCGGCCATTGGCTATTCCGGCGGCATTCCCGCGATAACGATCGAGACGGGTCATCCGTTGCAGTATCGCTGCAAACAGACGTCCGACAAGACGAAGGCCCGCACAGGGGCGGGCCTCCGAAATCAGTTATGCTGGATCAGGTCGCTTATGCAGCCTTCTGCGTGGCGTAGGACGCAACCTTCGACAGGTTTTCCTGCGCGGTCTTCGCACCGTCGGTCAGAGCCTTGCCGACGTACTCGGTCGTCGCCTTGGCGCGGCCGATCACGATGTCGCTCTGGGCGCGGACCAGATCGCTCTGGATCTGGAAGGCTTCGCTCAGCGACTTGGCCGAGGCGAGCTTGTCGATGCCGCTGAAGAAGGCTTCGACGTCCTGATAGATCGCCTGCTGGATGTTGCGGGAGATCTTCGCGGTCTCGGTGACCGAACCGGCAACGGCGGTCTCGACAGTCGCGGTGAGCTTCTCGGCACCGGCGTGAACGTCGGCAGCGCGGTCCTTGGCAGTGCCGGCCACACGCTTCACGAAGTCACGAGCAGCCTCGGGCACTTCCATGTTCTGGAAGTTCTTGAGCGCGTCGGTGACGGGGGCGAAAGCGCCCTTCACGGTGTCGAACATCGAATTGGTGTTGGCGGTCATGGGGTCTCTCCATCCTCGGGGTTTGAGCTATGGCTCGCCCCGTCCGTTTGGCCCGGGGTGAGGGATATATAGACCACCCTATGGTGCGTTGCAATATGCATATTGCAGTGCGATATCACGAATTCGTGATCGATTAAAAGGCAGTCAGATTGATCATCCGGCCAGCAACCGCATGAAATCAGGAGCCCAAATCGATCAAGAATCGATCAAGACAAGCCTCTCAAGAACCAACCGCCTCCGGCAGCCCATAGGCTTCCATCTGGGCGCGGAACTGCGCCACGTTGTGGCCGAGCACGACGATATCGTGGGTCGTCCCGGTGAGATCGCGCACGTGATCGCGCAGCAGCGCTTCGCCCTTGAAACCGAGGCCCTCGAAAATGGCGATGGCGCCGGTCTGGTCCACTGTCATCTGCACCACAAGCTTCTCGAGCCCGATCACCAGCGCCAGCGCGAAGGTCTCGTTCGACAGCGCCCGGCCGACGCCCTGCCCGCGCACATCCGCCGAGATCACCATGCGGATTTCACCGACATGGGGCGACCACGACAGCGCATCGCGCACGATCGTGCCGCAGCCGACGACAGTGCCGTTCTTGACCGCCAGCAGACTGACGATGGTGCCGCGGTCGATTTCCTTCACCCAGGCGGAGAGCACCTTGGGTTCGCTGATGTTGCGCGGAAGAAACAGCAGATCGTGCACCGGCAGCTTGCGGGCAAACGCCAGCACCGCACTTTCGTCGGCCGGGGTCATGTGGCGGAATTCGATCTCGCCGCCGTCGGTCATCACCTTGCGCGGATAGGTTCGCAGTTCGGTCAGGGTCATATGGATCGCTCGCTTAGCCATGAATCGAGTTTGGGCCACAGCCGTTTGACGGCATTCGCTCCGGCGACCAGGCTGACATGGCCGCCCTTGAGCATGACCTCCTGCTTGTCTTCCGACGCCACCGTTTCGATCAGCGGCTTCGCTGCCTCATAGGGCACGATGTGATCGTGTTCGGCGACGGCGTGCAGGATCGGCACCTTGATCTTGGAGATATCCGCCAACCGGCCGCCAACCGACATGGTTTGATTGTAGATCTTGTTGTCCCACATCAGATCCTTGGTGGTCTGGCGGAAATACTCACCCGCAAGCGGCAGCGTATCGGCGGCCCAGCGGTCGAACATACGATACGATTTCACATACTCGTCGTTCCAGATGTTTTCCCACAACTGCACCTGGCTGACGGCGCGCGACGCCGGCCGCAGCATCTCGAACGACGAGAAGATCATTTCAGGCGGCACGTTTCCGATCGAATCGACCAGTTTGTCGACATCAAAATAACGCCGGTCGGAGAAGTTCTGGAACAGCGTCATGCCGCGAAAATCGATCGGCGTGGTGAAGCAGATCAGATTCTTCATCGGGCCGTCGAGATGGGTCGAGGCATAGAGCAGCGACAGCACGCCGCCGAAACAATAGCCGATGACGCTGACATCATCGACGCCGGAATCGCGCTGCACCTCGCGCACGCATTGCGGAATGAAGTCGAGAACGTAGTCCTCCATCCGCAGGCTCTTCTCCTCGGCGCGCGGCGCGGTCCAGTCGAGCATGTAGACATCGAAGCCGCGCTTGAGCAGGAATTCGATGAAGCTCATCCCCGGCACCATATCGAGGATGTAGCCGCGATTGGTGGTTGCCATCACGATCAGAACCGGCACGCGGTAGATTTCGTCGGCCAGCGGACGGTAGTGATAAAGCTGCATGGTGCCGCGCGACAGCAGCACATCCTTCGGCGTCGAGCCGAGCACAGGCGCCGACGAGGCGATGTATTCGACGCCCTTGATGCTGCGCTGGATCGCGCGCTGGACTTCGGTCTGGATACGATCGGAGACCGCGGTCATGTTGTCGCGCGGCTGTGACTGCGGTGCGGCGCTCATGTCTGCCCTCCTCTACCGGCCGCCGACGGCGGCAGACGGGTGCGCGGCGGCTTCGGTGCGCCACCAGCCTGCTCTGCGGCGGCATCGGCGTGAACGCGATTGAGCAGCGCCTTGATCTCGTGAAGCTGGCTTTCTATGGTCTGCAGCCGCTCGCCCATGCTCATCATCTGGGCGCGGCTCGGCAGGTTCATGCCGGTGAGATATTTTTCCATGGCGTCGCCGAACGCCTTGCTCGCGCCGGCCGACGCGCCGGTCATTTGGCCCATGGTGCGGCTGAATTCCTGCGACCCCATGGCCTGGTTGGCAAAGGAGTTGACCCCCTTTTCCATCTCGCCAAGGAAGGTATGCCATACCTCCATCGGGTCCTTGCCCTTGTCAGACATTCCGTATCCCTCCCGCCATACTCCCGGCTGCAAGCGCGCGACGCCTCGCTTTTATTTTCTTGCCATTCCATACTGTTGCGGAAGGGCGGTCAACACGGCGGAGGGCTTAACGCTAACGCCGCTGTCAGCTCAAACCCGAGGAAAACGCTGAAATGTCCGTACTCCATCAGCCGCCGCAGATGGCGCGCAGCAACGGCATCGAACTTTGCTACGATATTTTCGGCGCACCGGATGGCGAACCAATTGTGCTCATCATGGGCCTGGCTGCGCAGATGGTGATGTGGGACGACGAATTCTGCTCGGAGCTGGCATCGCGCGGTTTTCGCGTCATACGTTTCGACAACCGCGACATCGGCAAATCGACGAAGCTGTCGGGCGGATCGCGTATCACGGTGATGGATTTGCTCAAGCTGCGCATCTTCAAGATCGCACCGGAGTCAGTTTACAAGCTGCGCGACATGGCCGCCGATGTAGTCGGCTTGCTGGATGCGCTTGGCATCAAGTCGGCGCATGTCGTCGGCGCATCGATGGGCGGCATGATCGCCCAGGAGATGGCGCTCAGTTTCCCGCAGCGGGTTCGTACCCTGACTTCAATCATGTCATCGACCGGTAACTTGAAGCTGCCGCAGCCGACCCGCGAAGCATCGGCCGCGTTGCTGGCGCCGCCACCGAAGACAAAGGACGAATACATCGCGCGGTTCGCGCAGACCTGGAAAATCCTGCGGCAAGGCTCGTTTCCGCAGGATGAGGCGAAAGACCTGTTGCGCGCCGAGTTGAACTATTCGCGCGGACTCAACCCGCCGGGCGTGATGCGGCAACTGCGCGCGATCCTCGCCTCCGGCAGCCGCAAGGAAAGACTAGCCTCGCTGCAAACGCCGACGCTGGTGATCCACGGCACGGTCGATCCGCTGGTGCGGCCGGCGGCAGGTTATGACACCGCGCACTCGATTCCCGGCGCGAAGCTCGTGATGATCGAGGGCATGGGACACGCCCTGCCGATCCCGATGTGGCCGCAGATTATCGGCGCGATCGCCGAACACGCCAGGGGCGCGACAAAGGCGGCGGCTTAACATGTGATGGTCGTCCTCGCGAACGCGAGGACCCATACGCTGTGACATATTGATAGCTCACCGAGTATGGGTCCCTGCTTTCGCAGGGACGACAGATCGGAATTAGCCCCCCGCCCAGACGTCGAGCACATAGCGGCTCTGCGTGCCCATGTCGTCGATCCAGCGCGCGGCGGCATCTTCGTTGGCGCCGGTTTTCTCGCGATAGATCGACATCAGCGCGGCCTTCACGTCCGGCTCCATCTTCGAGCCGTCGCCGCAGACATAAACAATGCCGCCGGCATCGAGCAGGCTCCAGACCCGATCTTTCTGCGCCATAATCAGGTTTTGTACGTAGGTCTTGGGTTCACTCGCACGTGAAAACGCGACGTGCAGTTCAGTCACGTTGTTTGCCGCAAATCCCTTCAGCTCGCTGGCGTAAAGATAATCCTGCTCCGGATGACGGCAGCCGAAAAATAACATCGACGGACCGAGCGTCGCGCCGTTTGCTTTCTGGACCGCGCGCTCCTGAAGGAAGCCGCGGAACGGAGCAAGGCCCGTACCCGGGCCGACCATGATGATCGGCACCGACGCATTGTCGGGCAGACGGAAGCCAGCCTTGGTCTCGCGCACGGTGGCATGGACGATGTCGCCCGAATGGCGGCTTGCCAGATAGTTCGACGACACGCCACGATAGATGCCATTGCCCGCATACGACGGCCCTTCGACCACGCCGACGGTCACCGTGCAGCGGTTCGCACCGAGAGACGACGGCGACGACGAGATCGAATAGTAACGCGGCGACAGCAGCGACAGCATTTCCAGATAGGAATGGAACGGCAGTTCGCAGGCCGGAAACTCTTCCAATAGATTAAAGACCGATTTGCGCTTGCCAAGAATGTCGGCACGATAGCGCTCCGACGATTCACCGTCATCGCCGACATAGGCCAGCAGCTTCGGCTTGGTCATCGGGCAGCGCGTGTGCTCCGACATGATCTGGATCTGCTTGCGGGTGGCGACCTGCTGCAATTCCACGAACTCGGTCAACAGACGTCCAACCGAGACCGCATTGCCGACCGGCAATTGCGCGCGGCGGCCCTCGGGCACCTCCAGCTTGACCTGATCCGCCGGCAGAAAACCGAAACGCCGCGCGACCCGATCGACCAGACCCGGATCGTTGCGCGGCGTGACGCTCAGGTGATCGCCGACACGATAGGTCAGATTGTCGGGCAGTTGCACCTCGATATGCCGCGTCGAGCGATCCGACGCATTGGCGCCGTTGTGGTTCTGCAATTCCTCGTTGACCGTTACCTTCATTGGCACCGCGCCACCGAGCGCGGCCATCGATACGGTCACGGTCGGCGCGACCGGCTCGACGCGATAGAGCGGCTCGTCGTCGGCGCTGCGGGAGAAATCCCCGGAGATGCCGAATTCCTTGACCGCAATAGGGCCAGCCTTGGCGAACCATTTGTCGAACTGGCTTTCGAGATCGTCGCGGGCATCGCCCTCGCCGCGCTCGAATACTTTCGTCGCACCATGAGACGCGAGCTTCTCGTCGAGCATGCGCGGGATCGACTGATACGTCGCGTTCCAGTCACTGTTGCCGCAGCCGAACACTGCGTACTTCACATTCGCCAGCGAATCCTTCGGCAAGTCGCCGCTGATCCAGTTGACGAACTGCGTCGCGTTGTCGGGTGCTGCGCCGTTATAAGACGCGCAGAAGATCATGACGCCGCCGTCGGTCGGCAGGTGACCGGCATATTCGTCGAGCGGCGCGAGCTTGGTTGCGAAGCCGTTGATCTCGGCCAAATCCGCCACGCGCGTTGCAAGCTCCTCGGCC
Organism: Hyphomicrobiales bacterium; assembly: GCA_021732625.1. Lineage (GTDB taxonomy): Bacteria > Pseudomonadota > Alphaproteobacteria > Rhizobiales > Xanthobacteraceae > SG-bin9. The sequence goes on from JAKFUP010000022.1 coordinate 42,531, forward strand.
GTGCCGAGATTCGATCCGTAGAGCACCAGCAGCGGCGTGTTGTGGCCGGCGCGGGCACGCGACACGGCGGGCGTCCCGGCGGCGGCGGTCGAAGCGGCAACCGCCTGACCCGGAACGATGGTACGGTCGCGGTCGGTGCGCGGACGCACCTTGATCTTGAAGCCGTCCGGCTTGATCGTCAGCGTCTCTTTCAGATGCATCTGATAGCGCTCGTGATCGATCAGCTTGAAGCGCTGCAGGATCATGCCGAGCGCCAGCGCTGCTTCATGCATCGCGAATCCGCGGCCGATGCAGGCACGCTGGCCGTTGCCGAACGGTTTCCACGCATTGTGCGGGCGCTTGGTTTCGGCTTCGCGGCTGAAATTCTCCGGATTGAACACATCCGGGTTCGGACCCCACACCGACTTGTCGCGGTGAAGCGCCATCACCAGGATCGTGATGAACGTACCTTTCTTCAGCGCATACTTGCCGCCGATCACCTCGTCCTTGATCGGCGAAATGCCGTAGGCCGGCGCCGGCGGCCACATCCGCAACGTCTCTTTGAGAATCTTGGTAATGTAATTGAGCTGCGTGACCTGCTGATAGGTCGGCTTGGCATCGACATTGGCGCCCAGCACACGATCGACTTCCTCATACGCCTTCTTCAACACTTCGGGGTGCTTCAGCATGGCGTAGATCGCGCAGGACAACAGGCCGCTGGTGGTCTCGTGACCGGCGATCAGGAAGGTGTTGATCTGGTAACGGATGTTGATGTCGTCGAGTTGCTCGCCGGTGGCCTTGTCGACGCCGCTCAACATCGCGTTGAGCATGTCCTTCTTGCCTTCGGCGGCCTCACCGGCCTTGCGCCGCTCGACGATGATCTCGTCGACCATCTTGTTCATGAAGGCGACGTCCTCGCCCATGGTCGCGCGACGTTTGCCCATCCAGAGATTTTCGAGCGGCAGCCCGCGCGTCATCATGATGGTTTCGAGCGAGCGAACCAGCGACTCGACGAACGGATGATAGTCGCGGCGATAGAATGAGTTGAAACGATAATCGAAACCGCAAAGCCCGATGGTGTCGAGCGTCAGGGCCGTCATGTCGTGGACGACATCGATTTCGTCGTCGGCATTGAGCCGGCTCCACTTGCTGACGAGCTGCTCGGCAATGTCCACCATGTTCGGGTGATACGACTGCATCGCCCGGCCGCCGAACGGCTGCAACAGGATGTTATGCGCCTTGCTCCAGTTCGGCTCTTTCGTGTCCGCCGTAAACAGGCCATCGCCGCCCACCGCACGAACCCGGCGCAGCGCACCGCGCACCGCCTTGTCGAAACGCTTCTCGTCGCAAAGCTCATCAACCAGTTCGAACCCTGACACGATGACCAGCGGCGCGCCCATCATGTCGAGCCAGAAGATCGGACCAAGCTCGTCCACCATCCGCGTGAGATGCTGCACCGGCGCGCTTGAATCCAATGACAGTATGTTGCCGACGACCGGTTTGGTCGCGGGTTGCGGGAGCTGCTTCAGCGAAATCGTATCTGTCATTGTTTTGATCCTGCCCTCAGGCCCGGTTCGTTCAAAGTTGTATCTTTCAGGCTATCTGCCGGATTTTTCCCGCCAGCGCCATGTTTACCTTCGCCGCGTCATCCTTTTGCGATCTTGCTATTGCGATTTCGCCTGCATCACTTCGTCCCGCAACTGCCGCCGTAAAATCTTGCCGACATTGGTCTTGGGCAGGGCATCGCGCAGTTCGATGCTGCGCGGCACCTTGTAGCCCGCCAGTTGGCCTTTGCAGAAACTCATGATGTCCGGAGTGCGCACACTTCCGTCTCTCGGCACCACGAACAGCATCACGGCTTCGCCCGACTTGGCATCCGGTACACCAATGACGGCGCATTCCAGCACGCCGTCATGCGCGGCAACCACGGACTCGACCTCATTGGGATAGACGTTGAAGCCGGAGACGAGAATCATATCCTTCTTGCGATCGACGATCTTGGTGAACCCTCGCTGATCCATGATGCCGACGTCGCCCGATTTGAAGTAGCCGTCAGCCGTCATCACGTTGGCGGTCTCATCGTCGCGTTGCCAGTAACCGCGCATCACCATCGGACCGCGAATGGCGATTTCCCCCGCCTCGCCGATGGGAACGTCCTTGCCATCGTCATCGAGAATCCGGATATCGACGCCCGGCAGCGGCAGACCGATCGTGCCCGTGAAGGTATCGGAGTCGGTCGGATTGCAGGTGACGCCCGAGCAAGTCTCGGAGAGACCGTAACCTTCGACGATGGGGCATCCGGTAATCGCCAGCCATTTTTTGGCGACCGCCTCCTGCACCGCCGTGCCGCCGCCATTGCAGACGACAAGCTGAGAGAAGTCGAGTTTGGCGAAGCTCTTGTTATGCGTCAGCCCATTGAACAGCGTGTTGACCGCGGGGAAAATGTGAATGCGGAACTTCGACAGCTCCTTGACCAGGCCGTTCAGATCGCGCGGATTCGGAATCAGGATATTGAGCCCGCCGACACGCATCGCCAGCAACGCGCAAGAGATGAACGCGAACACATGATAGAGCGGCAGCGCGCAGACGAACGTCATCTGCCCGGTGACTTTCTTGCGCTTCATCGCCGGCTGCAGCCACGCATCGGACGCAATCACCGCCGAGAGAATTGCGCCGTGCGTGAGCGTCGCGCCTTTTGAAAGGCCGGTGGTGCCGCCGGTGTATTGCAGCACCGCGATATCGTCCTTCTTGATCTCCGGCTTGGCAAAATTCAGCTTCTTGCCTTCCCACAGGGCGACCTTGAAACGCACAGCGCCCGGCAGCGAATAGCGCGGCAGCGATTTTTTGACGACGTAGTTGACGATGGTGCCCTTGGCGAGACCGAGCAGATCGCCGACCTTCGCGATCACCACATGCTCGATGTCGGTCTGCTCGATGACCTCTTCCAGCGTATTGGCGAAGTTCTCCAGAATGATGATCGCCTTGGCGCCGGAGTCCTTGAGCTGATGCTCAAGCTCACGCGGCGTATAAAGGGGATTGACGTTGACCGCGATGAACCCGCCCCGCAGCACGGCTGCCACCGCGACCGGATATTGCAGGACATTCGGCATCATGATCGCGACGCGATCGCCGCGCTTGAGGCCGCGGCCTTGCAGCCAGGCCGCCAGCGCCCGCGAGCGCCGATCGATATCGCCATAGGTCTGCCGCTTGCCCATGCAGGCATTGGCATCGCGGTCGCGAAATTTCGAGAAGCTGTCCTCGAAAATCGAGATCAGCGATTCATAACCGCCGGTGTCGACAGTGGCCGGTACGCCGGACGGATAGCTCGCAAGCCACGGACGATTCATGATGCCTCCCCAAGACACACCCAAGACACGCCTAAGACACGCCTCAGAAACGCTTAAGACATGCCCAACACACGCTTCCGGTTGACCCGGATTTCCGAAGCATTGTTCCGCGCGGACTTGCCGCCGTCAAAGCGTTTATTCTTCCGGCACCGCAATGACCGAACCGTTCAGCCAGCCGCACTCAACCAAATCGGCGGCGGCGCCATTCGATCAGTTTGCCGCTGACCTCTTCGGGCTTTTCTTGCTGCGTCCAGTGACCGCTGTCGCGAACAAGGTGCTTTTCGAGATCCGGGATGATGTTTTCCATTCCGTTCGCCGATGACGGCGGCAGCACCGCATCGTTCTCGGCCATGATCATCAGCGAGGGCACCCGCACAGTATGATCGATGTGACCGGAGCGCTCCCAGTTTCGCGTCATGTTACGATACCAGTTGATGCCGCCGGTGAAGCCGCTCTTGCGGAAGCTCTCGACGAACACATTCATTTCGTCGTCCGACAGGATTTTCTCGCGCGGATCGAGTTTGGCGTCATAACCCGCGACCAATTGCGGAAATGCCATGTTGAGCTTGGGCGATGCGCCGAGACCAGCCGCCGGCGGACCATCTGCTGTCTCCGCAGACGCCTTCATCGGCATCGGCCGCCGCATCATGAAGTCGAAGGTTTCGGCGACGCGGCTGTCGAAAATCTTGTCGGCCTTGCCGCTGCGGTCCTGAAACTGCGAGATGTAGAGATGATCGCCGTACTTCTTGCGCAAAAGCTCGATCGGATCGCTTTCAGTGCGCGGCGTATGCGGAGTGTTGACGCCGACCACGCCGGCGACGCGCGCCGGGTGGCGCAGCGGCATCTGCCAGACGATGAACCCGCCCCAGTCGTGGCCGACGAAGATCGCCTTGTCGATCTTGAGATGATCGAGCAGGCCGATCAGGTCGCCGGTGAGATGCTCGATATCGTAGTCCTCGACTGTTTCCGGGCAGTCGGTCGCGCCATAGCCGCGCTGATCCGGTGCGATCACACGAATGCCGGCCGCGCTCAGCGCCTTGAGCTGATGCCGCCAGGAAAATGCGATCTCCGGCCACCCGTGACACAGCACCATCGGAATCGGATCGTCTTTCGGTCCTGCATCGTAGAACCCCATCCGGATTCCGTTGACCTGCGCAAATTGCAGCGGCGGCATTTCAATCATTCACAGACTCCAAACTCTTATAATTTGAGACGCTGTTCTCCCTCTCCCTGTTCTTACGGGGAGAGGGTCGGGGTGAGGGGCTTAGTTCAGAAAATGCCCCTCACCCGCGCCTCTGGC
>JAKFUP010000069.1 GCA_021732625.1 Hyphomicrobiales bacterium
TGGAGGACTTGAATAGAGACGACGGCGCCCCCGCGCCTCAAACAACAGGGGCGATGTTGCACGTGTGGACCATGGCGCGGGTTTTTCTTTTGCGCGAATGGCGCAAGCGCCAAGCGCGCAGCGCCGCAAACAACAGGGGTGATGAGGCATGTCTTTTCCTTTGTCATTCCGGGATGCCCGAAGGGCAGACCCGGAATCCATCTCACCAGAAACTCAGAGATCGTGGATGCTTGGATTCCGGGCTCGCTCGCACGCAGCCGAGTATACGTGGGGCTGCGCGGAGAACGCTCGCGCACCGGAATGACAAAAAGAAGAATCAAGCCCGGCAATGACGAGAAAAGGAGCTGTTTGAAAATCGAAGCGGGAAGAGGCGAAGCATGCCACAAGAAGAAAAAGTCAGGCCTGCTTGCGGAGCCAGTCGGCGAACGGCGCGGACTCGTAACCCTTCTCGCGGACATAACGGAACATCGCGAGAAATTCCGTGGGCTCCGGCAGGCCCGGCATACGCGCGACCTCCCTCGCCTGCCCGGTCAACTTCGCAAGGCCATCGGCCTTCTCCGGAAAAAACTGGATCGTGGGCGTGCCGCGTACGTCGTAAGCCGCGCTCAGCGGTTTTTCGGCGAGCGAAGCGCCGCCAAAATCGGTCACGCTGCGCGCGCCGAGAATGTTGAGATGAAGAATCTCGAAATTATCGCGAATGTAGGATTCGATCTTCGGGTCCATCATGTGGACCTCGTGCATGCGCTTGCACGACGGACATCCCTTCAGGCCCCACATGATCGCGAAGCGCTTGCCCTTCGCGTTCGCCCCGGTCAAATCCTCAGCCAGATCGAGGAAGCTCTCGAGATACCAGTCCATCTGGTAGAGGCCGTCATCGCCGAGCTTGGCCTTCGCCGCTGCGGGGCCGGCGTGAAGCCCGAGCAGACCGAAACCGGTCAGGGCCAACGCCTGCCTCCGGGTGAAATGGCTTTCTGGAGCGCGCAAGGCCGATACTCCCGTCGAATTCTGAGATTGTCAGGTCTGGCAGATATATGCGAATTCGTTTATATGTATCATATGTCAGCCCGAATGCTCGTAAAATTATCGCTCGGCACCGCCTTGGCGGTTGCCGCCAGCCTGCTGCCTTCCGTGTCCCAATCGGCGGAACTGCTGATGTTCGAGCGCGGCGGCTGCGTCTGGTGCCAGCGCTGGAACCACGATGTCGGGCCGGTTTACGACAAGAGTGCCGAGGCAAAAATGCTGCCGCTGCGCAGGATCGATCTCGATCGCCAACGGCCGGACGGCCTCAAGCTCTCCCAGCCGATCCGCTACACGCCGACGTTTGTGGTGATCGATAACGGACGCGAGGTCGGCCGCATCACCGGATACATCAACGACGACTCATTCTGGGGGCTGCTGGGGACACTGGCAGCAAAAGTCGAACCCCGGCCCGAACCCGATCGCATTTGATCGTGGCATCACCAACCGATTTGAACGAAGCAGCGATAGCCATGACCTCGATCCTGTCGTCCGATATCGAAACCGAACTGCGCGATGGCGCGGAGTATTCGCCCGAGCTCGATCAGCTGATGCGCAAGGCGCGCAAGGCCAGCAATTTCCTGAAGGCCCTGTCGCACGAAAACCGCCTGCTTCTGCTTTGTCTGCTGGCCGAACGCGAACGCTCGGTCACCGAGCTGGAAAATATCCTGTCGTTACGGCAGTCGGCGGTGTCACAGCAGCTGGCGCGGCTGCGCTATGACGGCATGGTCGATACGCGCCGCGACGGCAAGACGATCTACTACAGCCTCGCAAACGACGACGTTCGCCGCGTTATTTCTGTCGTTTACGATATCTTCTGCGCACCAACTGAACTCGCCGACAAAAAATAGCCCGCCGAAGAGCGGGAATGACGGGGAGCCGGCATTTGCCGGATAGTCTCCGCGACAACCGGGAGAGAGACCTTGCAGAATATGTCTGCATGGATGCCTGCGATCTGCGGCCTTGTCCTCGGCGGCGTCACCGGCTTTGCCGTGCGCCGCGCCAAGCTGTGTTCGTTCGGCGCGATCGAAGATGCGCTGATGGGCGCAGACAGCCGCAGGCTGCGGATCTTCGGGCTCGCTCTTGGCATCGCCATTCTCGGTACGCAGACACTGATCGTGACGGGCCTCCTCACTCCGGAACTCACGACCTATGTGCCCGCGGCAATTCCGGTGGCCGCGATTCTGATGGGCAGCATTCTGTTTGGCATGGGCATGGCCATGGTCGGGACCTGCGGATTCGGTTCGCTGGTGCGGCTCGGTGCCGGCGATTTACGCGGACTGGTCGTCATTCTCGTATTAGGCGCGGCAGCCTACGCAACGCTGCGTGGCGTGCTTGCCAGCTTTCGGATTGGCGTGCTCGAAAGCATGGCAATCGCAATGCCCGAAGGCGTTCGGTCCGATATCGCGATGCTGGCATCGCGCGCGTTGGGTGTTGATGCGCGTATCGCGATCGCGCTGATTGCAGGCCTCGGTCTGTGCTGGCTGGCGCTGCGCGATCCCCGCCTTCGGCGCTCGCCGCGATTGCTGTTAGCGGGAGTAGTGCTCGGCCTTGCCACTGTCGCAGGCTGGATCGCCACAACATGGCTCGGCGACGACTTCAGCGGACCGGTCCGTCCGCAAAGTCTCACATTCGTCTCCACGATCGGAAAAGCGCTTTACGCGGGACTGCTCAACGTCAATGGCCTCGCCGATTTCGGAGTTGGCAGTGTGTTTGGCGTTGTCGCGGGTTCGTGGCTGGCTGCGTGGCACGCCACTGAATTGCGCTGGGAAGCATTCGACGACGACCACGAGATGCGGCGGCATTTGATGGGGGCTGCGCTGATGGGCGTTGGCGGCATCCTTGCCGGAGGATGCACGATCGGTCAGGGCATCACCGCCGGATCGATGCTCGCACTGTCGTGGCCGCTTGCGGTCGGCGGAATGATTCTGGGCGCACGGATCGGGATCGCGGTTTTGGTCGATGGATCGCCGCGCGATCTCGTCCAGCGCTTCTGGGCCAATCTGACTGGTAACGCTCGTTCGCAGCAGTAGAGCGTCTTACGGCCTCAAGTAGGTCCAGCCCTTTTCCTGCAACTCGATCAGGCGAACCGCACCGGATGGCACGATGGACGCCTGCGATATGATGCTGATGGCCTTGCCTTCGCGCTTTTCCATGCCGTCCTTGGTGTTGCCGCAAGCGGAAAAAATCACGCTCGACGGAAAGCTGCCGTCCACGATCTGCTTGATCCTGTCCTGTACCGGAGAAGTGTCAGCGCGCAGCATATGCAAACCAGGGCCATAGGTGACAACTTCGACTTCAACCGTTTCGCCTTTGGATTTGTATTGCTCCATGATGTTCGTGACGTTGTTGAGTGCCAGATTCATCACTGCAGGATCGTTCTGATCGACTTGAATCGATACGCGATGCGATTTGGTGTCCGCGCCGGAAGCCGGGGCCGCCAGACTAGCCACCATCAGCACAGCCGCCATCGCAAAACCGAGATACCGCATGTCGTTCTCCAGCCTGTTCTTGAATTCTTATCTAGCCGCTTTCAGAACGATCCGGCAATTGTGTACGGCATCCCGCGCGGAAGCAGCCGGGCTATGACGGCATAGTACACATAATAACAGCGGGATGATATCCGCCGCTTCGAACCATTGTCTGAAAGCAGAGCGATTAACGGGTCGCCATTGCCGGCAAGGCCACAATCCGCCGGACGCCGAGCGCCGCTCCAGTCACGATCCCGGCGACCGCGATCAGCGAAGGCAGGGCCAGCGTCGAAAGCCCGGTCAATCCCTGCCCGATCGAACAGCCATACGCCATTGCACCGCCGCTTCCCATCAGAGCGGCACCCGAAATCGAGCGCACCATGTGGTTGGCTGACGTGTAGCCTTCGAGTTGGAAACGGCCGGTCAACAATGACGTCAGCAGGCTGCCGACCAGCACACCGGATACAATCGCGATTCCAAAATTCACCGACAATGCGGTGGACAGCATGGTGTATTGCAAGGTGTCCGCGATCGGAGCAATGAACGTCAGCGACGTAACAGGAATCGGATTGAAATCGTCGGCGCCAAGCCAGCCCGTCGTTAGCCATCCCGCCGTCACCAGAAGACCCACGGCAACGCCCGCCGCGATCTGTCCGTATGCGCGGCGAAACTGCTGACTGGAGAAGGCAAAAATCAGGAGTGCGCCACTCGCGATCAACGCAATGGCGATGCGGGCGGCGCTTTCGCTAACGCCGAGCGTCGACAGCAATGCCGGTGCCGAAACAGCATTCGGGGTGATCTGTGTCCACTGCAGGAAAGCAAGGCGCGCTGGCGCCAACAATCCCTTCAACGTCATCTGCGCGGTAACGCCGATGATAACCAGAACGACCAGCGACCGCACGTTGCCCTTGCCCAGCAGGACAAGCGCGCGCGACGCACAGCCGTTGGAAAGCACCATACCCAATCCGAACAGCAAGCCGCCGGCGAACAGAAGCGGCGCTGAAAACGATGGCTGAAGGTAAATCGACTTGCCGATATCAACGATCCCGGCACCTGCGATAAACTGCGTTCCAAGAATGGCGACCGCGAGCGCGATCGCATAGCTGCGGATCTTGCGGCTATCGTCAGCAGTCCACCAGTCGCGCAAGCTGCTCAAGAGGCAAAAGCCACTCAGCAGTCCGACAACACCGAACGCCATTCCGATGGCAAACCCAGCAAGAACTGAAAAATCAGGCATCACGAACCGTCCTCAGCAACGACTGCAAGTCTTTGATATCGGTACATATCTAGAGCGTAGCCAGAGAGCGGTCTATATTACCGGCAAACTAAGTAAGACGTTCCATGGCGCGATCAGCAGGGGGGTAGATTTGCTACATCCGATCGCGCCGGGCGTAGATTATTCCCCACCCACCGAGCGTCGGATGCACTTAAACTGATCGCTCGTGGTTAACCATTGCGGTGAAGTCGCCGCTGGCAGCAAACTCTTTCACGATCCCGTCGGAAAAGTCGGTCGAATCGGTTTGATCGTCAGAAATCGACAACGGGAGTCTCCGGCATATGATTTTCGAACAGAACCCAGAATGACGAGCCGAGCCGTTCGATATACCCAGCCTCGAACTTTGCCAACGCAGCAAGGACGTCAACTTCGGGCGGCTCTGATTCTTTGGGAGCCTGGTTTACGAAAATCGCAACGGCGACTGGAGCGAAGTCGGACAGCGTTGCCTGCAGCGCCGCGCTGTCACTTGACCAGTTCAGTGCGTTGCGCATCACGGTCAATGCATTGGCGACCGCAATTTCCTCGCTTTGTGCAGACCCAACGCCGTCAGATACGGCGCGCATGAAATTAAAGCGCCGATAGGCGAATTTACGTTCCTGCTCGATCAGTTTCCGCCGCTCGACGATTTCCCTTTGCAATTCAGCTTCGGCAGCATCGGCATGCCGCGTCGCCGATTGAAGCGTGCATAGAGAAAGAAGGATTCACTGCGATCACACTACGCTCCTCGAAGATGGCGGAAGAGAGAGGGAGTCGAACCCACCAAGAACCGTCTCGCGGCCCTTCCCGGATTTGAAGTCCGGACGCCCCACCAGGAACGTGTCTCTTCCAGATTGGCTTGATATCTGCTCGCCCGATATGGAACGAAACAGATCCAGCCGATGCTTGTTCATACGTCTCAGATCACCGCGCCTGATCGTCACTCCATGACGATCGAAGAAATCGAGTATCTGGATCGCAACCTTGCGCCCGTTGTCCAGACGGTCACGGAGCTGCGCAGCGCTGAATTCACCCTTGGGTACGACGCTTGCGATGTCGAGTGCAATCGCAACCATTTCGCTGACCGTGCTGCGCAGAAAGAAGTGATCCTGCGCGACCTCATCGACCTTGCCCATCCGACCGAGCAGTTTGAACAGACGGCGGACTTCGCTTTCCGCGACGACAAGTATGCCGGCAATGTCCCTTACTCGTGGCGGCCGGAAACGCTCCGCGTCCGAAATCAGCGGCTGGATTCTCACCCAGAGTTTTTCGTCAGGCGGGGTTAGCCGCACTTCATGGCCGGCCAGCCGCACCCAGGCGCCGTCAAGCCCCACCTCGCCTTTCTTGGCGAGGCTCTGAAGAAATCCAGAGAATGCCGGCGCGGGCAACCGTGGCGTTAGTTGCAGACGAAGTTTCTCAAGACCGATACCGGGCTGGTCAGGACTATTGGCATGAAAGGCTTTAAGCAAAGCAAGCAGATCGGTCTTCAAACGGAGCCGTGTCGATGGGGCCAAACCGAGCTCGCCAACAGCCGAGGCAATACGCAGCACCGACGTTTTCTCGATCAGATCCGCCGTCTGCGTTTCGCTAAGCGCGCGATCGCGAATAAACGACGACAGATCGACAAACCACGGCGGCGCATCGAGCAACGCTTTGAGCGTTTGCGCAGGGTCTTGCAGCACAAGCGCCTGGAGCTGCGCCACACGCTCCGGCGTCCTGCGCTTGCGTGCGGGCGCACGCAAATCGAGAAAGGATCCGCCGCCAATGGTGCGTTGATCCGTGGTATCTCTCACCACATACCGGTCTCCGGCTAAAGCCGCGATCGGCTTCTCCAGCACCAACTGAACAAACGCAGTATCGCCGGGCTTAACTGGACCATCGTCAAGCAACACAATCCGCGCGGCGACATGAGCCGCGCCATGATAGAGTTGCACCGGCATCCACTGGCCGACCGGCTTCACCTCAGCGCTCAGCAAACGCAGCGTGGCATCAATACGATCGGCCGGCGCATGAACACTGGAGTCGAGAATGACATCGCCACGGTTGATGGCATCCTTGGTGATCCCATCACCAGCTAGATTCAGCGCACAGCGTTGGCCGGCATGACCACTTTCGCTCGACTGATTCTGCGCATGGATCGAACGGACCCGCGCGGTTAGTCCCGAAGGACTGATAGTCAAACGGTCGCCCACTGAAACCGCGCCTGACAGCACGGTGCCAGTAATTACAGTGCCAGCACCCTGCAGCACAAACGAACGATCGACCGAAAGGCGAAAACGTCCCCGCTCCGAATCTCGCTTCAAGACGCTCGACAGCTCGAACAACCGGCTGCGCAGATCGGCGATACCCTCGCCTGTCACGGATGAAACCGGAACGATCTCAGCATCAGCCAGCACGGTGCCGGTCAGCGCCTGCCGGATACTGGCGATAATGCCGTAGCGCTCGTCGGGAGGCACCACATCGATCTTCGTCAACGCAACGATACCACTTTTGATCTGGAGCAAATCGACGATCGCCAAATGTTCCCTGGTTTGAGGCATCACGCCGTCGTTGGCGGCGATGACGAGCAAAGCAAGATCGATCCCGGCCACGCCAGCCAGCATATTGTGCACGAAACCTTCGTGACCGGGCACGTCGATAAAGCCCAAAACCGATCCATCCGGCGCGGACACATAGGCGAAGCCGAGATCGATCGAAATGCCGCGCGCTTTTTCTTCCTTGAGACGATCAGTATCAACGCCAGTAAGTGCCTGCACCAGCGAGGTCTTGCCGTGATCGATATGTCCCGCGGTTCCGACGATCATATGGCCGCTTCCATTTCGGGACGCTCAGCCAATTGTTCAGCATCGGCGATTTGCTCAGCAGTCAAACTGCGGCGCGCGGACGGAATGACCGGGTCTGCAAGGGAACTGCCGTTATTCCGTGCCCGGACCAGCAACGCCAGACCGCGAACAGGATCGCGCACAACACCTGCACCCAGATGGTACGCGGCTCCGAGCATAGCCTGTCCGTCGGCATCGCCGGCTGACGCGGCTTTTGTCCACCATTCCGCTGCGCGGGACGGATCGCGCTCGACATCGATAGCGTTGTGATAAATCATCCCAAGTCGCGTCATCGACGACGCGATGCCTTGCTCGGCCGCAGCAATGGCCCAGCGCTGCGACTCCGAACTATTGAAAGGCATCACTTCGCCCTCGAGCAGCATCCAGCTCAGCATGTCTTGCGCCGCAGCGTCGCCAGCCTCCGCCGACAAGCGGTAGAGTTCGGCTGCATGGTCGAAATCGGTCGGAACGCCTTGCCCCTTGAAATAAAGCGCTGCCAGATTCCGCCGCCCGGCCGCGTCGCCGGCATCGGCCGCGAGCGTCAGCCATTTGACTGCGAGCCCATCGTCACGAGGAACACCGATGCCATCGGAAAAACAGGCTCCGATGCCGCTCTGGGCTTGCGCCACGCCGGCATGCGCAAGCGGTTCCCATAATTCGAGTGCGGTTGCATGATCGCCATGCCGGAACGCCTCATCGGCAAGCGCCAGAATTTCCGCGTGATCGAGCGGAGGCTCGCTCTGTTTTGGGACCAGACGCTTAAGCCACTGCATCGGTACCGCTCCGCACATCAAGCTTTTTCAGGTTGCTCAGGAAACCGGCCTCATCCTCAAGGCAACGCATATCAAGCACCAGACGCTTATCTGCGACATGGCCAATCACAGGCACCGGCAATCGTCGAAGTGCTGCGGAAAGATCGCTGAGCGCGCGGCCTGATCCGGATGAACCTCGCGCGCCGCAAGCCAGACCAGCGCTAGCCATCCCTTCAAGCGGCAATGCACCCGACCCGATCTGACTGGAGCAATCGATCACCTTGACTACAAAACGATCGCCGAGCCACGCCGCCAGAGCCGGCGCAATCCGTTCAGCTTGCGCTCGAATATCAACAGCCTTCCGCGCAAGGAAACGCAACGTTGGCACACGTTGCGCGAGCCGATCCGGATCGCGGTAAAGCTTCAGCGTCGCCTCAAGTGCGGACAACCTGATTTTGTCGACGCGCAGCGCGCGTTTCATGGGATTGGCGTTAAGCCGCGCAATCAGATCTTTGCGGCCGACGATAAAACCCGCTTGCGGACCGCCAAGCAACTTGTCGCCAGAGAACGTGACGAGATCGGCGCCTTCAGCGACAGCCTCGGCAACGGTGGGCTCGTGTTTCAGTCCGAAGCGTTTCAAGTCGATCAACGTACCGGAGCCGAGGTCGTTGACGACCGGAACCTGATGCTTGCGCGTCAATGCAACAAGAGCACTCGGCTCAACCGCCGCCGTAAATCCTTCGACGCGATAGTTCGAGGTATGAACCTTGAGAACCAGACCGGTCTTTGGTCCGATCGCGGCTGCAAAGTCCTTCTTGTGCGTACGGTTCGTGGTGCCCACTTCGACGAGCTTTGCACCGGCTCGTGACATGATCTCCGGCATCCGGAACGCGCCGCCGATTTCAATCAGTTCACCGCGCGAGACGATGGCGTCGCGACCTTTAGCAAAAGTATTGAGTACGAGAAGCACTGCCGCCGCGTTATTGTTGACAACCGTGGCGTCCTCCGCGCCAGTCAGCTCGCACAGCAGATCGCGCATGTGATCGTCGCGTTCGCCTCGCTTGCCGCCGTTGACATCGAATTCAAGCGTCACGGCATGGCGCATCGCCTGCACGGCCGCATCGACAGCCACATCGGCTATCAGCGCGCGTCCCAAATTGGTGTGAAGTACGGTACCTGTAAGGTTAAACACCGGGCGAAGGCTGGAGCGATCCTCAATCTCCAGACGCCCGAACGCGGCGGACGCAATACGGCTGGAGTCGGACAACACCAGCTTTTCCGCACGCGCCTCGGCCAATGTGGCGCGAACGGCACCCACAACTGCCTGGTGACCAAAGCGATCGACCGCAGCCAGCGCAGGAACGGTTTTCAAAATTTCGTCAACCGACGGAAATCGCCGGGGATTTCTCTCTTCGATCTGCGACATGGCCGACCCTAATAGCCAAGCAGATAGGGATTGAAGGCGCCACGCCGATAACCCGCTTCCCTGACCAGCATGTCCAGCCCAAGCGTCGCAACATCGTCTGCAATAGGCTCCAGAGATGCCCGATTTTCAAAGAGGACGACGGGATCGGGAAGAACGGCAAATGGAGGCTTGGAAACGTCCCCGATCGGAACAGGAATATTCAGCGGTGTTTTAGTCTCACTCATTCTCAAACCTCACGAACCCTCCGGGCCACGTGGAGATACCGCACCTGCCGGAAGACCGGCGCGGTATAGATGATGTCAGTGCCGCGTTACAAGGTCACGCAGCCACTTGCGATGGTGGCGCCACGCCCAACCGCCAGTTACCTGGCCCCTGGTCATGGCACTGATGGTGCCTCGCACCCAGATCGCAGCATAGACATGAACGATCCAGACGCAAATCGCCGATACGGCGGCAAACCATGAACCAGCACAGGGATGCGCTTCTGCCGTAATCCAGTGGTTGAGGCGTGCACCCTTGGTGTACCGATCGACCTTGACGGGATCACCGGGATGAACGCCGTCACCAGGGGCAATGTTCGCGTCGCTCATTACTTCTGCCCTTCTGCTAGCCGCTTCGCAGCCTCTTCATCTTCGCGCGAGACCTTGTTGGGTCCGGAGACGACGTGATGAAGGAAGCCGAGCGCCGCGAAAGCACCGATCGCCGCAAGGCCAGCGTACTTAACCGCACCTTTCCAGACCTCGACGAGGGGGCTGATGGTGGGGTTATTCGGAAGACCAGCATAGACCTGCGGCTTGTCCGCGTGATGCCGAACGTACATCACATGGGTTCCGCCGACACCCGGAGGATCGTAGAGGCCCGCGTTCTTGTCACCCACGCCGTTTCATTGGTGGTCGCAGATGCCGCGAGGAAACCGGTTGAGGTCCAACGGTTCACCGTTGTGCCGTCGTTGTTTTTCTCAACGAGGTTGGCGTCCCGTTCGTCCTTCATCAGGCGAGCGATGCGATCAAGTGCGATGTCCCAGCTGACGCGCTCGAACTTGTTCGAGCCCGGTTTGCGGATCATCGGAAACTTGAGGCGCGCCTCGGCCTTGACGAAGTCGAGCAGCGCCGAACCCTTCGGGCACAACGTGCCGCGGTTGGTCGGATGATCAGCATCGCCCTCGATGTGGATCAGTTCAGCTTTCTCGCCCTTCTTCAGATCGCCCTTGAATTACATCACAACGCCACAGGCGACGGAGCAGTAAGGGCATGTATTTCTGGTCTCGGTCAGGCTGGCGAGTTTGAATGGACGAATCCAAAAGCACCGACAGTTGTTCCAGCAAGACCCGCGCCTGCGCCCTTCAAGAAGTGGCGCCGCGAGAGCTCCATATTCATTTTCCGTTTCTCCCCGGACACGTGCCCCGATGCTGCAATAGCGTTGCCCTATCTCGCAATCGCCTGTTCCGCATTTCTCAGGGGTTTTCGGGTGCCCGTGGGGGCGCCAAAAGCACGCATTGACGCCAAAGCTCCAGTAGCTACAAATCGTCGCTGTGGCGCAAGCTAACGCTCCCGCGGGGCGGGGCTCACATTACTCGTCCATTACATCGACGATTTTCAGCTTCAGCCTCGCGTTATCCGCGGGGTTGGCTTCGTTTTGTTTTGCCACCAAAGCCGAATCGCTTGAGCCTGCAAAGCTGACGGCATGGACGGGTGGCTCCAAACCTGCCTTCGTGCTGGACGATCTCCATAAGACGAAAGTCTCACTCAATCTTCCCCCTTCTCCTCAGCCACACCATGAGGTCGTGATCGTTCACTTCTTCGCGACATGGTGCGAACCATGTCGCGAAGAGCTTCCGGCGCTGCGTCGTTTGGTCGAACGCACCGATCCCAAGCGCTTGCGGCTTATCACCATCTCGGCGGGCGAGGTCGATGTGCGGGTCCGCAACTTCGTCGAAAAATTACCGGTCAATTTTCCGATCCTGCTCGACCGCGATCGCGGCGTCGCACGCTCTTGGGGTGCCTTAGCCCTGCCGACAACCTTCGTTCTCGATCGCGATTTGCGCCCTCGCCTGTTCGTCGAGCGCGACTACGACTGGGATCAATCCGGCGTTTCGGCTTTTCTGAAATGGTACGCCGCTGAGCAAACCGGCGACCCGCCCTTCGACAACAACACAGCAATCACCACGACGGGGAAAACACCATGACCTTTCATCGCCGCGACATCCTCAAGGAATGCGCTTCTATTGTAGCATTGGCCACCTTTCCTCGTTCGGCTCAGTCGCAGCATTTTGCGCCCCAACCTGGCTCATGGCGGCAGTTCGAAATCGTAACTCGTCTTGAGATCGCATGGCCGGAAGGTAAGGTGCAGGCGTGGATACCTGTTCCCTCCGTGAACGAGGCGGACTGATTCAGATCGGCCGCAAGCACCTGGACTACAAACGGCAATGCGTCTCTCAAGCGCGATTCAAAATACAATGCAGGCTTTGTTCAACGCGCTCTATGTTGGCCTGGCGCGCGCGGCGGGCCTCCCGGCCCGCGATGTCTATGGCATCCGGGTCGCGCCGTCGAAACTTGGATACAAAAGTCTCGGCACGGGATCGGCGACGATCACAAAGGCACAACACTGCCGCGCCGAGGTCTATCTCAGCGAATTCGGTTGGGTGCCGGTCGACCCTGCCGATGTCCGAAAGGTGATGCTTGAAGAGCCGCCGGCCAACCTTCACCTCGATCACCCGAAGGTAATCGCAGCGCGCACCGGACTGTTCGGCGCATGGGAAGGCAACTGGCTCGCCTACAACTTTGCTCACGACATCACATTGCCGGGAGCAAGCGGGCCGTTGCTGGAATTCCTGATGTATCCTCAGGCCGAGACCGCGGCAGGCCGCCTCGATTGCCTCGACCCCGATACGTTCAAGTATACGATCGTCGCAAGAGAACTCAGTGCGTGATACATGGTCACGATGAAACAAAGCGACGATACCGTTCTTGATCTTCGCGGCATCCGCTGTCCTCACCTGGTGCTGCGGGCCAAGAAAGTATTGCGCGGAATCAAGGTCGGCGGAACGCTGGTGATGGAGTGCACCGATCCGCTGACCGTCATCGACGTGCCGATCTTCGTCAATCAAACCGGACATCTCCTATCCGAGCAGAGCAAGCACGACGAGCTTTTCATCGTCAAGATCGTGAAGCTGCACTGATGTTAGACCAGAACGCGAGCCAGCCCGTCTATCTCGATTACAATGCGACGACACCTGTCGATCCTGAGGTGCTCGATGCAATGTTGCCGTATCTTCGCGGCGAGTTCGGCAATCCGTCGTCGTCCTATCCGCTCGGCAAACGGGCCCGCGCGGCGATTGAAACGGCGCGCGCGCATACTGCGGCATTGATCGGTACGAAGACTGACGAAATCGTTTTCACCAGTGGCGGCACCGAAGCCAGCAACATCGCCATCCGAAGCAGTGCACGACAAAACGGCGAACGCCGTTCGATCGTCAGCACCAACATCGAGCATCCGGCGACCGATGCCTGTTGCGACGTTCTCGCAGGCGGCGGATTCGAGATACGCCGCGTCAGGGCCCGTTCGGACGGCATCGTCGATCCAGCCGGCTTTCGAAATCTGATAAATTCATCAACCGCGATCGTCACCGTTATCCACGCGCAGAATGAAATCGGAACGTTGCAACCGATCGCGGAAATCTCTGAGATCGCGAAAAATCACGGCGCGATCGTTCATGCCGACGCCGCACAGTCCGTCGGCAAAGCCGCAGTCAATGTTGATAGCATGGGTGTCGATTTGCTATCGATTGCGGGCCACAAGCTTTACGCGCCAAAAGGCATCGGCGCACTCTATGTCCGTCAAGGACTGGACGTTCCATCGATCCTCTCCGGCGCCGGTCAGGAACACGGACGGCGTCCTGGCACCGAGAATGTTGCATTCATCGTGGCTCTCGGCGAAGCGAGCCGGATCGCGGCTGAAAAGCTCCAGAGTAATATCCAAAACATGAAAGCTGTATCCGACGTACTGCTGAAACGCCTGAGCGCAGGCGTTCCCGGTCTCGAACTGGTTGGTCACCCGGAGCAACGACTACCGAATACGCTGAATGTTCTTTTCCCTTCGGTATCAGGCCGCGAATTGCTTGAGATGTGCCCGCAAGTGCTTGCCTCCAACGGGTCCGCCTGCCACGCTGATCGCGAAGAAGCATCCGCAATCCTCACCGGAATTGGTATCGATCCTGACCTCGCGCTCGGCGGTACGTTTGTCCGTCGGGCGCGATACAACAATCGCCGATGCGGAAACAGCTGCCACTGCACTTGCCGCCGCATGGCGGGAGCTTCAACGATCCCATCCGAATAACAGAACCGTTTTTGCCACAGGGGCCAGATGATGAACGTTCCGCAAGTGCGGCTGACCAGCCTTGCCCATGGCGGCGGATGCGGCTGCAAGCTGGCGCCTTCAATGCTTCAGCAACTTCTGTCGGGTCATCCGACCGTCAATCCCTACAAGCAGTTGCTAGTCGGCATCGAGACCGGCGACGATGCAGCGGTCTGGGAGCAGGACGACGGCACCTGCATCATCGCAACCACCGACTTCTTCATGCCAATGGTCGATGACCCGCACGACTTCGGCCGCATCGCAGCTACCAATGCCATCTCCGACGTTTATGCCATGGGCGGCACGCCGATCATGGCGTTGGCGATCCTGGGTATGCCGGTCGACAAGATCGCACCTGATGTCGTGCGCATGATCCTCGAAGGTGGACAAGCGATCTGCAAGACCGCAGGGATTCCAATTGCGGGCGGTCATTCGATCGACTGCCCGGAGCCAGTCTACGGGCTCGCAGTGATCGGGACTGCTCGCAAGGAGCACATTCGTCGCAATGCCGATGCCAAACCCGGTGATGCCATTATCCTGACGAAACCGCTCGGCGTTGGTATCTATTCGGCAGCGATCAAGAAAGCGGTCCTGCCTGCAGGCGGTTATCCCGATATGATCGCCACGACGACGCATCTCAACCGCATCGGCACAACGCTGGCAAAGGACCCGTCCGTCCATGCCATCACCGACGTGACCGGCTTCGGCTTGCTCGGACACGGACTGGAGATGGCGCGCGGTTCGGATGCAACGCTGGTGTTCGACATCAAGGCATTGCCATTTCTCAAGGAGGCGTCAGCGCTGGCGCAGCAAGGCTGCGTTACGGGAGCATCTCATCGCAACTGGGCGAGCTATGGCGCGAACATCATGCTGCCGATTGGTCTAGCGGAATGGCAGCAACACCTGCTCACTGATCCGCAAACCTCAGGCGGTCTGCTTGTGTCGTGCACACCTGATCGCGCGCAAGACATCCTGCAAACGATTCAGAACGATGGCTATTCGTTCGCGCGCATCATCGGCCGTGTCGAAGCCGGCCCTCCGGTTATCAGGGTTGAAGCGTAAAGGTCGCACCAAAGCAGGGAACATACCCTGGTTACCGTCATTGTTATCCATTATTCATGGAGAATATAATGGCGATCCGTATTCAGACGTTGCTTGTCGCAGCCTTCACGTCCAACTCCGGGTAATGCCGGTTCAACGGGCTGGAGTGGTAGCGGCATGGGTGGGTCCTACACGGGAACATCTTCAAACGCTCCGATGCCTGGCTCAAAAACCGAACATCCCGAAACGGTCAAGGTCTCAATCCAAGCACCGCTGGCAGCGGAGCAGGATCGACAACGCAGTCTCGTTAGACGCGAGACTAAAAAACAACCAGCCATCGCTGCAGACAACTCAGCAAGGACGTTTCGGACAACCAGGAGCGTCCTTTTTCTTTTGTAGATCGCCGCCCTATCGTGCGCCAATGAGCGCGGTGATTGATAGCAAAATGCTGAAAACACAGTCGCTCCACACCCTCTCGATGGAATGCCCGCCCGGCATATTTGTCCGTACCACTTTAAGGACGATCCGTATAAACAGCGGCTTGGCTGCATGTCGGCGTGCGGCCCGACGATTACGCTAGTCACGAGAACATCGGCACAACGCGAATGACTGACGGCATAACTAAACAAAAACTGCCGGTAGTCAGCCTCGCATCCGGATACGCTTCCGGGCTGATCATGGCGCTTGGAGCATCGATCTCGTTTGCTGCCGCGCGCGCTGGCATCCTCGGCGGTTTAGCACCCGACGACATGATTTTTGCCCGCTACGTTGTTGCCGGCTTAGTGATGCTTCCGTTTCTCATCTATTGGGGACTGCCGACCCTTGCCGGGATCGGATGGCGTCGCGGCCTCGCGTTGCTTGTCACCGGCGGACCGTTATTCGCGATTCTGCAAACCGGAGGCTACGCCTTCGCGCCACTGGCGCACGGTGCGGTCATAGCTCCCTCAACGGTCACAATCTTGAGTACGATTGCAGCCGGTGTTTTCCTCGGAGAGGTCTTGACCCGCTCACATATTGCCGGCGCGGCTTTGGTTCTCGCCGGAATCCTGATGATCGGCTGGCAGGGAATTGCACGTGCAACACCGGGCGAGACCGCATGGATCGGCGATTCATTGTTCTTTCTGTCCAGCGTTCTTTGGGCAGGATTCACAGTACTGATCCGCTATTGGCGGCTTGACGCGGTTCGGGCGACGTCCGTTGTTGCGGTGCTTTCACTTTGCGTCGTCGTACCGGGCTATCTTTTATATCGGGGCGTCGATCATCTCGTAAGCTTACCCATGGGACCACTTGTCTTTCAGGGCGTCGTCCAGGGACTGGTCCAGTCGGTCATAACATTCATGGCCTACAACCGTTCGATTGCAGTTCTAGGCGTAAGCCGCGCCGTGCTATTTCCTGCGATCGTGCCGGCAATGACTGTTCTGATCGGAATTCCAGCACTCGGCGAAGTCCCCAACGCGCTTCAAACGGCAGGGCTTGTTACAGTCAGTATTGGAATGCTCGTGGCGGTCGGCGCTATGAATCGCATACTGTTTCGGTCAAAGCCGCCGACGTAAAGTCGACTTGCTCAGCTCCGGCCGGTCATGGCAGATGTCAGGCGCTGGATATCGATTCGCTCCGCGAACAATTCAATACCGACGGGCAATTTCCTGCGCCAGTTCGGATGCTCACCGATCGTACCCGGGATATTTGGTTGTTCCTCGATCCCCAACAGATCCTCAATGCCGATCGCAAGGAGGCGAGAAGGAGATTTTGCGAGCTCTGCCATCACCGTCAGGAAATCGACCTCCATACTCCCATCAAGCCCCACGCGACGGCGCAACGCATCTTTTGCCGCGCGGCGATCGTCTGCGCTTTCGCCGGGATCGATCCCGAGTTTTTGCTTCGTCGCGATGTCCCAACCCGTGTGCCAGCCCTTGAACGTCGCGAGATCGTGAGTGTTGAAAGTGACGAGCGAATTGCTGCGGAAGTCCGCGGGGGCGATAAACCCTCCATCGTTCCGCTCGAACATCATCACTGTGTACGACAGGATTCCGCGACTCTTGAGCTGGTCTCGAAGCCCGTCCGGCACAGTCCCCAAATCCTCACCGATCACAATACACCTGAATTGGTGACTCGCCTCCGCAATCACGCCGGCCATCTCTTCGAAAGGCATGTCGATATAGACGCCATCGCGCGCCGACACTCCGTGAGGGATTAAAAATATCCGCCGCAACCCCATCACATGATCAAGCCGGATCGCGCCTGAATAGCGCATCCCATTTTCCAAAATATCCCGCAACGGTTCGAAAGATCGTAACCGCAGGCCCGGCCCTGAAAAGCCCGACAGCCCCCAGTCCTGTCCTGCGGTATTCAGCGCATCCGGCGGAGCGCCGACCGACAACGAGCGGGAAATAGCGGCCTGCTCATACCAGGAGTCAAACCCTCCGGCCTGAACTCCGACGGCGACATCCAGATACAATCCGATTTTCATACCTGATCGCCTTGCAGCGTCGGCGCACTCCGAGAGCTGCTGATCCGCGATCCACTGAGTAAATTCCACGAAGTGGATTTCGTCAGCATACTCGCCGGATCGCAAGGTATAGATCAGGTTTCCGGAAGGTCGCTGCCATTGTTCTGGCCAATCCCACCAGACGGATGAGAATTGTTTCCGCAACACCTCGAAGCATGAGAAATAGCGAAGTGAACGACCTCGGCGTCGGCAAAATGTCGCAAAGCTTTCGCGACGATGAGCGTCGGGCTCTGCGTTGAACGTCCGAAACGCCTCTCGCGCGGCGGCACGCTTCAAAAGCGCCACAGTCTCATAATCGACAAGCTCGGATTGTTTTGCGCGTGCTAATTCATCGGCACGCGCATCGATCCACCCCTTCGGCAGCTCTGGAACATTTGACCAGTCAATGTAGAGAGTATTCAAAAACAATCTGCTGTTTGGTGCATATGGACTGCACTCAGTTGGCCGGTCATCGAATAAAATATGAAGCGGATTCAAACCAACGCCGGCGCATCCCCACCTCCGGGAGAGTGCGATAAGGTCTCTCAAATCGGAAAAATCGCCGATGCCCCAATTGCGGTCACTGCGAAGACTGTACAACTGACACGTGAGCAACCACAAACGACCGAAATCGCCTTGAAAGGCGACCTTCCCCTCGTGAGCGATCGGCGTGTGATTTTCAGCCGAGATTTGTTGCGAAAGCGCTACCAAAACGGCCTGCAGCACTGAGACGTCAGCAGGGCGATGGTTCCCGTTTGCATCGAGATATTCGGTATGAATTCCGGCGGCGCGAGCGGTCGCAAAGACGTCCACGGAACCTCCTCAATCGCAAGCCGCAGTATTTAGAAACGTGCGTCCGGATGCTGGGTTCCATCGGGAACTTTTCCCCCGATCAACCCGTTGGTGACTATTGGTTTCAGCAAACGGGGCAGCATCCATGTCTGTATCGGGGCAGAACAATCTGCCATTCCGCCAAGGAGATACCGGTGCGAACGGGCCCTTCTTGATCGAAGAGGTTTATCCCGCGATCGATGCTGGCCGGTATCCTGTCAAACGGCGCCTCGGAGACACAATCGACGTCTGGGCAGATCTGTTCCGCGGCGGTCATGACGTCGTCAAGGCGCAGGTCATCTGGCGCGGCGAAGACGACTCGATCTGGTCACGCGCACCCATGACAATGCACAGCAATGACCGCTGGCACGGAACGTTCTCACCAACTGAGATCGGACGATACGTGTACGCTATCGAAGCATGGACGGACGTTTACGGTACGTGGCGGCACAGCGTTGAGCTCAAGCGCAAAGCTGGACAGCAACTTGAACTTGAAGCGCTCGAAGGCGCATCGCTCATCACCAAAGGCGACTACAGTTCTGAGAAATCTATGAACGTGCTGCTGCGGTATTGCGATGATTTCATGCGCACTGGAATGATTGATCCACTGCTGAGCGATAACGTCGCGGCGGAAATGGCTGAAAGCCAAAATCGACCCGATTTGATGCGATCAAAACTTTACCCGCTGGTAATTGATCGCGACCGCGCTACCAATAGCGCCTGGTACGAGATGTTTCCGCGCAGCCAGTCGATCGTAGCCGGCCAGCACGGAACATTTCAGGACTGCATTCGGCGGCTTCCGGAAATCGCTGCGATGGGTTTCAATGTTCTCTACTTCACACCGATTCATCCAATCGGCCTGACCAATCGAAAGGGGCGCAACAATTCACTGAAGGCAGAGGCCAACGATCCGGGCAGTCCCTATGCAATCGGATCTTCTGCTGGCGGTCACGATGCGATCCATCCAGAACTCGGCACGTTCGACGATTTCCAGCAGCTGGTCGAGGCATGTGGCACTCATGGCCTAGAGATTGCGCTCGATATCGCTGTGCAGTGCTCGCCGGACCATCCGTGGTTGACAGAGCACCCGAACTGGTTCGCGCGCCGCCCGGACGGCTCGATGAAATTCGCGGAGAATCCTCCGAAGAAGTATGAAGACATCGTCAATCCGGATTTCAGTTGTGACGATGTCGGATCGATCTGGAACGCTCTCCGTGACGTTTTCCTGTTCTGGGTCGATAAAGGCGTCCGCATTTTTCGCGTCGATAATCCGCACACGAAACCATTTCATTTCTGGGAATGGGTAATCCGCGAAGTCCAGCGCAAAAATTCCGACGTGATCTTTTTGTCGGAAGCCTTCACACGCCCGAAACTGATGAAGGGTCTAGCGAAGTTGGGCTTTACGCAATCTTATACCTACTTCACATGGCGAACGCAGAAGTGGGAGATCGAAGCCTATCTCAACGAGCTGACCGGCTACCCGGAACGCGATTACTATCGGACTAATTTCTTCGTCAATACGCCCGACATTCTACCGTTCCATTTGCAGAGCGGCGAACAATGGCTATTCAAAAGCCGCGTGGCCTTAGCCAGCATGCTGTCAGCGTCATATGGAATTTATAACGGCTTCGAACTTCTTGAGCACGAGCCGATTCCGGGCAAGGAGGAATACCTGGACTCTGAAAAGTACGAGATCAAGACACGCGACTGGAACAAGTCCGGCAACATTAAAAACTATATTGCTTCGCTCAATCGCGCTCGCAGGGAGCGTCCGTCTCTGCAACAGACGTACAACCTTAGATTTCTGTCGATACCAAACGAAAATGTCGTTGGATTCGTAAAATGGTCACAGGACGCGCGCGACATCGTTGTTGGCGTGATCGCATTGACCCGCGACGCACAAGATGTCTGGATTCCGCTGCATGATATACAAGTCGCGACCGACCACGGGCTCAGTGCGCCAGTCGTTCTGGAGAATGTTTTCAACGCTGAACGCCATCCGGTGAATTCGGGCGGACTGCACCTGCGAATCGACACACAACGCGACCCTGCGTTCATTGCGCGTTGCCTGGCGTGAGGCACCTATGAACAAGATGCCCATGATCGATGGAGGTGTCCGTATCAATGCAGATCACGATTGGTACAAGGACGCTGTAATCTACCAGCTGCACGTCAAGGCGTTCGCAGATAGCAATCGCGACGGTATCGGAGATTTTTCCGGCCTGACCGAGAAGCTCAACTATCTGCAGGAGCTTGGAGTGACAACGCTCTGGCTCCTCCCGTTCTATCCATCGCCAGGCCGAGACGACGGGTATGACATTGCGGATTACGGCGCGGTCAATCCGGATTTCGGAACGATGCGCGACTTCCGCCGGTTCATTGCCGAAGCGAAGCGCCGAGGCCTGCGAGTTATTACCGAGCTCGTCATCAATCATACGTCCGACCAGCATCCTTGGTTCAAGCGAGCGCGCCGCAGTCCACCCGGATCGAGCGCCAGGAACTGGTACGTCTGGAGCGACAACGACAAGAAGTATGATGGCACCCGCATCATCTTCACCGATACAGAAAAATCAAACTGGACATGGGATCCGGAGGCCAAAGCCTATTATTGGCATCGGTTTTTCTCACATCAGCCGGATCTGAATTTTGACAATCCGCGCGTGATTAGCGCAGTCGTGCAGGTCATGAAGCGGTGGCTTGATGCCGGCGTCGATGGATTTCGGCTGGATGCCATCCCCTATCTCATCGAACGCGACGGCACCAACAATGAAAATCTTCCGGAAACGCATGCGGTGATCCGTGCGCTGCGTGCCGAACTTGATGCTTACGCGAGCGGCAAGGTCTTACTCGCCGAAGCCAATCAGTGGCCGGAAGACGTACAGCACTACTTCGGCGACAATGACGAATGCCACATGGCGTATCATTTTCCATTGATGCCGCGCTTCTACATGGCAATCGCGCAGGAAGATCGATTCCCGATCGTCGATATTCTCCGCCAGACGCCCGACATTCCCACCAATTGCCAATGGGCAATGTTCCTGCGCAATCACGACGAGCTAACGCTCGAAATGGTGACGGACGCGGAGCGCGACTACCTCTGGTCGACGTATGCCAATGACCCCCGTGCGCGCATTAACGTCGGCATCCGCCGGCGGTTGGCGCCGCTAATGGACAATGATCGCCGCAAGATCGAACTGCTGAATTCCTTGCTGATGTCATTCCCCGGAACGCCGATCATCTACTACGGTGATGAAATCGGAATGGGCGACAACATCTATCTCGGCGATCGCAATGGCGTCCGGACGCCGATGCAGTGGACACCGGACCGCAATGCGGGATTTTCGCGTTGCGATCCTGCGCGCTTGTATTCCCCGCCTGTAATGGATGCGGTTTACGGTTACGAAGCTGTCAATGTTGAAGCGCAGACACGTAGTGTTTCGTCGCTATTGAGCTGGACAAAAAAACTCATCTCCGTGCGCAAATCGGCAAAAGCCTTTGGCCGCGGCTCGATGGCTTTTGTTCCCTCTTCGAACAGAAGCGTACTTGCATATTTGCGGCAGCATGAGGGTGATATCATCCTTTGCGTTGCCAATCTTTCACGCTCGGCGCAGCCAACGGAGCTCGACCTATCTGCTTGGAAAGGCCGCCTGCCGATTGAAATGCTCGGACTAACCACATTCCCCGAGATCGGCGAGCTTCCCTATCTGGTCACGCTTGCGCCCTATGGATTCTACTGGTTCACACTCGCGCAGAAGCCGGATTCACCGAATGTTGCGACGGCGTCCGTGCCTGAATATCAAACGCTTGTCGTTCCGCCGGGCTCGACCTGGATGACGCTGAGCAGAACACGATCAATCTTTGAACGTGACGTTCTCCCCGCGCATTTGTCGCGAACGCGCTGGTTTCCCGAACGCTCTGCGAAAGCCATCTCGGCCAGGCTTGTCAGCGCCATCCCGTTCGTCAATGAAGGCGAGATGCGGCCGTGGCTTATGTTGTTCGACGCCGAGTATGGGAGCGGTAGAGGACACTATGCTATGCCCATTCAAATTCATTGGGATCGTCTGGATCGGGGTAACTACGACCCCAGAACAATTGCGGCTGTGCGACAAGTTTCGCGTGAAGGAACGCTTCGAGATGTCGCGACCGACAAGGGTCTGGTGTCGACCATCATCAGCAATATCCGCAAGAGCACCAGCGTTCAGGAGGGAGATTACAAGCTAGACTTTATTCCTGCGAACCAGATATCGAAGATACCCGACGAGACAGTTCAAACCGTCCGGAGCGTTCAGACCGAGCAATCGAACACAACGGCGCTTGTCGATGACACGTATGTCGTGAAGATTTATCGCAAGCTGGAAAACGGTCTCAATCCAGAGGTCGAGGTCGGCCGATTCCTGACCGACATTGCCGGATTCGCCAACACTCCTGCCCTGCTCGGCACGATTGAGTTGACCGGGCCTAATACCCGATCTGCAGCCGGCATCGTACATGCCTTCGTTGAAAATCAGGGCGATGCTTGGACGGTCACTGCCGCTGCGTTGGATCGGTTTGTGGAAGGATTTCGACTTGTTAGTGCACCGGATGTGATGCCCGACCAAGAGGAGAAAGCCGCGTATCAACTCTATATGAGTCAAACCGGAAAGCGCGTCGCCGAAATGCAACTCGCGCTCGCAAGCCGGGCGGACGTCGAGAATTTCGCACCCGAATCCGTAACGGCTGGCGATGTTGATGAATGGATCACCGCTCTTACGGAAAGAGCAAAGCAGGTGTTCGACCGACTTGACCATTTTCCGAAGGACACTGCTGCGGTGCCGCTGGTCGAGCAATTACTATCAATGCGCGGTGCAATGGCCAGCCTTTTAGCTGGCCTGATCCCGAAGCAGGCACAATTCTACAATGTTCGGCATCACGGTGATTTCCATCTCGGACAGATGCTGATCGTTCGCGACGACATCTTCATTATCGACTTCGAAGGCGAACCTCGTCGAACGCTGGATGAGCGTCGTGCGAAAGCACCTGCTGCGCGCGACGTCGCCGGACTGATCCGCTCGATCGACTATTCGACGTCCGCTGCGCTCGCCAGAGCTTTAAAAGTTGGCACCGATGACGATGGCCGCATCGCCGCTGCGCTTGCGTCATGGCGCCGTAAAGCGACGGGCACTTTTACCGATTCCTATCGCGAAAACATGACCGATAACCGGCTCTGGCCATCCGATCGGACGCAAGCAGATCGCATTCTTCGTTTCTTTCTGCTCGAGAAGGCCTTTTACGAGATTGACTATGAGTTGGCGCATCGCCCCGATTGGCTGCCCGTTGCGCTCTCGGGCGCGATACGCGTGCTGCAACAGGAGAAAGCGCATTGAAGAATCTTTCCGACGAAGCGTATGCCATTCTGGAGGGGCGTCATTCGGATCCTTTTCACTATCTTGGCCGCCATCAGGAGCATGGCCGCGATGTGGTACGCGCGTTCATTCCCGGGGCAACTGACGTCAGCGTCGTGGACAACGTTGGCCTGCTTGTGCAACTGCCTCGTATTCATGACGACGGGCTTTTCGCCGGTCTCGTCCCTCAATGCATCGACAGTTACAGACTGCAGGCTCGCTTCGGCGAAGCGACGTTCGACCTTCAAGATCCGTATCGCTTCCCTCCCGTTCTCAGCGATCTCGATCTTTATCTGCTTGGTGAGGGTACCCACCGCCGACTGTTCGACAAGCTCGGCGCGCATCCTCTGACAATCGACGGCGTTGAAGGCGTCGGCTTTGCTTTGTGGGCGCCGAATGCACGCGCCGTGGCGCTCGTCGGAGATTTCAATGGCTGGGACCGCCGTCGGCATCTGATGCGGGTGCGCGGAAACGGCTATTGGGAGCTGTTCTTACCCGGCGTCAATGCGGGCGATCGATACAAATTTGCGATCACGACAGCCAGCGGACAATCGCTGCCATTGAAAGCCGACCCTCTCGCATTCGCAGCAGAAATGCGACCGAGCACAGCATCGATTGTTCTCGACCAGAGAGCATTACCGCGAGTAACGAAAGCATTGCCAACGATCAATGCACTCAATGCCCCAATGTCGATCTACGAGGTCCATCTCGGTTCTTGGCGCCGCGACGATGGCAACGGTTTTCTCAATTATTACGACCTCGCCCGGCAGCTTCCCGCTTACGTCAAGGAGCTTGGGTTCACGCATGTCGAGCTAATGCCGATCAGCGAGCATCCGTTCGACGGATCCTGGGGATATCAGCCGACCGGAATGTTCGCACCGACCAGCCGTTTTGGCTCGCCAGCCGATTTTGCCCATCTGATCGACGCGTTTCACCGCGAAAACATCGGCGTCATTCTCGATTGGGTGCCGGGACACTTCCCCGACGATCCCCATGGCCTGGGCCGGTTCGACGGAACGGCGCTGTACGAACACGCGCATCCATCCCAAGGTCGGCATCTCGACTGGGGAACGCTGATCTACAACTATGGACGTACAGAGGTGGTCAACTTCCTGACCGCCAACGCTTTATTCTGGCTTGAACGCTACGGCATCGATGGTCTGCGCGTCGATGCGGTCGCGTCGATGCTCTACCTGGATTACAGCCGGCCGGAAGGTGGCTGGATTCCGAACAAGTATGGCGGGCGGGAAAATCTTGAAGCGATCGAATTCCTGCGCGGTTTCAATCGCGAAACGTTCAGCGCTTTCGCGAATTCAACGACGATCGCAGAGGAATCGACTGCCTGGCCACAGGTGTCACGTCCGATCGAGTTTGGTGGACTTGGCTTCGGTTACAAGTGGAATATGGGATGGATCCACGACACGCTGAATTATGTCAGCAAGGATCCGATCCATCGAAAACATCATCACGGACAGATTCTCTTTGGCTTGCACTATGCATTCTCCGAAAACTTCGTTTTACCTTTATCGCACGACGAGGTCGTGCACGGGAAACGCTCGATCCTCGGCCGCATGCCGGGAGATTCGTGGCAGCGTTTCGCTAACCTGCGTGCGTACTACGGATTTATGTTCGGCCACCCCGGTAAGAAGCTCCTGTTTATGGGTGCGGAGTTTGGACAAGAGCGTGAGTGGAATCACGACCAATCGCTCGACTGGCACCTGCTCGATCAGGCTCCGCATCGCGGCGTGCAGAAGCTGACTGGCGACCTCAATGCCCTCTATCGCACATTGCCCGCGCTTCATGAACTCGATACCGATCCGTCCGGTTTCGAATGGCTGATTTCAGATGACTCGGACCACAGTGTCTTTGCGTGGCTTCGAAAAGGGACAGATGGCCGTGACCGCTGTGTCGTGATCGCTAACTTCACTCCAACTGTATTGGAGAACTACCGCGTCCGCGTTCCTTTCAAAGGCATATGGAAGGAAGTGCTCAACACTGACTCCGCGCACTACGGCGGCAGCAATGTTGGCAATTCAGGCGTCGTCCAAACACAGGGCGAACTATTACCAGAGCTTGAACTTGTGCTTCCGCCTTTGGCAGTAATCTTTCTGGTTCCGGAATCGCCATAATGCGAACGTCCGAAGGAACACCCACCAAGCTTGGTTCGAGCTGGGATGGGCGAGGTACAAATTTTGCGATTTTCTCCGCGCACGCGGAGAAGATTGAACTCTGCCTGTTTGATCGTCAGGGACGCCGAGAGATCGAGCGCATCGCTCTGCCTGAGCGAACCGAAGATGTGTGGCACGGATATTTCCACGATGTCGTACCGGGGCAGCTTTACGGCTATCGCGTCAGCGGACCCTACGACCCGCATAAAGGCCATCGGTTTAATTCGAACAAACTGTTGTTGGACCCCTACGCCAAAAAGGTCGCGGGACGTTTGGTCTGGAGCGATGCTCACTTTGCCTATCGCCCAGGAAGCCCGCGCGAAGATTTGTCTTTCGACCGCCGCGACAACGCACGCGGCATGCTGAAAGCTGTCGTCGTCGATGAAACATTCAACTGGGGACGACGGGGGAACCGCCCTTCGATCGCATGGGAAGACACAATTATCTACGAAGCGCACGTCAAAGGCTTGACTGAAGCGCGACGCGATCCGGTGCCGGGCCTTAAAGGCACCTACCGGGCGCTCGCGACGCCGGAAATGATTGGACATCTCAAACGTCTTGGCGTCACGACCATTGAACTGCTGCCCGTTCACGGATTGGTCGACGACAAAGCATTGGTCGAACGCAAGCTCACGAACTATTGGGGTTACAACACAATTTCATATTTCGCCGCCGAAGAGCGCTACGCTCAGGAAAGTGCATTCGACGAATTTCGCGCGGCCATCGCCCGGCTGCATGATGCCGGATTCGAGGTACTGCTCGATGTCGTCTACAATCATACGGCGGAAGGAAATCACCTTGGTCCAACGCTTTCCTTCCGTGGAATCGACAACGCTTCCTACTACTGGCTACATCCGGATGACGCGCGCTATTACGATGATTTCACCGGCTGCGGCAATTCACTGAACCTCTCACACCCTCGCGTATTGCAGCTCGTAATGGATTCGTTGCGATATTGGGTCGACGTTTATCACATCGACGGATTCAGGTTCGATCTGGCGACAACGCTATGTCGCGGACCGCAAGGTTTTGAACAGAATGGCGCTTTCTTGACCGCCGTCCGGCAGGATCCCGTGTTGGCATCGGTCAAGTTGATCGCAGAACCATGGGATGTCGGGCTCGGAGGGTATCAGGTCGGCGCATTCCCCTCGCAATGGTCGGAATGGAACGACCGCTATCGCGGAACCATGCGCCGGTTCTGGTCCGGCGAAGGCAATCTCATTGGCGAGGTCAGCGGCCGAATGACCGCATCATCCGATCTGTTCAATCACGACGGTCGCCAGCCGCGGGCCAGCATCAATCACATCACTGTCCATGACGGATTCACTCTTGCCGATCTCTTCGCTTACAGTTCCAAGCACAACGAAGCCAATGGCGAAGACAATCGCGACGGCTCCAACGACAATAATAGCAACAATTGCGGCCACGAAGGCCCGACCGACGATTCTCATATCGTCACTTTGAGGCGCCAACTCCGCAAGAACCAGCTGGCGTGCCTGCTGTTGGCACAAGGCGTCCCTCTCCTGCTCGCCGGCGACGAAGTGGGAAACAGCCAAGGCGGCAACAACAATGCTTACTGCCAAGACAACGAGATTGGCTGGATCGAATGGCCCGAACAGCCTGATGAAGATCTGTCTGATTACATAGGCCGACTGGCTGAAATTCGCCGGCAATTTCCGCAAATCACCTCGCGCCGATGGGTGACGGGAAAGCAATCCGATGGCTCCTATGGTGTTCTTTGGCTTCGACCCGACGCAGACGAGATGACGGAAAAGGACTGGAGTTTTCCAGAAGGACGTTTCCTGTCTTATGTCCTTGGACCTGTCGAGCCGGGCAAGCCTGCTCTGTTTATTGTGCTCAATGCCGCACCTGAGGCGATTGCTCTCTCTCTCCCAAAAATAGACGAATACAAAACATGGTCGCGCGTTCTGGACACAACATCTGACCCGCTGGAGGAGGCGTCGTTCGAGTCAGGCACCCACATAACAGTGCTTCCACGCAGCGTCATGATATTTGGAGGAGCACCATGACCACACTGCTTTCACACGACACGCAATCTCGTCCGAGCGTGCGAGTATCACGCAAACCACAGATGCTGAGAGTATCTGCCGTCCAATAGCTGAGAAGACTCATGGCAATTCCATTCAATATTTTCCGTTCGCCAGCCAAGCCGCCTGCCGCGTATCACCGCGATGCCGGTCCAACCGCCGCAGATATCAAAGCCGATATTCTGCTGAAAATCATTCTGACGGGCGGTAAGGATATCGCACACGCAACCAAACAAGACTGGTATCGCGCAACGGTGCTTACGCTTCGCGATCGTATTGTTCATCAGTGGTTGAAATCGAATCAGCAAACGCTTCGCAGCGCCGGGAAGCGTATTCATTACTTGTCGCTCGAGTTTCTGATCGGGCGACTTCTGACGGATGCGCTCAGCAACATGGGCGTTGTCGCGCCGTTTCGTACTGCTCTTGAGGAACTTGGGGTCGACTTCGATGAGCTGAAGCTCGTCGAACCAGACGCCGCGCTTGGAAACGGCGGTCTGGGCCGCTTGGCAGCCTGCTTCATGGAAAGCATGGCGAGCTTAGGCATTCCCGCGTTTGGCTATGGCATCCGCTACGAACACGGTCTTTTCCGTCAGATCATTTCCGATGGCTGGCAAGAGGAGTTTCCGGAACAGTGGCTCCTGTCGGGTAACCCTTGGGAGTTCGAACGGCTCGAGACATCCTACGACGTCAACTTCGGCGGGGAAATTCAGAAAGCTCGCAAAGGGAGTGGCATTTCCTGGCATCCCGGCGAAACAGTACAGGCCGTGGCCTATGATACGCCCGTCGTTGGATGGCGCGGCCGTCATGTGAATACATTGCGCTTGTGGTCAGCGCGCGCAGTCGATCCGCTCCGACTTGAAACGTTCAACTCCGGCGATCATCTGGGCGCAATGTCCGAGCTTGCCCGGGCAGAAGCGATCTGCAAATTCCTGTATCCGAGCGATGAGAGCGATGCCGGGCGCGAACTTCGGCTGCGGCAGGAATATTTCTTTGTGTCCGCGTCGCTTCAGGACATCGTTAAATCGCATCTCGGCGGCCACGGCGAGCTTTCCAATATCCCGGCCCATGTCGCCATCCAGCTAAACGACACCCATCCGAGTCTTGCAGTACCGGAATTGATGCGGCTTTTGGTCGATTGCTATGGCCAGACCTGGGACGATGCATGGGATATCACACGCAATACCATCTCTTATACCAACCATACACTTCTGCCCGAAGCGCTGGAAACATGGGATGTCGGGTTGATCGGGCGGTTGCTACCGCGTCATCTTGATATCATTTACCGGATCAACAACGAACATCTGCTGAAAGCGGCGGCCCGCGCACCCGGCGACAATCGTTACATCGAGGCCGTTTCGCTGATTGATGAGAAGAACGGCCGGCGCGTTCGCATGGCTAATGTCGCATTCGTTGGATCGCACAAAATCAACGGCGTATCGGCAATGCATAGCAAACTCCTTGCCAGAACCTTGTTCGCCGACCTGAACTCCCTTTATCCTGATCGCATCACCAACAAAACCAACGGAATCACATTTCGGCGCTGGCTGCATCAGTGCAATCCAGAGCTGACCGCGCTGCTGAAGGAAACTTGCGGGGACGCGGTGGTCGATGACCCTGGCTTGATGACCAAGCTTGAACGAACCGCGGATGATAGTGAATTGCAGCAGCGCTTTTTCGCCATCCGCCGGCGCAACAAGATCGCACTCTGTAAGATGATTGCAGAGCAGGTTGGCATCCACGCCGATCCCTCCGCGTTGTTCGACGTGCAGATGAAACGCATGCACGAGTACAAACGGCAACTGCTCAACGCCGTCGAAACTGTTGCTCTCTATCAAGCTATCCGCGACAACCCGGATGGAAACTGGATTCCCCGCGTCAAGATTTTTGCCGGCAAGGCAGCGGCGAGCTACCGTCAGGCAAAACTGATCATCAAATTGATCAATGACATAGCCAATACCGTCAACAACGATCCAGCGATCCGCGGATTGCTGAAAGTCGCATTCATTCCAAACTACAACGTGAGCGCCGCAGAGTTGATCCTGCCCGCGTCAGACTTATCCGAACAGATATCAACCGCCGGCATGGAGGCTTCAGGCACTGGAAACATGAAATTTGCGCTCAACGGTGCTTTGACAATCGGTACGCTTGACGGCGCCAACATCGAGATTATGGAGCACGTCGGTGCAGAGAATATTTTTATCTTCGGAATGCGGGCTGAAGATGTCGTGACGTCGCGCCGCTTTGGTCTCGATGCTTCGGCTACATTCGCGAGCAGCCCGGAATTGAGCCGCGCTGTCGAAGCGATTGATGCCGGCGATTTTTCACCCGATGATCGCGGGCGATTCAAGCCAGTTGCCGATCATTTGCTGCATCACGATTATTATATGGTCGCCAAAGATTTCGAAAGCTACTATGCGACCCAAAGATCGATTGATGCTCTGTGGGATACGCCAGCATGGAGACTTTCGTCCATTCTGAATACGGCGCGGATGGCTTGGTTTTCTGCAGACCGAACGATTCGCGAATACGCTGAGGACATCTGGAAGATCGATGTGCACGGCATCGACCTGCGCTAACTCAGGCTGGGAAATTATGATCTACAGGAGAAGCACGTGAGAACGTCTGTCTTTCTAACCGTTCTAATGACGATTGTGCCTCTCGCCGTCGCAGCTCATGATGGCGAGCAGCACTCCAAGACGAACGATCATCATCACGCGATATTCTCTGCTGGAGAGCCCGGCGATGCCAGTAAACCTGCCCGCATCATTAAAGTAATCATGTCC
Organism: Hyphomicrobiales bacterium; assembly: GCA_021732625.1. Taxonomy (GTDB): domain Bacteria; phylum Pseudomonadota; class Alphaproteobacteria; order Rhizobiales; family Xanthobacteraceae; genus SG-bin9. Next base: position 30,834 of record JAKFUP010000069.1, read on the forward strand.
GAGTCGGACGGAAAGATGCTGTTCGCTCCGGCGCGCATCGAACTAAAAGAAGGCGATCAGGTCAAATTCGTTTTGTTTAATCGCGGCGAGTTGGACCACGAATTCGTTCTGGCCAGCACAGCCGACAACCTCAAACATGCCGAAGAGATGAAAAAGAATCCGGATATGGCGCACGAGGAGCCAAACAGTAGTCGTTTAAGCCCAAAGCAATCGGGCCAGATTGTGTGGCGCTTCACAAAGAGCGGTGAATTTGAGTATGCTTGCCTTATTCCTGGCCATCGCGAAGCCGGAATGATCGGGACCATCGTTGTGAAGTGATTTCGCGTCATTGAACAGATGCGGTCGTGGAGAGCGTCAGAGCTCCTATTCCGATCGCGACGATGCCGATAACGCCTTGGATTACGCGATTAACCCAGGTCAACCGATGCGCCGATACCGTCAGCGCTACAGCGATGATAGGACACCCATTCCGAGCATCGACCCGATGCCGAAGAGGCATACGTAAAGCATTCCGTAAAAAGAACTGGCGATCTGCGAGACAGCAAGAACACCGCCGCGATATGAACAGCCTCCAGCGCAATGCTGCATTCCGATTAGAAAGCCAAGCCCAAGAAATTCCGAACATCTTTACCTAGCTTATTGAACATCAAACAATTGTACTCACGCCAATACAGCTTCGAGAGGAATCACTGATTTTTACCAACCAGTTGGATAGCCCATCTTAATCGGCTATCGAGAATATTCTCGAACCAGAGACCTTGCGATAACAATGTTCTGAACCTCGGTTGTGCCGTCGAGATATTCGGCGACTTTGGCCGCAGCCAAATGACGTGACAGAGGCCGCTTGGTTCGTAAACCTTCCGCACCCATCGCCTGCATGCAGGCAGCCACGCCTCCCATTGCGGCGCGGGTCGAGAATTTCTTGGCATGGGCTGCAGCAATGGTGCCGGACAAGCCTTCGTCGAGAAGCGCAGCTGCTCGATAGGTCAGAAGCTTGGCGGCCTCCAGATTGGTTGCAACTTCCGCGAGCTGCCATTGCAAGCCTTGGAACGCGAGTGTGGATTGGCCGAATGCTTGACGGCCAGCAGCATAACCGAGCGCTTTATCGAGCGCATCACCAAGAATCCCACAGCACATGGCGCTCAAGAGAACTCTTGCGAGATCGATGCCGGCCATGGCTCCCTTGAAGCCACGCCCCGGCGGAAGAAAGAGCATGTCTTCGCTGACATGAACGTCCTTCAAGACTATCCCCGACGTTCCCATCGCATGAGCACCGAGCAAAGTGTAGGCGGATTCAATTGTCAGCCCGGGTGTCCCGCGCGGGACTAGGAATGACGCTATGCCTGCGGCTCCACCGGCATCATCGGTCTGGGCATAGACGCAGAAAATATCAGCTCGAGCTGCGTTCGTGACCCAGGCCTTGGCGCCGTTCAGAACCCAGCCGTTTCCATCGCGTCTCGCCCGGGTTGAGATGGCAGCAGCATCTGTCCCGACATCAGGTTCGGTCAAACAGAACGCGCCTATCTTCTCTCCGGACAGCATCCTTTCGAGATGCAGGGCTCTTTGAGCGTCATCCTTCGAAAGGCTTGCAGCCAGGTTGTTATGAACGACCAGGCTGAAAGCGAAGCCGAGATCGCCTGCCGCGATTGTCTCAAGGACTCGTGCAGTATCCGAAAATGAAGCGCCGCTTCCTTTGAATTTTTCTGCAACCAAAAGCCCGCCGAAGCCGGCAGCAACGGCCTTGCGTAGCGTCATCTCGGCCATCGCCCGATCCAGTTCCCACACCTCTGCCTGGGGCACGACGTGGTCGCGTGCAAATATCCTTGCCTTCTCGATCAGGAGTGACGGCGGTTTTACTTTCTCGGTCAACTTGAACTCCCTATTCCTTGCCCGTCCGGAATTGCTGCCGAAGCGTGACCCGCGATACTTTTCCAACAGATGTCTTGGGAATCTCGCTTACAAACTTGAGGTCGTCCGGGACTTGCCATTTGGCAAATCTCGAGCCGAGCAGTTCAAGCAACTCTTCTCGATTGGCGGTTGTCCCCTCATGCAAGACGACAATCGCTAGCGGACGCTCTCCCCACCGCTCGTGAGGAATAGCAATCAGCGCGCACTCCTTAACAGCCGGATGCTCGAGAAGAACGCTCTCCAGATCAAGGGGGCTGATCCATTCACCTCCAGATTTTATGAGATCCTCGGTCCGATCCAGCACCTTGATATAGCCTTCCGCGTCAATGGTGCCGATATCGCCGGTGCGGAAAAAGCCGTCGTCAGTCCAGCGATCGTTTGCGTCCGGCCTGTTCAAGTATCGCGCTGTGACGCTCGTACCGCGAAGCTGAATCTCGCCTTGGCTCACGCCATCCCACGGAAGCAACCGGCCATCGCGCACGTTACGGATGTGAACGATCGGCAACGGAACGCCCTGTTTGGCAAGAAAGCGAACTTGCTCCTCGGGGCTTTCGCCCAGCAATCGCAGATTAGGACGGCTGACGGCTGCGATGCCCGACGACTCGGTCAGACCCCAACCTTGAAACATCGATACACCATTGCGTTGAGCACCTCTGATCAGCGTTTCAGTGGGAGCCGAACCGCCGGTCATCACGGTCAAGCCGTCGAGCGACCAGCGTCCGGGGTGTTGCTTCATTTCGTCAAAAACATCGCTCCACACCGTTGGCACGCCTGCAGACCATGTGACCTTTTCGCTTTGACAAAGCCCCAGGACATCCTGCGGGCCCGGCCGAATTCCCGGATAGACTTGCGTGACACCAACCATGGTCGCGGAGAATGGAATGCCCCATCCATTGACATGGAACATCGGTACCAGCGGCATGACGACATCCCGTCGCCCAAAACCCATTCCATCGACCATCGCTTCAGCGAATGCATGAAGAACGAGTCCGCGATGAGAATACACGACACCTTTGGGACGCCCTGTCGTACCGCCCGTAAAACAAAGTGTGGCCGCATCGCGCTCGACGACGTTCGCCATCGGCGCATCGGCAGACCCGCTCTCGATGAGTTCGTTGTAACTGACGTGTCCCGGGACCCGAGCTCCGGCTAACGAGAAGACGAATACCTTTAGGCCGTCAAACTGATCGAGGACAGACTTGACAAGCGGCAACAACGTATCCTCGACGATCAGGATACGGTCGTTGGCTTCCTTGACTGTATAGGCAATTTCATCGGGATGAAGACGGAGGTTGATTGTGTGCAGCACGCCACCGGCCACAGGCACTCCGAAATAGGCTTCCAGATGTGCATAATGATTCCACAACAGACTTCCGACCCGATCGCCGCGCTTGAGGCCCAGCCGCCTAAGCGCGTCGGCCAGTTTCAAGGCGCGGCGATGAAAGTCTGCATATGAATAACGGAAAAGGCTTCCGTCAGGCAAACGGGTCGCGATCTGCGAACACGCATGGACCGTTCCCGCCCGCTCAAGAATGTGATTGAGAGTTAGCGCAAAATCCATCGTTGTTGCGGCGAACGACGGGTCGGACGGATCAGCTTCACTGCCGATTCGCTGACCTTTGGAGGTTGCGGCAGTCATCCAGGCAAAGCCTCGAATTGTTGGTCGTGACCACGACTATACAATTGAGACGGGTAAGCGCAAACTTCCGAATTGGCGTTGCGACCGGAGGCCTTGTTCAAGCGAAACTCACGGCACTTACCGCCGCCGATCGTTTCGGCGACGTTTCATTTGGAAACAATCAAGGCGGATCGTCTAAGCCGCGGCCTTGTTTCGATTATCCGCCAGACGCTTGTCGACAAGCGCGACAATGCGGTCGAGCACAGGATGGCTCATACCATGTTGCTTGGCGGAGAGTTGAACAAGTTTGTCAGCGCGTTCGATGTTTTGCGCTCCGTTGTTCAGAGCGCGCGCAGCGGATGCCGGGCGGGACAGACTTTCGGCGGCTGCCGCATACTTTTCGAACGCCACCAGTTCGTCGCGCGACGCACCAATCTTGACGCACAGATCGATTACGAAGTTATAGATCGAACGCGACTCCTCAAGGTCAGTGTGCACCGCCTCCTGTGCCGTACGCATGCCGTCCGTTGTGATGCAGCGATAGTTGCCCGCAATCAGCATCGCCCATTTCGCCAAAGGCACAAACAAAGAGTCGTAGAAGCGCAGCTTGACCGGAAGTTCGACCTTGCCCTCAGGCGTATCGTAGCGAACCGCATCGATATCGTTTTCGATATTGCGCAGAATCTGGTTACTGTTTTCGTCGTCGAAGCGCGCGACCTTGAAGTTCGTCGGCAATGTCACTTGGAGTACATTGACCTTCTCGTCCGGCGGACGAATTGCCTGCGGATCAGGACTGCACAGCGTCAGTCTACCCGGGTCGAAACTGTCCCATACCGTAGGCGCCGTATAGGCCGGCTCGATCACAGTCGCATTTAGACCCGGGATGCGCTTCATGTAGGGCAACGGCGGCATATTCATGATCGACATGCAAGGGACCCGCGATCGGGCAACAGCATCGAGCAACTCGCGGACACTCGGCGAGCCATATTGGGGCTCCTGCATAGCGAGCCCGATCAAATCATAGTCTTTCGGGTTCACATCAGCAGGACCTGCCGCGGAAACCTTGCCTTGTAGCTTACGTGAGTCGATCTCGATCTGGTCTTTGCGACCCCGGATTGGCATCCGCACACGAAAGCCTTCTGAATTGATCAAGTCTGCTTCAGCCGGCAAGCAAACCAACGTCACGTTATGGCCACCAAACATCATCTTGGATGCAAGCAGCGAACCGTATGACGCACCGAGAATCAGAATGTTGTAGTTTGGCATCGAGAGCCACTCCTTGAATTGAAAACGGCCGACGAGCCGCAAAATCGAGATAATCGAGCCGCTATTTGTATCAAAACAAACGGGCACCTCGTATGATACGGCACTCAGCCAAGTGATGTTACTAGATCACTTCGCGGATATGTCTCAGGCACTACAAGTTGAACGTCCGGCCGGAGCACACCAACCACTGCTGCACCTGCGAGAAGAATGCCGATACCGGTAGCGAAAGATACGCTCATGAGAAGGTACTGAAAGCAAATCCCGTCTCGGTATTCGACAATCCGAATTGCGACTCTAGCGAGCTGGTTACCGCCGAAATATTGAAAGAGTCCTGATGTCCTCCCTGGACAATTTTGTTCTACGAAGCATCTTCAGCTCTCTTGGCGGAGCTTGAGGTAGTCAGTTATTCGGCAGCTTGCACCACAGGCGGTGAATTTCCTGCGAGTACATCCATGGCCGCTTCAACGCCGCCTTGGCGATAAGGTACTCCACGCGCCTTCAGGCCCATTTCCACGCCAGACAGGGTACCAAGGACCGACACGTCGTTGAAATCGCCGAGATGGCCGATGCGAAAAACGCAATCGGCCAACGGACCCAATCCGTTGCCCAACGACATGTTCGAGCGGCCGAGGATTTCCTTGCGTAACGCATCCGCGGAATGGCCATCGGGCAATCGGACCGCAGTGAGGGACGATGAATACTCGGATTCTTTTTTGCACTGGATCTGAAATCCCCAGTGCTGAACCGCGCGGCGGGTCGCGGCGGCGGCACGCTTGTGTCGTGCGAACACCTGCTCGAGACCCTCGGCGTTCAGCATATCGAGAGCGACTTTGAGGCCCTGCAACAGATTGGTCGATGGCGTATAAGGAAAGAAGCCCGTCTTGTTCGCCGTAAGCATTTCGTCCCAGCCGAGAAACGACCGCGGGAATTTTGCCGTACGTGACGCTGCAATGGCCTTGTCGGAAACTGCATTGAAGCCGAGCCCCGGAGGCAGCATCAGACCCTTTTGCGATCCACCGACCGTAACGTCCACGCCCCATTCATCGTGACGGTAATCGATCGACCCGAGCGACGAGATCGTATCTACGAGAAGCAGTGCAGGATGGCCGGCCCGATCGATCGCGCGACGCACGGCAGCGATGTCCGAAGCGACACCGGTCGAAGTCTCGTTGTGGACGACGGCAACCGCCTTGAACGAATGCGTTTTATCTTCACGGAGTCGCGCCTCGATCGCATCAGCATCGACACCCGAGCGCCAATCACTCTTGACGATCTCCGCATCAAGGCCCAGCGCGGCAGTCATCTTGCTCCACAGCGTGGAAAACCAGCCTGTTTCGAACATAAGTATTTTATCGCCAGGCGACAGCGTATTCACGAGCGCGGCTTCCCACGCCCCTGTGCCGGATGTGGGATAGATGATGACGGGATTACTGGTTTTGAAAATCGCGCGAATGCCGGTCAGAACTTCAAGCCCGAGCTCGGCGAACTCCGGACCGCGATGATCGATCGTCGGCTGGGCGATCGCCGCGAGGATCGGCAACGGGGTGTTGGTCGGCCCCGGGATTTGCAGAAAATGGCGTCCAGTATGGTGCTGCACTTTTATTCTCTCTTTGAAGGACAACGTGCTGGTGAAGGCCGCTTGTTCAAGCGCCGTTTACGGCAGCCCGTTGCGGCCGTGCTTACGGAATCCCGGACGCTCCGTCATCAATTCATAGTAGGCAGTGACAGCAGGATAGTCCGGGCGCTTGAGACCGGGATCGGTCAGCATGAACCATCGGTTGACGACCAGGCCCATCGGAATATCCGCGATCGTGAAACGATCGCCCATCACGAAGGGGCCATTCTCGGCCAAATGCTTGTTGAGCAAACCGATCACATGGATTAGTTCTTTCTGGCCCTGCTCGACATACCACGGATGGTCGTAAGGAAATTCCTTGAGCTGCCCGCCAAGAAATGCGCCGCGCAAGGCGTGAGTCACATCGTAGGCAACCCAGTCCATCCATTGCTCGATCGCCTGCCTGCCGGCCGGATCCTCGGGATAGAGGTCGATCGCTTTGTGCTTTGCAGCAAGATAACGAACGATCGTGTTGGATTCGCGCATCACGCGACCTTCATCGATCACGACAGGGACTTGGCCCGTTAGATTGAGCTCAAGAAATTGGGGAGTGTTGGTCGGCATGAAGCCACGGCCAAAGTCCTCACGCGTAAAGGGAATTCCTATTTCTTCGCAAACCCACAAGACCTTTCGCACATTGAATGAGTTCTTGCGACCGAGGACACGGAGCGGGCCGGTCGACGACGGTTCCGGCGCCCCGCGCGCAGTTGCTGGCCTTGAATGGATAATATCCGTCATTGTTCTCTCCCGGCAGTTTCTGATTTGCCTTATTGAATGCAGGAAGGATTGCTGTGTAAAATTGAAATATCGTATAGATTAATGAGTTAATCAGATGAATGTAGCCCTTCGACAGCTGCGCGCTTTTCTTGCGGTAGCGCGCCGCGGCAGCTTCAGCCGCGCTGCGGAAGACATCGGCGTCTCGCAGAGCGCGCTCAGCCTTTCCGTCCGGCATCTCGAAAATGAGCTCGGCCTAAAATTGCTCGACCGCACGACGCGCCAGGTCACACTGACCAACATCGGGGAAACACTCGTTGCCACCAGTTCACGTCTGATCGACGAATTAGACGTCACTTTGCGGGAGCTGCGCGACATCGGACAACAACGGCGCGGGCGCGTGGTGATGGCATGCGTGCCGTCGGTCGCAAGAGGGCTGATGCCGAAATGCGTGGAGTACTGCTCGGAGAAGTGGCCGAGCATCTCGCTCAGCATCAACGATATCGCAGCCAGCGAAGTGGTTCGAAAAGTCTCACTGGGCGAGATGGAGTTTGGTCTTGCGAGTGGCGACATTGGCAGCGCCGAACTCGATATTTATCCGCTGATGGAGGATCCATTCTGCCTTGTCTGCCGCAAGGACGACTCTTGGGCCAGAAAGAGCAGCGTCTCATGGACACAACTCACCGGCCGTCGGCTACTGATGCTCAACAACACGTCAGGAAGCCGGCAAGTCATCGAAACAACGCTCAAACAGAGCGGCGTTCGCGTTGATGTCTTTCTTGAACTGGCACAACCAAGCTCGATCCACGCCATGGTGGAAGCCGGACTCGGCGTCGCCGTAATTCCCAGACTTGCAGCACCAGGGCGCAATGACCCTACCCTCGTTACGCGGCGCATGTCCAAGCCAGCGGTAACCCGAACGATTCTTCTATTCCGACGAAAAGATCGGTCGTTATCGCCGGCGGCGGCGGCGGTCTGGGGCGCGCTGATTGAACTCTATGGTAAGGGGAAAAGGGAATCGCCATAGACCCATCAACTCCCCTCACCGTTGGAGACGAGCAATGTAGACACTTTGGACGTTTTTAGAACGGACGCTGCAACTCCGCCAAAGTCGAGTGAATCTCCTTCGATACGATCGACTCCCATGACCACCAGATCGGCTCCGCAATCCTTGATCTCACGCAGGATCGCATCATCCGGAGCGGCGCTTGCATGGATCGATGTCGTGATTTCGACATTGTAACGCGTCGCCAGAACCTCGATGTCCTTTAGAATTTCCTCTTCGCGCGATAGTGATATGCTTGGAGACGACCTGCGTGAACCTTTGTCTCTCGTCGTCGATACGCACATCACGCGGAGCGACGTCGCGCTGTAGCGCGCCAATGCGATTGCAGTTTCCGCGCCCCTGCGCGACACGCCGCTGCCCGAGACCGGCACCAAAATCTTGAACGCGCTTCGCTCAGTCTGTTTGAGATGAATTCCTTTCCCTGCAACGATGGCCAGAGGCCCTCCGAACTCAGCAGTTACGGCATCGATTTTTGAATCGAGCTTCCCTTTTCCACCAAGCGTATCATTCAAGCCAACCACAAGAAGATCGAATCCTTTCCGGGCCTCGTCCGCAACAGCGTCACCAGCTTTCTTTTGCCTGACGCGCGTTGTCACATCTACTTTTCGCGTGGCTTCCTCATCCAGATCTGAAACGAACTTTGCAGCGCTCTTCACTGTAGATTCGTGACTTTCATCTTCCTCGCGCTTTTTTTCCTGGTTCTTTGCGCGTGAGCCAACATGCAGCACGGTGATTGGCGTTCCCCGAGCACCACCGAGAAGACCTGCAATATGCGCAGCAAATTTTGCGTTCTCACTCTCGTCGACCGCGAGTAATAGACGTTCAAGATTTGCAACAAAGCCCTTCTCTTCAATTTCTTCGCGCTCCAGGCGCGCCTTCTCATCCTTGTTTAACGGCAACCGGGCAAGCGCTGCACGCAACATGGGCGGCATCGCCATCGTCGTGGCGATCGCCATCGTCACGATCATCGAGAACATGTTCTCGCTCAGAACGCCCATTGAAAGTCCTATGGTGGCGATGATGACTTCAGTCGACCCCCTCGCATTCATTCCGCTCGCGAGAGCAAAAGATTCTCGCTTGCTCAATCCTCCAAGAGCTCCACCCAGGAATGCACCTCCGAACTTCCCAACACTTGCAATCACCACCAACGTTACGGTCAGAAGGAGCAGGTACGGGTCCTTCAAAACCGTCAGATCGGCGCTCAGGCCAGCCAGCCCGAAGAACACAGGCATAAAGAGGCTGGTGATCAGGCCACGCAGGCGCTCGTCGATCTGCTTGGTCAGGATGGGAGACTCGCCGACAAGCACGCCGGCGACAAACGCACCGAGAACCGTGTGTACGCCGATCAGATGCGTCGCGAGCGACATCACGCTCATGAGCAGCAGGATCACCGTGATCACGGCAGCAGAGCTGACCAGATTGTCATTGGCCCACCGAATGAGCTGGAAGACCAATCGGCGGCCTATGGTGAAACTAAAGGCCAAGAAGGCCAATGTGCCGAGGATAGCCTGCGACAAAGAGACGAAGTCGAGCGTCCCTCGCGATGCCAGACTAAAAATGATAGCAATGATGATCCAGCCAATGGTGTCGTCAATCACGGCCGTCGCTACAATAATTTGTCCGACGTTGCGCCGGGTAAAGTTCATCTCGCGAACGACAACAGCCACGATCTTCACTGAGGAAATAGACAACGCCGTGCCAAGAAAAAGCGAAGCAACAAGACGTTGCTCCGGGTGTGGCAATAGAGTTTCCGGCAAGAATTGTCCGACGGCGAAACCGCAACAGAAAGGGACGACGATGCCTGCAATTGAAACCGTGATCGCGGCCCGCCCTACTTTTCGCACGAGCTTGAGGTCCGTCTCCATGCCTGTGAGTAGCAAGAGCAACAGAATTCCGACCTGGGCGATCCCGTCGATCAGCGCCTTCTGCTCAGGCATGGCCGGGAAAATGAGGCTCTGCGCCTGCGGCCAGACCCAACCAAACAATGACGGTCCAAGCAACAATCCAGCGAGAAGCTCACCGATAACGGATGGCTGACCGATCCGCTGCATGAGCTCACCGAGGCCGCGACCGACTGCAATCAGAAGGGCGATTTGTACAACCAGGATAAATTCCGAGGGCTTTCCGGATTTCTCTCCAGCGGCTTCAGCAAGGGTAACCGTGAGCAGCACTGCGGCACACGCCCATAAGACCGACCGAAACGCCAGCCAATTCATTCTTTTATGCCCCAGACCTGCTTGACCCCAGAATTGCCAGTTCTGTCCTCACGAGAGTGAACTATCGGGAGGCGGAAGCGTTCCCTTATTGCTTAATCCCGAAGCAGGTCCACTCCAATGGCATTGGGTAACCGAATCCCGCCTTCCCAGATTATTGAGCAAAGAAAATGGCAGGAAAATCAGCTGCGGCAGCCGTTGAAACCCAGAGCAAAAAAGTCGCTGACAGCGCAAGAAGGCTGAACGAAAGCTCGGTCCGCATTGAAGACAGCGCAGATCGGCGAACGGAATTGGCATCCAACCGGACAGCCCTGGCTGCCGAGCGGACTTACAGCGCGTGGATTCGGACTGGATTACTCTCGCTTGCAAGCGGTGTTGGCGCAAAAGGCGCGCTCGCGGGCCTTATTCCAACGTGGGCTATTCTGTTGGACAGCAGCGCGCTGATTGCCTTCAGTGTATTTTGCTTCTGCGTCGCGGTCTGGCGGATGGACAATACGGGTGCGACAAGGCCCGGCCCCGACGTTGCCCGGCTTGATGCACGCATTCTGGTCGCGATGAGCGCATTCCTGTCGATTGTATCTCTTGCTGCACTCTGGGGGATTTGGCTCATCTGAAATCAATCTCTCAAAAATCCCAGATCATCATTGATTTTAGGACCGCGCGTTATGAGAGGCGGCATCCCTCAGCCGGATATCCTAGCCCGAAGATATTTCGCGACAGCATATCCTTATCCTTTTTAGCTCAACGTCAATAAACAAGGCTATTACCGCTTGTCCCGCGCTATAAGGAATGTGCTTGTAAAAGGGATTCTGCTGGGATGGAAACAAAAGAGCTTAAACTGACGTCAACCGCAATCGCCTCTCTCGCCAAGCGCCAATGGCGGGATTACCAGGAATGCAAGCCCGGCCGATATTTTGCAGAGCCTGATGCTTCACTCACACTTGATGACGCATACGCCGTACAGATGGGGGTGGCCGATTTGCGACGCGAGGCTGGCGATAATGTTGCCGGATACAAAGTTGGATGCATTGGGCCGGGCGTGGTCAGTCAATTCGGCATGAGCGGTCCGATACATGCGCGCATTTTCCGCAGCGAGCTGCGAAAGTCTGGCGACATACTGAAGCATGATGCCTACGCCAATCTGGCGATCGAGGGCGAAATGGCTGTTCGCATTGGAGCCGACGGCTCAATTGAAACAGCCTTCCCTGTCATTGAACTTCATCATTTTGTCTTTCGCGGGGCGCGCAAGACGCTTCCTGAACTTGTGGCTAACAACGGAATTAACGCAGGTGTCGTCTTGCCCAATGAAGCCGCAACGAAAGCGCATGACGATTGGTCGGCGTCGCGCAAGTTGTCGATCTCGATCAATGGCGCAATAATCGATACTGGAGACCTATGGGCAATGGCAGGCGGTGCTCTTGAAGCAATCGAGTGGCTAAGGACTGACCTCGCGCGGTTCGGCGGTTCGATCAAGCCCGGCGATCTCATACTTGTCGGCACGCCTCTGGGACTGCATCCGGTAAAGCCGGAAGACAGTGTCGTCGTTTCCGTCGATGGACACGATTACGTCGAATGCCACATCGCGTGAGCGGTGAGATTTTTATCACAATCAGCATATCGACGGCTCCCAAGATTATTTTTGCGCGGCGGTAGCATACAGCCGGGCCGCCAAGCAAAACCTCTCGGAATTGCATCTCCAGCCCACGTTTGTGCGATTGTAAACTCCGGTTGACTCTTCGGGTGGAGAAACCAAAATAAGAACATAGACGCCCTGTATTTGCCGATCTCACTGCCCAGAAACCTCAAGAACAAAGTCGCCGAATCGATCGAGGCAATATGAGATGGAATGGACGCAATCATGAACGCCGATGACAACTTGCATGATGGCACGACAGAAGCCCGGCCTCATCATTCGATTGGCGGAAGCCGCAAGTACATGTGCGAGCCGATTGATATCGATCCGCATCAACTGTCGGTTTTCGACCGTGAGGTCGATGCGCTGCGCCTTATCCTTGGCCGCAAGAACATCATGGTTGTCGACGAGCTTCGCAAAGAGCTAGAGGCCCTTCCTGAGGAAGAGTATCACAAGCTCGGTTATTATAATCGCTGGATACGATCGATCGTCGCCAACCTGCTCAAGAAGGGTGTCCTGACGGAAGCTGAAATCCGGTCAGCAGCGGAAAAAAAGCAATGATGTTTGCACCCGGCGACAAGGTCCACGTCCGATACGATTGGCCGGAATCTCGTGGCCAGGTCCATATCCGCTCGCCCCACTATATCCGCGGAAAGACGGGGCACATCGTCCGCCATCTGGGTGACTTTCCAAACCCCGAAGACCTTGCATTCGCGCGGCCGGCTCCGCTGCGGGAACTCTATCATGTCGCTTTCCCGCTCAACGATATCTGGCCGGGAGAAAACAGGGATACGGACACGGTCGTGGTTGAAGTCTACGAACATTGGCTGGAGCGGCGATGACCCTGTTTCAGGAATTCAAGAGCGAAGAAGTCCTTGCGGCGGTGCTGAGAGTACTGAAGGCCAAAGAGATACTGACCGATGACGAACTGGTCGCTCAGATGGCATCCACCGACAGTGCGAATCCCGGACAGGGCGCGCGAATGGTTGCAAAAGCCTGGCTCGATCCCGTTTACAAGTCGCAGATGCTGACCAACGGGACGCGTGCCGCCGAGATGATCGGCATACCGATGTTGGGCATGCCGCCACTTGGCGTCCTGGAGAACGTAGGTAACATCCATAATCTGGTCGTGTGCACGCTGTGCAGTTGCTATCCGAGAGCCGTGCTGGGCTATCCGCCCTATTGGTTCAAGTCGGCAACATATCGTTCCCGTGCTGTGAGAGATCCGCGGGGCTTGCTGGCGGAATTCAACACGACGCTGGCTGACAACGTCATCATCAATGTCGTCGATTCAACGGCCGATTACCGATGGATGGTCCTGCCGCAGCGGCCGGAAGGAACCGATGGCTGGTCGGAAGAACAACTTGCCAAAATCGTGACGCTTGGCGACATGATCGGAGTTTCGCTTCCAAGAGCTTGATGAGCATCGCTTCGATGCGACGCTGGACGGGAATAACTATGGTAGCCGACGAAGCCAATTGCCTATCCGACCACCTCGCTAATCCTGAAACGCAATGGAGCCTTGGCACCTTCGGCGCAATCGGCGAGTTCATGCGGGACATGAACGAGGCGGCAGAACTTGGTCAGCATTCAGCGGTGACGGAACGAGGCGGAGTTCGGCTCGACCCGCACGAAAGTATGCAGCTTTTTGCGTTTGAAACGGCAACGCGCCAGAGCTGGAGCCAGCGCGTTGCGATCTGCTTACCTCGCGATAGCAGCGCGATGAACCACCGCGCGGTATTGACCGAGCTTGGTCCTGACCGGGACGCACTCCGTCCCGGCGATCGCAACAACATCTTGTTCGACATCGGACTCGGCACTTGGCAGGTCGACGTCTGCGTGCGAGCCGATCCTGATCTCGCCGAGCAACTTCGCGCCCACTGCGGTCAAGAGACGTTTGCGCCGGGCAGTCCGGCAGGTCAGCTGATCCTTGCGCACAGCCCGCATCGCGTGTTTGTGACCCGGATCGGCCGGCTGGAAGTGTATCAGCCTATCCCGCCGGCAGATGGAAAAAGCCCGGAAGGACCGCATACCCACGTCCTGCCAAATTTGCTGCGCCATCGCCGCACCCATTCAGCAACCGAACCGATACCCGATGGACTTGTCCCGTGCGGCTATTTCTATCCTGCGCATCCTGCCAAGGATGCCGGTGGTCATGACAAGCCATACGACCCGCAAAAATATGCATCTTTCGAAACAATTTTGCGCCGCTACGGCAATTCCCGCTTCGCTAATCTCAAGGA
>JAKFUP010000092.1:0-6756 GCA_021732625.1 Hyphomicrobiales bacterium
GGCGGCCGCGTTCCACGATCTGATCCGCCGCCGCCACACCGTGCGCGACTTTGCGCCAAAACCCGTGCCGCGCGATCTGATCGAGACGTGCCTGATGGCGGCCGGCACAGCACCCAGCGGCGCCAATCATCAGCCCTGGCATTTCTCGGTGATCGGCAACGCGGCGATGAAGTCGCGCATTCGCGTCGCGGCCGAGGAGGAGGAGCGGGCGTTCTATCAGGGCCGCGCCGGCGAAGAATGGCTCGCTGCGCTGAGACCGCTCGGCACCGATCCTGACAAGCCGTTTCTCGAGATCGCGCCGTGGCTGATCTGCGTATTCGGCGCGCGCAAGAGCGCCAGCGCCGACGGCGTCATGCGCAAGAATTACTACGTGCCGGAGTCGGTGGCGATCGCGACCGGCTTCCTGATCGCGGCCCTTCATCACGCCGGTCTCGCCACGCTGACGCATACGCCGGCGCCAATGAGTTTCCTCAACGAGATCTGCGGGAGGCCGTCTTCCGAGAAGCCGTACATCCTGCTGGTGACGGGATATCCCGCCGCCGACGCGCACATCCCCCGGCATGCGACCGAGAAGAAGCAGCTGCGCGAGATCGCCAGTTTCTTTGAGTGAAGTGTTCTTCGAGTGAGCTGATCCTGCCGTCATTCCGGCGTGCGTTCTGCCTTAGATTGAACCGAATGTTGCCCCATGCGAATGTCGTTTGGCCGACGATTCATTGAGGATGCACCCATGCTGAAGCGCTTTTTCGCAACCGTTTTTTGTTCAGGTGTCCTTTGTTCGGGAATCCTTTATTCAGGAATTCTTGCGTCCAGTGTTTTGCTTTCGCCCGGCAGCGTGACGCGCGCCGAGGCCGCGCAGTGCGGCGGCGATTTCAATGCCTTCGTGGCCTCGATCTCGCGCGAGGCGCAGGCGCAGGGCGTGTCGCAAGCGGTGTTGTCGCAGGCGCTCGGCGGCGTGGCGCAGGATCAGGCGGTGCTGGCGTTCGACCGGCGTCAGCGCGGCACTTTCAACAAGACTTTCGAGCAATACGTCGCAACGCGGGTGGGCGCTGCGCGGATCAAGCGCGCTTCCGCGATGATGCAGCGCCACTCAGCGCTGCTGGCGCGGATCGAGCAGCGCTTCGGCGTGCCGCGCCAGATCGTCGTTGCGATCTGGACGCTGGAGACCGACAACGGGGCCGACATGGGAAAGCTGTCGGTGTTCCGTGTGCTCGCGACGATGGCCCACGATTGCCGGCGTACCGAGCTGTTCCAGAGCGAGTTGCTGTCGGCGCTGAAAATCGTCCAGCGCGGCGACTTGCCCCTTGGCGAGATGATCGGGGCCTATGCGGGCGAGATCGGGCAGACGCAGTTTTTGCCGTCGTCCTATCTCAAATACGGTGTTGATTTCGACGGTAACGGTCACGTCGATCTGCGCCGCAGCGTGCCGGATGTGCTGGCGTCGACCGCGAACCTGCTCAAGACCAATGGCTGGAAGGCCGGTGCGCCATACGGCGAAGGGACCGCGAACTTCGAGGTGATGCGTGAGTGGAACAGGTCATCGGTCTATCGCAAGACCATCGGTTATTTCGCCGATCAACTGGCGCAGTAACGCGACCACGCGCTCAAACGAATATTCGGGCAATAAAAAAGCGGGCTAGAGGCCCGCGGGTGGTTGGTAGTTTTGTTTTTCGGCAACCTAGGAATACGTCGCGCGTCCCGAAAGAGGTTGCCCGAGCGAGCTGCGCCCGCCCGGGCCGCTCAAATCAGAACTACTTCTTCTTCTTGGCCTTCTTCGCCTTTTTCGCCTTCTTCGCCTTCTTGGCTTTCTTTGCCATAGTCATCCTCATGGGTTGATGGATCAACGTGACGATGAGGCGTGCCAGGCGGAGGGCTAGGCCTCGCAGCAGCCTCGGAAACAATCCCAACAGATTCGGGATGTGGCGTCTTGCGTTATCCACAATAAAACGACGCGATGTCGCGAAATCATCACGTTTTCCCGTACCGATTTCGCTTCAGAGTCATTCGGCAAGGCCTTCAGGCAATTTTTTACGTTCGGTGAGCCTCTCGCTCAAGGTGAGCGGCACATGATCCGAGCTCCACAAAGCTGCCGGATACTGCCTTCTCACGGACACCTTTCATTCAGTCCGCGGTCATCGGCCATGGTGAAGATGGCCAATCTGGAACCATGAGCGCGTTCACGCGTTTGAGGCGGGACCGAAAAGCAACAAGGAGACGAGAATGAATTTCACCAAGACCGCATTGATCGCAGCAGCATTGCTGGGAGGAACGATCGCCGCTCCGCATCAGGCCAGCGCGTTGACTGCCAATCCCGCGGTTAAGGCGCCGTCGGCTGTCGAGAGCGTGGCTTGCCGCGTCACTCGCGTTGTCGGACCGCGCGGTGTTCGCACAACCCGCGTCTGCGATGCACGGCCAGCGTTCGTTCGTCCGGCTCCTCGTTGCGTAACCGAGCGTCAGCGCGTCATTCGTCCCAACGGTGCCGTGGTGTTCAAGACCGTGCGCCGCTGCCGCTAACAAAGGGTGGCGTTTCAGAAGTCCGAAACCGCCGGGCCATATGGTCCGGCGGTTTCTTTTGGGTCAAACTGTCGCAAACGGGCCGATCTTGTATTGGACGCTGATGCGCCATAGGTGGAGCGGATGTCGAACCAGTTCATCTTTGAAGAGGGGGTCAAGCCGCGGTCGCCGGCTGGCCGCCGGCCGCCTGTGATCGATCAAGACGGGCGCGAAGTGCCGGAAGCAGCTCGTGCTCCCGGTCCCGATTTTCAGATTTTTGGCGGCAACGGCGATACGCCGTTGCTCGGAAATCTCACGCGTGAGCAGCGATTGGCGCGTCTGGAAGCGCTGGCGAAGCTGCTCGACGTCGCCTTCGTGGTTCCCGGCACCAACGTACGCTATGGCATCGACGGGCTGATTGGTCTCGTTCCTGTGGTCGGCGATGTGATCACGACGGCGATCTCGCTCTGGATGGTCCGCGAGGCTCGGACGCTGGGTGCGCCAATGCACCTGATCGCGCGGATGCTTGGCAATGTCGCGCTTGATGGCGTCGTCGGTCTCGTGCCGATCGCGGGCGATGCGTTCGACGTGATGTGGCGGGCCAATGTGCGAAACATGCGTATGCTGCGCAAATGGCTGGACAAGCAATAACGTTCGCGTGGTTGCGTTGAACAGGAATTCCAACGGTCAAAAAGAAAGGCCGGGAAAGATCCCGGCCTTTTCATTCAGATTATTCAGCGATGCGATTACGCAGCATCCGCCTCTGCTTCCGCGACCTCGACCGGGCGCGGCGCCTTGCGGGTCAACGGGAATTCCGCGCTGTAATAAAGGGTGCGAATGCCAGCCTGATCGAAGCGCGCATTCTCGACCTGAAGATAAGCGCCGTTCAGGGAATCCGCCGGAAGCTCTTCCACCGCAAATTTCACGGCAGCCGCAGCCGTATCGAAGCGGCGATAGGCGAAGCCTGCGCGCTTTTTCTTGCGGATCGGGGCCGGGAACAATTCGGCAGCAGTGCCGTACTTGAATGAGGGCATGACCAACAGCCTTTTCTTAGCGTTTCATTGAAATGACGACTGCGTCTCAATCAGAGCGCCAAGTGCCGGCCGGGCCAGCGAACGTCGTCTTTGCACTTCGCCAATATAGGCACTGCAGCAGAAAATTGCGACCCTTACCGGGGCAAATGATGAATCCCGGGCTATCTCGAGATCGTCGAAATAATGCTCAAGATTTCAGTCACATATACCTAATAAGTGGCTGGCTGACGCAAAATACCGATGGGCGCGGAACATCACTTTTTGCAGCCGAACCTTGCAGTTTTGCACGATCCGCACCGGTTTGAACAAACCGGACCAGAAAAAGCCCGACCGGCGCAGAAGCCGCCGCGGTCACTGCCTCATGGTGTATTCGTCGATCGCAACGACTTTTTGGCGGGTCGGGAAGTTCTCGACGCGAACCGCATCTCGCCACAGCAGTCCGAAATATTTGACAGGCACATAAATGATGTCGTCGTCCCCGGCTTTGCGCTCGCTGTATTGCCACACCTTCAACTCGCCCTGATCGGCGATTGCCTTTGCCACGGTCGCAGCATTCTG
Organism: Hyphomicrobiales bacterium; assembly: GCA_021732625.1. GTDB lineage: Bacteria > Pseudomonadota > Alphaproteobacteria > Rhizobiales > Xanthobacteraceae > SG-bin9. Next base: position 4,083 of record JAKFUP010000092.1, read on the forward strand.
CACCTTGGATTTCCGGGGGCCGTCGGCGTCCAGTTTGCGAAGGTCTTCGTGGCTGAGGCCGATCACGATATCGCCGCGCGGGGTCGTGACCTTGAAAAGCGAAACTTTGTCGACGCTTAGCGCAGGCCGGGCTGCCGTCTCGAAAAGAAGAGCGGCTAGACCGACACCAAGCAGGACGTGTTTCGACAGTTTGGACATTCGTTGTCTCGGACTAACGATCAGCCATTTATAGGCAGAACCATTAACGAATTGTCGTAACCCGATGAGGGTCTACCCCATTGAGGCCGGGGTAAACTCACATCGCCTTGAACGACATCACTAAGAGGAGAGACGAAGCTACTTCGGCAAATGTTTCAATGCGGCGGAGTTAATACAGTACCGCAAGCCGGTCGGGCCGGGCCCATCGGGGAATACATGTCCCAGATGGCCGTTACACTTCGAGCACAGCACTTCCGTGCGGATCATGCCGTGGGTGACGTCGCGCTCCTCGTCGACATGGCTATCGGCCGCGGGCGCCGTGAAGCTCGGCCAGCCGCATCCAGAATCGAACTTGGCATCGGATTCAAACAGCGTCTGGCCGCAGCCGGCGCAGATATAAGTACCGGGATCGTGGGTGTGATCGTATTCGCCCGAAAACGGCCGCTCGGTCGCCTTTTCGCGCAACACGGCGTATTGCATCGGCGTCAGTTCGGCGCGCCATTCGCTCTCGGTTTTTTCCACCTTGCCTGGCTTCGATGCGTCATTCATGGGGGTGCTCCGTAAAAGATAGACAACAATACAAAAAGGGAGACGCCAGTTGCCCGGCGCCTCCCCGGTTGTGTTGAGTGCAATATTAGTTAGTGGCCTTCGCGTCGCGGACAAGCGCGGGCTTTGCGCGATAAAGATCGGAGAATATTTTCTTCAGATTCTCGATCTTGGGCAGGTCGTTATAGACGATATAGGGCTGCGTCGGGTTGTTGGTCGCGTAATCCTGATGATAGTCCTCGGCCGGGTAGAAACCGTTCAGGGGCTCGATCGTGGTCGCGATCGCCCGCGGATAGACTTTTGCCGCGTTGAGCTGCGCAATGTAGGCTTCCGCCACTTTCCTCTGCTCAGGGTTGGTCGGGAAGATCGTCGAACGATAGTGCGTACCGACGTCCGGACCCTGCCGGTTCACCTGGGTTGGATCGTGTCCGACCGAGAACAGGATCTGCAGAATCTTGCCGTAGCTGATTTTCTTCGGATCGTACTTGATCTCGACAGCCTCGGCATGACCGGTCGTGCCGCGGCCGACGAGTTCATACTTCGCAGTGCGGGCGAGGCCTCCGCTGTAACCGGAAACCGCATTCACCACGCCGCTGGTGTGCTGATAAATGCCCTGAATGCCCCAGAAGCAGCCACCGGCAATGACTGCCGTCTCCAGGCCATCGCCGGCCTTTGCGTCGACCGCTGGAGCCGGAATGATAACGGCCTCTTCCGAGGCGCGAAGCGGGCCGACGACGAAGAAGGAAACTGCCAGAGCGCCAACACCGGCTGCGATCAGAAAGCGGCGGGTCAAATCGGTGCGAGTCATGATGGTCCTCATCGGGTGGCGACTATGGGTGGCGACAAGCATTTCCGGCACGGGTCATCGGCACCCCGCCGGCTACTAGCCAGATGAAACAGATACGATGATTTGCCGCTTTCGTTACCGGTATTTCCACACGAGTTTGTGAAAGTTTGCGGGAATAAGCCCGATTTCATGGGCCTTTTCGCGAAGGCGGGAACGCGTGCATGCCGCTGGCGTTAGGGATCGTTGCCGAAACGTTAACTTCAACAACGGGGTGATGATCGTGGCTGCAAAACCTGATGTCCGCCGAGGGATGCCGAGTGTCGAATTGTCGCGGGCCGAGTTCGAAAAGCGTTACCGCACCCATTTTACCGATCCGGCCTTTGCCCCGTTAAACAAGGAGATCGATGCCATTACCGCCGTGGCCTGGGACGGTTACATCGAAGGCCGGAAGTCGCCGATCACCCGCAAGGCCGGCCCCGGCTTCGCCGATCCCGACTTCGACCTGTCGGTAGACTGGATCAAAGCGCGCGAGGCCATCGATGCCGCGCAAGCGGCCCACGACAAGCCGGGCGCAACACCCCGCATCCTGATCGTCAACGGTTCGTCGCGCAGCGAGCATACCTGTCCGGGCGAAATGTCGAAAAGCTGGCGCCTGGTCGAAACGGCGAAGGCCGTTTTCGAAAAGCAGAAGATGGATGTCGAGGTACTCAACCTGTCGCGTCTGACGTCGGAGTTCGGGAAGACCATCCATCCGTGCAAGGCGTGTGTCTCTACCGCGATGCCACTGTGTCACTGGCCGTGCAGCTGCTATCCGAACCATTCGCTCGGTCAGACCGGCGACTGGATGGCGGAAATCTATCCGATGTGGGTTGCCGCGCATGGCATCATGATCGTCACGCCGGTGAACTGGTATCACGCGCCGACCACATTGAAGGCGATGATCGATCGGCTGGTGTGTGCCGATGGCGGCAATCCCGACCCAACCACCACGCATGGCAAGAAGCCTGACGAGGCCAAGGCGCTGGAATTGAAAGGCTGGCCTTATCCGCGCCACCTCAAAGGACGCTATTACTCGGTGATCGCGCACGGCGACGTCACCGGAGCGGAGACGCTGCGGCGCTCGCTGTCGGACTGGCTGACGGA
>JAKFUP010000092.1:7419-42987 GCA_021732625.1 Hyphomicrobiales bacterium
GTGGAACCGGCAAGCAGTGCGGCTGCGGCGAGATAGGATAGTTTCTTCATAAGTCGGGCTCCATGTGGCCTTATTGAACAGGCTTGTTTGATTGTATCGCTGTGAGGGGTTCCGGTTGAATCGCTCAGTGCGAGATGCGCATACGGATAGTCAACACGCGCAGCGCGCGTGCGTTCCGAAAATGAAGAAGGTTTAATGCTGGCGGCACCTGCAACGTCAAATCACGATGCTGAGCCGTTTTGCCGCACGGGTGATGCCGGTGTAGAGCCAGCGCGCGCGGGACTCCTGAAAGGCAAAGCTCTCGTCGAACAGCACCACGTCATCCCACTGCGAGCCCTGCGACTTGTGCACCGTGAGCACATAGCCGTAATCGAACTCGTCATAGGGCTTGCGCTGTTCCCACGGAATGTCCTCGATCGCGCCGCCGAAACAATCTGCGCGCACGGATACCTTGGTGACGCGGCCGCCGAAATCCTCGTCCGGTGAAACGCGCATCGTGATGATCTTCGATTTCGATTGCGCGCGTGCCTTGACGCGCCACAGTCCGCCGTTGAACAGCGCTTTCTTGCGGTTGTTGCGCAGGCAGACGAGCTTGTCGCCGGCCACCGGCAACGGCTCCTCGAGGCCCTGCTTCTCCCGGATGCGCATGTTGTAGGCGCGCCGCGTATTGTTGCGGCCGACCAGTACTTGATCCGCGCTCATCACCCGTTCCGGATCGAGCGCGCTGCGCGGCACCACTTCGCTGTCGCCGAAGCGCCCGGCCTCAAGCGTGCCGCCCTCGCGGATCGTCATCGACATCCGTACGATCGGGTCGTCCTGCGCCTGACGATGCACTTCGGTCAGCATCGAGTCGGGCTCTTGGCTGGTGAAGAAGCCGCCGCCCTGAATAGGAGGCAACTGCGCCGGATCGCCAAGCACCAACAGCGGCGTGCCGAACGACATCAGGTCGCGGCCGAGCTCCGCATCGACCATCGAGCATTCGTCGATCACGATCAGTTTTGCCTTTGACGCAGGAGCATCGTCCCATAGTTCAAAACTCGGCTGCTCCTCGCCGGATTCGCGCGTCCGGTAAATCAGCGAGTGTATCGTCGATGCGCCGTCGCAGCCCTTGTTGCGCATCACCAGCGCGGCCTTGCCGGTAAAGGCCGCATATTTCACGCCGCCGTCGACTCCATCGGCGATGTGCCGCGCCAGCGTCGTCTTGCCAGTGCCGGCGTAGCCGAACAGCCGGAATACCGGAGGCGTCGAACCTTTGCCCGGCTTGGCTTTCAGCCAGTCGGCAACCGCTTTCAGCGCGGAGTTTTGATGTGGTGTGAAGGTGGTCATGAGTCTCGGCAGGCGAGGAATCGCAATGCGACTCGCTGGCTAAAGCTATCCATTCTTCCGTTCAATACAAGTTCGCTGCCACGATCATTCGTGCACCATTGTTTCAGGTTCCGCGTTGAACTATCTCCATGACGGCCGGTTGTGGGCGGGCAAGACGGAGATTGTTCGGTGGAGCGCAGACTTCTTCAGATCGCCGTTGTGCTTGCCGCCTGCGTTCCGGTGTTCGCTGGCGGTTACGGGATGTGGAAAGGCACGGGTTTTCTCGATCTGGCTCCAAATGTTTCCGCCGACAGCCATATCCGCTATCTGTCGGGGCTGCTGTTTGGCATCGGCATCGCGTTCTGGGCGGCGATTCCCCACATCGAACAACACGCCGCTCGCTTTTCGCTGCTCACCGCAATCGTTTTCGTCGGCGGACTGGCGCGGCTTTACAGTCTGGCGATCGACGGCACGCCGGATTGGGGCATGCTGTTCGGGCTGCTCATGGAGTTGATCGTCACGCCTGCGATCTGGGCGTGGCAGCAGCGGGTGGCGAGACAATGCTCAACATCCTGAAGCGCGTATTTGTCAGCATCGTCATCACGTTCACCGCACTGGTGTTCGCGCTGTATGCCTATAATTTCTATCGCAACTGGAAGAATACGCCGGAGACCCCGCCGGGTATCATCTTCGAGCGGCAGGACCGGCCGGGTTATTCGTGAGTGAGCATGGAGACGATCGTTACATCGCCGCCATGTTGCGATAGTCCGGCGTGCCGGCGCCAGCCGGCGTGATCGGCAGACCGCCGTCGGCATATTCGTTCAGCTTGTTGCGCAACGTGCGGATCGAGATTCCGAGAATGTTCGCGGCGTGGGTCCTGTTGCCGAGGCAATGCTTGAGCGTTTCCAGAATGAGGTCGCGTTCGACATCGGCGACGGTGCGGCCGACCAGCGCGCGCGTGACCTGTTCGGCGGCGAGCGTCGCATGCGCCACCGCTGCCGGCGTCTTGGCCGTGTCGAGCCGGTCGCCATCCGGCGTCAGGATCGCCTCGGGACCGATCTCGTCGCCGTCCGCCATCAGCACCGAACGGTGCATGGTGTTTTCCAGTTCGCGGACGTTGCCCTGCCAGCGGTTCGCGGTCAGCAACTTGCGCGCCTCGGCCGAGATCGGACGTACCGGAACGCCATTGGCATCGGCATATTTCTTGGCGAAGTGCTGCGCCAATTCAAGGATATCCGCGGGCCTTTCGCGCAACGCAGGAATCTTGAGGTTGATGACGTTCAGCCGGAACAGCAGGTCTTCGCGGAACGTGCCTTCGCGCACCGCGTCGGCGAGATTGCGGTTCGACGTGGCGAGAATGCGGATATCGACCGGTACAGGCTTGGTGCCGCCGACGCGGTCGATGACGCGCTCCTGGATTGCGCGCAGCAGCTTGGATTGCAGCCGCACGTCCATTTCCGAAATTTCATCGAGCAACAAAGTGCCGCCGCTGGCTTCCTCGAACTTGCCGATCCGCCGGGCAATCGCGCCAGTGAACGCGCCCTTCTCGTGGCCGAACAGTTCGGACTCCAGCAGATGCTCCGGGATTGCGGCGCAGTTGACCGAAATGAACGGCTTCTTGGCGCGGTTGGAGCGGGTGTGAACGTAACGCGCCAGCACTTCCTTGCCGGTGCCGGATTCGCCGGTAATCATCACCGATGCGTCTGAGCCTGCGATCTGCTGCGCCATCTTGATGACGCGGGCCATCGATTCATCGCGGTAGATCAGGTCGCGGGAGTCGTTGGCGACAGCGGCGAGGACCGCGGCGATCAGTTCGTGATCCGGCGGCAGCGGGATGTATTCCTTGGCGCCGGCGTGAATGGCGGCGACCGCCGCGCGCGCATCGTTGGTGATGCCGCAGGCGACGATCGGAACGTGGATGTGTTCGGCCTCGAGCCGCATCACCATGTCGCGAATGTCGAGATTGACATCGACCAGCAACAGGTCCGAGCCCTTGCCGTTGCGCAGCACGTTCATGGCCTGGTCGATATCGACCGCGTGGGTGACGGATGCGCCGTTGTCCATCGCGATCTTGGTCGCCGCGGTCAGCTGGCCCTTGAGGGTACCGACAATGAGAAGCCGCATGTTGATCTCCTGTTATTCCTGTTCAGCGCTTACGAGCGCTCTGCCTTGATGATTTCCGTCATGGTGACGCCGAGCTTGTCCTCAACGAGGACGACTTCGCCGCGCGCAACCAGACGATCGTTGACGTAGATGTCGATCGATTCACCGACGCGCCGGTCGAGTTCGAGCACGCTGCCGGGCCCTAGTTTCAACAACTGACCGACATCCATGCGCGACCGGCCGAGCACGGCCGACACCTGCACCGGAACGTCGAACACCGCTTCGAGATCGGCCGCGGTACTTGCGCTCTGCTCGTCGTCGTTGCTGTAGCCAACGTCATCGAGCGGCGGCGCATTTGCCGCGTTGAGGTCGGGAAGCGGGACGTTGGTGTCGGTATCGCTCATGTTCTGTTCCTTCCAGGCCCCTCAGGTGCCGGCCTGATTGCGGGCCGTCATGTAACGCCCCACCAGTTCGTCGATCTTTGCTTCAATTGATGAGCGCTCGAGCGTCACGCCGCCGTCGGCCCATTCGATCTTGCAGTCCCCCGCCGCGATCTCCGGCTGGGCGAGAATCACCAGCCGGCCCTCGTAGCCGCATTGTCTCGACAGCCGTTCGATCTGCTCGCGTGTTTTATCGTAGAGTGCGTCGTTGACGCGGATCGCGATATGCGGCGTGGCGACCAGATGCCGGAAGCAATCTTCGACCAGCGCCATGATTTCGGCGAGCGGCTCGGCGGCGACGAGTCCGGCGCAGAGTTTGCGGGCGACGGCGACCGCGACATCCACGGCTTCTGTCTCCATCTTGCCCTCGACGGCGGAGAAGCCGGCTGCGATCGAGCGCAGCGAAAGGGCGATCTCCTCCAGTGCGAGTGCCGAGCGGCGATCGCTTTCCGCGCGAGCCTCGCGCTGCGCCGCGTCGAAACCGTCGCGATAGCTGCGCGCTTCGGCTGCCGCGAGTTGCGTAGCGAACTCTTCCTTTGCCGCGGCGCGGTGCTTGAGCGCATCGGGGATCGAGAAGTCGTCCTCGAACAGGAATTTTGCGGTTACGCCCATCAATACACCAGTTCGTCGTCGGCGCGGTTCTTCGCCAGCATGATCTCGCCCTTGGCGGCAAGGTCCTTGGCGAGATTGACCAGCAGCGCCTGCGCTTCATCGACGTCGCGCAGGCGAACGGGTCCCGCAGCCGCCATATCGTCGGTCAGCATCTTGGCGGCGCGGCTCGACATGTTGCCCATGAAGAATGCGCGGGCTTCTTCGTTAGCGCCCTTAAGGGCAATACCAAGTTTTTCCTTGTCGACATGGCGCATCAGGGTTTGCGCCGAGCCCATATCGAGCTTGACCAGATCATCGAAGGTGAACATCAGCGCCTTGATGCGCTCGGCGGACTCGCGGTTCTCTTCTTCGAGGGAGGTAATGAAGCGGGTTTCGGTCTGGCGGTCGAAGTTGTTGAAGATTTCAGCCATCACCTCGTGGGCATCGCGGCGCCGGGTCTGCGACAGGTTCGACATGAATTCGATTCGCAAGGTCTGCTCGACGCGCTCGATGACTTCCTTTTGCACGGCCTCCATTTTCAGCATGCGTCCGACGACATCGAGTGCCAGCTCTTCCGGCAGGATTGCGAGCACGCGCGCGGCATGCTCTGACTTCAATTTTGACAGCACCACGGCGATGGTCTGCGGATATTCGTTCTTCAGATAGTTCGCGAGAACTTCTTCCTGAACATTGGACAGTTTTTCCCACATGTTGCGCCCCGCTGGTCCGCGAATTTCTTCCATGATGCCGGACACCCGGTCGTTCGGCAGATATTGCGCGAGCAGACGCTCGGTGGCGTCGAAGTTGCCCATCAGCGCGCCGGACGCGGACATGCGTGAGACGAATTCCAGCAGCAGGTCCTCGACGGTGTCGGTTTCGACGGTGCCGAGCGTGGACATGCCGAGCGAGAGTTCGCGCAGCTCATCGTCATCCAGCATGCCCCAGATCTTGCCGCCGTGCTTCTCTCCAAGCGCCAGCATCAGGATCGCGGCGCGTTTCGGGCCGCTCAGTTTTTCGCCGGCAGGACGGCCTCCCTGCTTGCTGGCAAGCATGGCGACTGCGCCGTGCAGATCACTCATTTGTTGTGTTGCGGGAGGCTGTGCCATGTCACATCACGCGGGTTCTGCCAGCCACTGGCGAATGATCGAGACAGTTTCGTTCGGATTCTTTTCGGCCAGCTCGCCGACGCGCGCGACCGCTGCGGCGTGAGCCTGGCCTTGCGAGGCGGCCGCATCAATCATGTTGTTGCCCTGGCCGTGGTTGGCGATCTGTTGCAATTCGGTCGGGGCGATCTCTGGCTGCGGAAGCGGGGCGGGCGCTATTTCTTGCGACACGATGCGGCGAACCATCGGACGGATCACCATGAACAACACCACGATGCCGAGTACCATCATGACGCCGAGTTCGATGACGCTCATCACGTCGCTTTTGGTGAATTGCAGGAAGCCGAGAACGCCCGCCGGTTCGGCGGCTGGCGGGGTCATCGGCGCTTCGGCGAACCGGAGATTGACCACCTCGATCTGGTCGCCGCGCTTCTGGTCGAAGCCGATCGCCGAGCGCACCAGCGCTGCGATCCTGTCGAGATCTTCCTTGTCGCGCGGCTGGTAGAGGGTCTCGCCCTTGTCATTCTTGCTATAGGTGCCATCGACGAGGACGGCGACAGAGACGCGGTTGACCCGCCCGGCTTCGGTCACTTCGGTCTTCGTGGTGCGCGAGATTTCGTAGTTATTGACTTCTTCGCTCTTCTTGCTCTGGTCCCGCGCGGTCGGCGCCTGTTGCTGCTGCTGGTTGCCGGGCAGTTCGTTGTTGACGGTGACCTGGCCATTGCTATCCGCAGTCGCCGATGTCTCTTCGCGGGTCTGACTCGAGCGCAACACCCGGCCTTCCGGATCGAATGTGTCCGTGGTTTGCGTTGTCTTGTTGAAATCGAAGTCGGCGGACAGTTGAACGCGTGTGCGGCCAGCACCGACGACCGACGAGACGATGCCCTCGACCTGTTCGCGCAGGCGGCGTTCGTAGGCCGAGCGCCGCTCGTCTCCGCTCAGACCGTCGGCCGAGGTGCCGCCGGTCGCGCCGTTGGCGAGCAACTGTCCGGTTTCGTCCACGATCGAGACGCGCTGTGCTTTCAGTCCGTTGACGGCGGATGCCACGATATGTCGGATGGCGCGGACCTGCTGCGGCTCGAGCCCGCCGCGCACCCGCAGCACGATCGAGGCGGATGGCTCCGGCGCTTCGCGGGCGAACAGCGGACGTTCTGGCAACACGAGATGCACGCGGGCGGCCTGAACGCGGTCGATTGCCTTGATGGTGCGGGCCAGCTCGCCTTCAAGTGCGCGCAGGTGGTTGATGTTCTGCACGAAGCTGGTGGTGCCGAGGGCGTCCGACTTGTCGAAGATTTCGTAGCCGACGCCGCCGCCCTTGGGCAGGTTGCTCTCGGCGAGCTTCAATCGCAGCCGGGTGACGCGATCCTTCGGCACCATGATGACGGCGCCTTCGTTGCGGATTTCGTAGGGGATCGCCTGCCGATCGAGCTCCTTGATGACGCTGTTGGAGTCCTCAAACGTCAAGTCGGTGTAGAGCGCGGTCATTTGCGGGGCGGTGACCCGCAGAATAACGAAGGCAAAGAAGCCCATCAGCGACAATGTGACGACGACCATGGCCAGTAGCCGCCCGGCGCCGAGGCCTTTCAGAAATGTCAGGAGATTCTGCAACGAACCACGCGCCCCAAGGATTCGGCGAATTGCGCCGACTGGGCAAAATTTGCCCATGGGATGGTTTCCATATGGTTAACAAAGGTAAACGCCGGTGGCGAAATATGGACATGCCGAAAAACGGCTTCCGCGAGGGAAGCCGTTTTTCGGCGAATTGAGCTGATTCCGGTGAGAGCTTACTGGCGATACTGCTGGATGCGGGTGGTGCGCAATCCGGCGAGGCCATGCTGATCGATCGAGAACTGCCAGGACAGGAATTCGTCCACTGTCAGGGTATAGCGGCTGCAGGCTTCTTCAAGCGACAGCAGACCGCCGCGAACGGCGGCGACGACTTCGGCTTTGCGGCGGATCACCCACCGCTTGGTCCCTGGCGCCGGCAAATCCGCGATGGTCAACGGACTGCCATCGGGTCCGATGACGTATTTGACCCTCGGGCGATGGGCTTCTGTCATGGCGTACTCACAAACTCTTACAACTACACTCCCGCTAAAATACCCGCCCCGGCTTAAAATTTGGCTAAGCACAAGCGTTCAATGAGAATTGCCTTGAAACAGCCAGAAACATTCCGGCCGGCGGTGCTCGCCGGACCGAAATGCTAACAGGGTATGAACGGGGCGACCGCGCTACGAGCCGGCGGCCCTGGCGATGATCTTGTTGATCTTGTCGACAGTGAAGGTCTGTCCGCCGATCGAAAGCAGCGGCGGCGTCTTTGTCAGGTCGGCCGATTCGACCACGCCTGCAATCTGGGTGACGACGGGGACAGCCTGATTCGACGCATCCTTGGCGACGACTTCGATCGTGTAGTTGCCCTCGGGCCATTGCGTGCCGTCGTTGCCCTTGCCGTCCCACCGGAAGGTCTGGTCTCCGGGATTGACCGAATACGTGCTCGAGAATGCGGTCACGCCGGCTGCGTTCTTGATGAAGACCTCGGCGGACGCCGGCTTGGTGACGTTGAGATTCCACGCCGCACCAGTGGTTCCGAGCGTGGTCGTCCTGCCGTCCACCAGAGCGGTTGCGCCGACGAAGTTGAGCGCCTGGCTTGCCTGTGCGGTTTTCTGCAGATCGACCAGCGATGTGAGCTGCTCGTTCGACTTGAGCTGCTGTTCGACGCCCGCGAATTGCACCAGTTGCTGGGTAAACTGATTGGTATCCAGCGGATCGAGCGGGTTCTGGTTCTGCAGTTGCGTGGTCAGCAGCGTCAGAAAAGTCTGGAAGTTGCTGGCGAGCGTGGTCGATGTCGTCGATGATTTTGCGCCACTCGTGCCCGCCGCGGGAAGCGGCGTCGTTCCGGAAACGACTTGCGATGGAAATGCTGCTTCACCGGCCATGGTGCTCTCTCCTCAAATCCTGATATCGACGCCGCCGCGGGCGGCTGCGAGACGGGCATAGGTCCGGCCTGCCTCAGCCGGGATCGCCGGGACGTCGTCGACCACCAGACGGTATGAATTGCGTTGCGATTGATCGTCGTCGGCGCGTTGCTGTTGCTGCGACTGATCGCGCAGGCTGAACTGCAGGCCGTTGTCGCCGGTTTTCAGGCCCGCGTCTTCCAGCGCGCGCTGCAGTTGCGGCGCGTCGCGGCGCAACAGGTCGAGCGTGGACGGACGTTCGACGGTGAGATGCGACGTCACGTTGCCGTGGCGATCGACATCGAGGCGGACATCGATGCGGCCGAGTTCGGCGGGATCGAGGCGAATGTCGAAACTGCTGCGGCCGGCGTTGGCGTTCAAGGCGATATTCACGGCCAGACCGCTTAGCGGCACCGCGACGTTGCTTGCGAGCTGCACGCTGGCGTTCAGCACCGGCGCGGCGGTGGCCGCCGGCGCAGTTGCAATGTGAGCTGGAATCGGGCCGCCGGCTGGCGTCGGTGATTGAGTGTTCGATTGCACCGGGATGTCGGCGTTGGCGGTTCTGTCCTGGGCACCCGTTTGATGCGCGCGGGGTTCGGATGCCTTGGCTGCCGTGGCTTCGCTTTGCTCTGGCTTGGCGATTGTCTCTGCCGAATTGTCAGCGTTTGCGGTGACCGTCTTGTCCGCACCGCTCGATTCAGTAACCGGCTTGTGCTCGCTCTGTGCGGTATCGGTCTTTGCGCTGACGTTCGCTTCGAGTTTGATTTGCGGTGAAACTTCGGTCTCCGCGCTGATCGTGGCGTCGCCGGTGGCGGCGGTGCCTGTCGCGGCCTTGGCGTTGGCTGCGAGTTTGGCGGTATCGGACAGCAGGGCCTGTTCTTCGCTGGTCAGTGGCGTGTCGATGCTGGCCGCAAGCTCGGCCGTCAGCGTGGTTTGAGTTGTCGGGGCAGCATCTGGCGAGCCATCGGCCTCAGTGGCAGCGGGGGTGACTGTGGCGGGTGCCGGCGCAGCGTTTGCCTCGATGGTCGCAGCAGCTGTCGCAATCGCGCTGGCCGCGATCGAGGCGACCCCTGCGGTTGTTGTCGTGCTAGCAGTGGTCTCCGCGGACGGGACAATCGGCGCAACAACAGACACCGGTGCGATGCCGGTTTGTGCAATCACGGTCAGAAGGCCGGCGGCAACTGCGCCTTGATCCGACGGGAGTTGCGCGTCCGGATCGGCGTCGGTTGTCGCATCGGCTGCGATGACGATGTCCGGTGACAGCAGATCGGTGGCGATGCTGATACCGGTCTCGACCGCAGCCTTGATTGGCGTTTCGATCGCGACACTGGCGTCGATCCCGGTGTCGGCGCTGGTGTCGCCGGCCGTTCTGTCGGCCGCAGGTTTTTCCGCAGAGGACTTATCGGATCTGTTTGTCGCTTCGCGTGGTTTGCCCGGCTCGGACGCCGGGCGCGTTTCGTCGCTGCGCTGAACCGGCGCTGCGCGATCGGTCGATGCAGGGGTTTCGGTCGACGCGGCGTCGGTGGCATTGCTGTCGACCAGCGAACCAAATCCTTCGCTTGCCGGGCCGTTATCGCCGCGGGTGCCTTTCGTCTTGGCGGAGACGTTGGCGACTGGCGACACGGCTTCGAATGAAAAACTGACCACAGCGATACCCCGACCTTGAGCTGCAACTCACTCAGCAAGGACCGGACCAGACATTACCTCCAAATAAAATCGTTAATTATCAGAGGCTTAGATCAATTAAGCGAACGGACTCCAGCCGCAGGAGCCCCGGAATTTCTGCCCAGCGGCAAGATTTGCCGTTAGCTCCGGCCGCCCGGTGCAGAAATCGGAGTGGGAAGGGGAGTCCGAAAATCGGGGATCATTTTGCCTAATCGATTGATTTATAAGCATTTTTTTCGAAGATTCGAAGAGTGCGCGGCTTGAAAAGCCGCAGTCGGCTGTATAAGACATCCCAGACCCGGATCGGCCTGTCGCCGCTTCCGCCGCAGCTCGAATGGCCCGCCATGCTCAACAGCCTCGACCTCGAAGGCCGCCCGCAGGATACACGGGTCGTCGTCGCCATGTCTGGAGGCGTGGATTCGTCGGCGACCGCGGCGCTGCTGAAGTCCGAGGGCTATGACGTCATCGGCATCACGCTCCAGCTTTACGATCATGGCGCGGCCACCCATCGCAAGGGTGCGTGCTGCGCCGGTCAGGATATTCACGACGCCCGTGACGTCGCGGCGCGGCTCGGCATTCCGCATTACGTGCTCGATTACGAGAGCCGCTTCCGCGAATCCGTGATCGACCGTTTCGCCGAGAGCTATGCCGCAGGCGAAACGCCGGTGCCGTGCATCGAGTGCAACCGCTCGATCAAGTTTCGCGATCTGCTCGCAACCGCGCGCGAGCTCGGTGCGCAGGCGCTCGCGACTGGACACTATGTCTCGTCGCGCCGCATGGTGGATGGATCGCGCGCACTGATGTGTGCGGCTGACGCCGACCGCGACCAGAGCTACTTCCTGTTTGCGACGACGCGCGATCAGCTCGCCGATGTTCGGTTTCCGCTCGGCGACATGACCAAGCCGCAGGTGCGCGAGCTTGCGCGCCGCTTCGGACTGCCGGTCGCCGACAAGCAGGACAGCCAGGACATCTGTTTTGTGCCGACCGGCCGCTACACCGACATCGTCGAGCGGCTGAAGCCGAATGCCGCGGTTGCAGGAGACATTGTCGATCTCACGGGCCGGGTGCTCGGTCATCATCAGGGCGTGCTCAATTTCACCATCGGTCAGCGGCGCGGCCTTGGCATTGCGTCGCGCGATCCGCTTTATGTGGTGAAGATCGACGCCGCGACGCGGCGCGTCACCGTCGGTCCGCGCGAAGCTCTGCGCACGCACCGCATCGTGTTGCGCGACGTCAACTGGATCGGCAACGGTGCGCTCGATCAGGCCGTCGGCGACGGGCTGGAAGTTTTCGTCAAGGTGCGCTCGACCCGCCCGGCGCAGGCCGCCTGGTTGCGGGTGTCGTCGCATGGTTACGAAGTCGAACTGATCGATGGTGAGGACGGCGTGTCGCCAGGACAGGCGTGCGTGTTCTATGACGCACCGTCCGGGCAGGCGCGTGTGCTTGGCGGTGGCTTCATCGCCAGCGCAGGTCCGATGGTCATATCGCGTGGTGCGGTGTCGGCGGGTGCGATCAGCGCGTAGCGCATTCGGGGTACGGGCAGGGCATGAGTAACGATATCGATCGCGCCAGCGTCGCGAAGGCTTACGCGCGATGGGCCCCGGTCTACGACCGCGTGTTCGGCCCGGTGTTCGACGAAGGCCGCAAATCCACCATCGCGATCGCGGATGCCATTGGCGGCCGCGTACTCGATGTCGGGATCGGCACCGGCTTGTCGCTCTCGGACTATTCCCGCTCCACGAAGATTTGCGGCGTCGATATTTCCGAGCCGATGCTGCGTAAGGCGCAACAGCGCGTGCGCGCAGAAAATCTCACCAACGTCGAAACCCTCTCAGTGATGGATGCGAAGAATCTCGCATTTGCGGACAGTTCGTTCGATGCGGTTGTGGCGCAATACGTCATTACGGCCGTGCCCGATCCTGAAGCGACGCTGGACGATTTCATTCGGGTGCTGAAGCCGGGCGGCGAACTGATTCTCGTCAATCACATCGGGGCGGAAAGCGGGCCGCGCCGCATGTTCGAGCTGGCGTTTGCCCCGATCGCGCGCCGGCTCGGCTGGCGACCGGAATTTCCTTGGGAGCGGCTTGTGAACTGGGCCGGCAAACATGGCGGCGTCACACTGGCGGAGCGCCGGCCGATGGCGCCGATGGGACATTTTTCGCTGATCCGCTATCGCAAACACTAAACCTGCGATTAAGCGCTAACCTGCGACATTGTGTGAGGGAACCTCCGCGCGCCGGAAGCGTTTTCCTCGTATGCGTTATTTATGCCTCTTCGCGGCTGGATACATAATCGCGGGATCGACGCTGGCGTTCCCGCAAGCGCCGCCATCGCCATCGACGCCCGGTCAGCGCACTGCGCCTGCGAACATCGCGCGCCCGAATAATTGCACGCCAACCGAAGCTGTGCCGGACGACAGCACGATTGCGCCCAAGGGCACCACGACGGGAATTGGATCGGGCGCAAATACCCAGCTCACCGATCGGCTCGCTCAATCGGGTGGCGTTCTGTGTCCGCCTTCCGGTGTCGATCCGGACATGCGAGCGCCGACGCCGGAAGGTGGCAATACGCCGGTGATCCCGCCGCCGGGCAGCCGGGACAGCGATTCATCGATGCGTCCGAAATAGTCGCGTCCAAATAGCCGGGATGCGCCCGAAGGTGCTGGCAAAACAGAGTAAATCGGCGGGCCGCTTTGCCTTGACATCGATTTGACCCGCTCCTTATATGCCGCCGGTTCGCGCACGAGCATGATCCCGAAAAAGCCTGTCCCGGACTTGATCCGGGATGGGTACCGGTTTCCGGACAAGGTCATGCTCAAGAAAATGGACTAAGCAGTCCGGCGGACACTGTGGCGAGGTAGCTCAGCTGGTTAGAGCACGGGAATCATAATCCTGGGGTCGGGGGTTCGAGTCCCTCTCTCGCTACCAACATCTTTAGCCGAACTGGCTTTCAACAGACTTCCAGATAGCCGCGCAATGACATGCGAATAGGGTTCGCTTGGCCGCTCCACTCGTTGGTCGAAAGCGTGCATGTCCAATCGCGCAAAGACGGGTGCTGGATTCGCTACGGTGAATTCTTTTTTCCCTCATGGTAACTTCTGACCAATTTCGAAGTATGGTTGTCCGTGAGCGGAAGCTCCCCAGCCACGAGGCCATGAGCCGCCGGTATATATCCGTTTACGGACAGATAAATTGTCTGACTGCATGCACGCAGGACTTCCTTCGGCGCGGACGAAAACAAACCTGTTCGTTTGCTTGCAGGATATTTCTCCGTATTTCACAGTGACAATCACAGCGTAATTGCTGTCGGTGTACCCGCAACCCCGATATAGATCACGCCCGAACCTTTTGCCTTCGCCATGAAGTTCAGACGTGTCGAATATTACGCAGATAAGCTCAAAATGTTCGAACGGACGTTTTTCCGATGATGGCTGGCTCATCGCTTCAAAGCCTGACCAGAGTTCCAGCTCTTCCGCATCCCAAATGCTGACATAGACAATAAGTCCCACGACGCAGGCAACGCTAACACCAAGAACAATCGCCAAGATGCGTAAGAAATTCATGAGGCTTCGCCTGCGCGCATCGGTCTTGTCAGTTTCGCTCTCGAACTTGTTTCGGAAGCTCTCCAATTGGCAGCGTGGTCTCACCTCCGGGTGAGGGCGACGTCGCTTGCTTTCTCTTCACCCATAGATGCGTCACGACTCTTACAGTTGCCGCAAGGACCAGCGCGCAAAGCGCGGCCTTCGACACTGTCTCCATCGCCCCCTCGATCAATATGGCATGGATCGCACTCACGACGACGATCACCACCGCGACGAAGGTATGAGCGATACGCCACGTTCGCAGTCGAAATCGCTGGCGGAGTGCAGCTAAAAGCGCGGCGGTGAAGATTGCCCACATAGCGATCACGCCAAATGGAGAGAACGGCGTCGGCGATCTGAAGAGAAGGGCGTCGATCATGTCCGGCGGACTGCTGATCCAAAGGCCTCCGACGTGGATCAACACTGCCACGACCAGCAAGCCTCCGATCCAGCGATGTGTGCGCCGCGAGCGATAGGCCGACAGTCCCGGCAAGTATCTGCCCGGTAAGTATCCGCCAATCAGCACAGGCTGAACGAGCAGAAGACCCAGTGCGATAATCCCTGCGAATCCGGCCATGATGTACAGCGGATCGCGCCACGCGAGCAGCGGGCTTGCCGCTGCAATGGCGATCGGCACACCAATTGCGGCTGCAAGGGCGGCCCAGATCAGGGTCACCTTCGCCAATCTGATCCCCAACTAGGTCATGCCGGCTGAAGGACGAAGTGCGCTTCCAGGCTGGTATCTTTTGCGCTGCGCATCACGGGACGGAGAAAGACAGCTTTGAATTCACCGCTGTCATAGGCGAGGTGCCCATGCGGCTGGCCAAAGATCGGAACGATCTGCGGCATCTCAAGACGGAACGCTCCGTTCTTGTCGGTGAGAGTGGCTCCATGACTGCGCTGATCCTCCTCCCGCCCTTCGACCGTGTGCGCCCAGATCTGGATGCGCTGCCCGGCAAGTGGAGCCCCGTTGCCTGCGCGGCGTACGGTGCCCGTCATCCAGAAGCCGCCTTTGCCGATCCGATCCACGGTCGGCGCGCCTTTGTGGCTGGCGTAGTTGTTGGCCCCGCCCGGCATCGATTCGGTGGGTGCGAGGCCTTGCGCGCGGGCGGGCAACAGGAGCGCGGAAGCGCCGGTTGCTATGACGGAGCTACCAGCGGCGAGGAGAAGTCTGCGGCGGTTGAGCACGACGCTGGTCATCTAGTTTCCTCCCAGAGAATCCGCAGTTGCTCGGCCGATCAAAAGGCATCAGGCGCGGTACGCCCAATTTTAGCATGTCTGCGACCGATTGCCAGTTGAGGGAGGCAAGGAACCTGACAGGCCGCATCAACAACTTTGTGAACGGAGTGCCCGCTTCAGGTGATCCGTCGTGCAGTGTCTTCGACAGCAAGCGGTTCTCCGGCAGGGACCGGTCGGCCAGCTCTCACGACAGCATCAGCAAAACCGCGCCCGTTGCTGTGACCGCAAAGACCGCGACGGTGGCGACGAACAGTGTCACTCCCACGACAAATGCCTGAATGCCTGCCATCTCGTCCTCCATCGGCTTTCCATTAGAAAGCGCGAGGCGCGATTTGGTTCAAATTGCGGCTGCAGATTCTTGGGGCAAGGAGCCGTCGCCGGGCTGCGGAATGAACCCAATCGGGATTGCCGAACATTCCGACGTGCAAATCAAGAAAATTCGCAGCGAGAGCGTCAGGCGAAGCTGCTCGGGGGTTGCAAAAGCGGGAAATGCTGTACGATGAGGCCGCTGCGGCTCCCGCAGCGACAATTGGTCCGTTGCAGACCGAACCTCACGACGACACATTCATGACGATGAGCCGCAGCAGATCGACAAGCTCCCGCAACAATGGCCCCTTGCTCGACCTCGATCGTTACGTTCCGGCGCTCATCACCTTCGTGGCCAACAAGCTGTCGAACAGCGCGACCGGCGTTTATCAAAAGCGCTTCGGCGTGACCGTCACCGAGTGGCGGATCCTGTCGCAACTGGCGATCGAGCCGGGCATTCCGGCGTCGCGCATCTGTCAGGTGATCGGTTTCGACAAGGGACCGGTGAGCCGCAATCTGGGCGTGATGGAAAATCGCGGGCTGGTTGCGATCAAGGCGGACCCGTCGGATGGCCGCAGCCACTCGATTACGCTGACTGCGAAGGGGCGCACGGTCCACGACAAGGTGCTTCAACTGGCGCTCGAGCGCGAACGCAAACTTCTCGCGTGTCTGACCAAGAGCGAGCGCGAGACGCTGATCAACCTGCTGCAGCGTGTTCACGGCAATCTCGGCGCGGTCACCGGCACGTCTGATTAAATGCGAAGCCGCAACCGCTTCGTCAGCATGTAAAATCGTCCGACCAGCAGAATCGCGTAAGCTGCAGTACCGCACGACAGGCCGATCCAAACCCCGATCGCGCCGAGGTTGAACCAGAACGCCAGCGCGTAGGCGACGCCAAAGCCAAGTCCCCAATAGCTGAAAGCGGCCATCAGCATCGGGATGCGCGTATCGTTGAGGCCGCGCAGCGCACCGGCCGCTACAGTCTGCACGCCGTCAGCGACGAAGAATGTCGTGCCGACCAGCAGCAGCGTCGCCACCAGCTCAGCCGTGCGCACAACGTCCTCGCTGGTCCCCAGAAACGCAAACGCGATCTGGTAACGCACCGCGATCACGGCGAGCGTCATCATCGCCATGAACACGGCGCCAATTGCAATCGCGACGAACCCGGCGCGGCTCGTGGATGCGACATCGCCGCGCCCGACCGCGTGACCGACGCGCACGGTCGCTGCCATGCCGACGCCGAACGGCACCATGAACAGGATCGCGGCGATCTGCAGCGAGATTTGATGCGCGGTAATCGCCGTGGTGCTGATCAATCCCATCAGCAGCGCGGCCGCCGAGAACAGCCCGTACTCCAGCAGGAACGACATCGAGATCGGCGTGCCGATGACGAGGAGCTGTTTCATCAGCGACCAGTCGATCCGCCAGAATCTTCCAAGCACGTGATACTTCTTGAACGGTCGGCGCGCATGGCAGAACCACAGTCCTGCCGCGCACATCCCGGCGTTGACGATCGATGTCGCAAGCCCCGCGCCGAACAGCCCGAGCTGCGGCAGTCCGAAATGCCCATGAATCAGCGCATAGGCCAGCAGCGCATTCGACGGGATTGCGGCGAGCGTAATCCACAGTCCGGGTTCGGGACGGTTCACCGCGCCCATGAAGCTGCGGATCGCGATGAACCACAGCGCCGGAACGATGCACCAGCCAAGACCCATCAAATACTGTTGCGCGAGTTTGGCGCTTTCTGGCGCTTGCCCGAGCGCGATCAGGAGCGTTTCGCCAAACAAGGGAATCGCCATCAATGGCAATGCAACGAACAGTGCGACCCACAGACCGACACGCAACGCGCGGCGGACGATGCGAGGATCGCGCGCGCCGAATGCCTGTGCGGCCAGTGGTGCAACAGCAGAGACCAGCCCCATGCCGAGCGTGAAGCCGATGAAGAAAATCGTGTGCGCCAATGCAGCGGCGGCGACAGCCTGCTCGCCGAGGCGGCCGATCAGCGCCAAATCCGTCGTCATCATTGCGATCTGGCCCAGTTGCGTGAGCGCAATGGGCACGGCAAGCTTCAGCGTCTCGGCCAGTTCGGTGAGAACGTGGCCGCGGACGGTGAGCGACGCGCCGGTGTTCGCCGGAGCGGGCGTAATGGTCTCGAATGAGGACATGGCGCTCGTGTTACAGCAATCCTTGCCAAAAAAATGGCAGGAGGTCCGGAATAATTACGCGCGGTTTATGATGTCTTCCTCGCGCGTGCCACCGGAAAAATTACGATAAATGAATTGCGATGCGCCTTCCGCCGCTTCCTGCTCGGCGGTTTTGAAAATTCCCTCATGCAGCGGCGACAGCGCGCAGGCGGGATCGGTGTTGCCGGCGTCGCCAGTGAGCGCGAAGGCCTGACAGCGGCAGCCGCCGTAATCCTCCTCGCGATGGTCGCAGCTGCGGCACGGCTCCGGCATCCAGCCGGTGCCGCGATAGCGGTTGAGCGCCTCGGAATTCTCCCAGATCCATGCGATCGAGTGATCGCGCACCGAATCGAATGCAAGTCCGGTGATGGTCTCGGCGGCGTGGCAGGGCAACACCTTGCCCGACGGCGAAATGTTGAAGAACTGCCGGCCCCAGCCGCCCATGCATTTCTTCGGGCGAATGGCGTAGTAGTCCGGCACCACGTAATCGATCGCGAGCGTGCCCTTCAGGCGCACCTGCGCGTCCTCGACAATGCGGGTGCAGTCCTCGATCTGCTCCAGCGTCGGCATCAGCGCGGCGCGGTTCTTCAGCGCCCAGCCGTAATATTGTACATTGGCGATCTCCAGCCGGTCGGCGTCGAGATCGACCGCCATCTGAATCACGTCGGAGAGCTGATGCAGATTCTGCCGGTGCATCACGGCGTTCACCGTGAGCGGCAGATCGAGCTCACGCGACCAGCGCGCAACCTGAATTTTCTTGTCATGCGACTTTGCCAGTCCGGCGACACGATCCGCGACGATGGTCTCGCTGCCCTGAAAGCTGATCTGAATGTGGCTGAGGCCCGCATCGGCCAAATCCTTCAGCTTGTCCTTGGTCAGCAACACCGCCGAGGTGATCAGGTTGGTATAGAGGCCGGCATCGTTGGCATGTTTGACGATCTCGGCGAGATCCTTGCGCACGGTCGGCTCGCCGCCCGAGAAGTGAATTTGCAGCACGCCAATTTGCGCCAGCTCGGACAGTGTCTTGCGCCATTCGCCGGTCGTGAGCTCCTGGCCTGCGCGTTCGAGATCGAGCGGGTTCGAGCAATATGGGCATTGCAGCGGACAGCGATGCGTCAGTTCGGCCAGCACCGCGAGCGGGATGACATGGTCGCGCGCGATCGGCGCCACCGGCGCGATGCCACTGTCGGTCCGCGTCACGACGGACTCGCTCATGCTTCCGGCCCAACCTTGTCAGCGAGAAAACCCTTATCCGCTAAATCCTGCAGCATGGCGATCACGTCGGCGCTGATGTCCTTGCGATCCGCGACATACTTCGCGGCCAGCGCGTCGATCATGTCGCTGACGCTGCGTTCGCCGTCGCACAGTTGCAGCACCTCGACGGCGGTCTCGTCCGGTGCCAGCACACGCTCCGGCGCAAGGATCACCCATGCCTGCCGTGCCTCGTCGAAGCGAAACTTGACGTGCCGCGGCAGAGCAGGGCGGCTCATCTCGCCGATCATGACATTGCGGGCGCGGGTTGCCATCAGTTGGCCTTGTGGCGGGGCTTGTGGTCTTGAGGCACGAATGCGCCCGGCGGAATGTGGCCATCGACATAAGCGTGATACAGCGCGTCGAGCTGCACCCATAGCACGTTGGTCTTGAAAATGAGTGCGTTGCAGACCGCCTCGCGCTCCTCGGGATTGCGCGCATTCTGCCGGACATATTTCAGCGCGAAGTTGGCGTCGCGCGGCGCTTGTTCCATGCGGCGGCTGAAGTAGCTCATGATGTCCGGGTTGACGAAATCATAGTGCTTCAGCATGCCGGAAATGCGTTCCTCGTGCAGGTTCGGCGCGAACAGCTCCGTCAGCGACGACGCGATGGCTTCGAGCGGCGTCTTCTCGCGCACGAAATGGACATAGGCTTCCACCGCGAAGCGCGTTGCGGGCAAGATGCCCTCTGTCGATTCCACATACTTGCTGTCGAGGCCGAGGCCTTCGGTCAGCTTCAGCCAGCGCTCGATGCCGCCTTCGGTGCCGATATCGCCGTCATGATCCTCGATGCGATGCCGCCATTCGAGCCGCGTCGCACGGTCGCGAAACCGGGAGATCACGACCGCATCCTTGATCGGGATGGTGCTCTGATAGAAATAGCGGTTCAGCGCCCACGCCTGCACCTGCCCCTTGTTGAGCTGGCCGCCGTGCAGCAGCCGGTGAAACGGATGCAGGCTGTGATAGCGCGTGGCGCCAATCGCGCGCAGCCGTGCTTCCATCTCATCCGCGCTGGTGAGCGGGGCTTTCGATGTTGCAAGACTGACGGCAAGGCTCGCGGCAGGATCGGCAGGCGCGTTCACAGCTGAATCTCCATGCCGTCATGCGGTACGCGCCATCCGGCTTGCTCGGCGCTGCGCCGTTCCGGTGACTCTGCGAACAGTGCGGGATTCGAATTGTTGATATGGAGAAAAATCTTTTGCCCGATGTTCAGCGCACCAAGCGCGGATATCGCACCGTTGTCTCCCGACATCGAAACATGACCCATGCGCGTGCCGGTTTTCTGCGAAAGGCCTGCGGCGATCATTTCGTCATCGCGCCATAGCGTGCCATCGAACAACACCAGCGCCGCGCCTGACAGCATTGTTTTCAACTCGAGCGTCACATCGGCGCATGCCGGGATAAAGAAGAATACTTTATCCTCCGCGACGTGGCGGATTTTCAGGCCGAGCGTGCCGCCATCGTCGCGTGCCGCTGCAGACGACGACGCATTGCTTTCAAGATAGAGCGCTTCCTTGCCAGACACCTTGAAAGGCGTGATCTCAAGACCCGAGGCCGATCCATCAGGAAGCAGCGGCTTGAACGGTTGACCACTCGTCATCGCGTGGCGCTTGACGCGCTCCAAGGTCAAAACATTGAAGATGCTGTTGGCCTTCAATGTGTCGAGAACAGCCTGATGCGCGTAGATCGCAAACGGCGATCCTTCCCGCAGCGTCAGCAGACCTGCGATGGCGTCGATCTCGCCGTTGGTCAGGATCACGCCGGCGATCGGGCTGTCGCGCAGACGTCCGGGCCGCGGATGCAGTTGCGGCGTGGCGGTGATTTGCTGGCGAATGTCGGGGGACGCATTAATCAAATACCAGTGATCGCCGTCTGCGCTGACAGCGATGGAGCACTGGGTCATCTGGATTTTCGAGTCGCGGCGCGCCCGGTTACAATTGGCGCAGCCGCAGTTCCACTGCGGAAGCCCGCCGCCGGCCGCGGTCCCAAGGACGATGATGCGAAGCATCTCGAAGCCCCCGGACCTTAGGCAGGCGTTGTTTTGTCTGCTTTTATTTGCGCGCCGCGCAAGCATACATGTTGATTTCCATGCCGACCGGCACTTCGACAATCTTGGGAGCTTTCCAGGCCATTATCGTTTCCTCGCAGTTGCGAAATGAGATGCCGCATCGATCCGGGCACGGGTAGAGTGTCGAGAAGATACCTTCCGAAGTCAAGATTTAGGCAGCGGTTCAGGGTCGATGCTCTACGGGGCAAGCACCATGATGAATAACGGTCTTTCACGGTTGCGGGTTCCGGATTTTGTTAATCTGGGCGTCTGAAGACACACATAAAATCAGGGGAAACGCGCCTATGAAGATCGAGATTGTCAGTTCGGACAGGGTGCCGGTGACACCGGGCAGCGGCTTTTCACCGGCGATCGCGGTCAGCGCGGCTGATCGCACTCTCTATATAAGCGGACAGGTGCCGGTCTCGGCCGGCCGTGCGCCGCCCGAAACCTTCAAGGCGCAGGCGGAGCTGGCATGGGCCAATGTGGAGGCGCAGCTTTATGCCGCCGGTATGACATTCGACAATCTGGTCAAGACCACCGTCATTCTGACCGATCGCAAGTATGGTCCGGAATTCCGCGCAGTGCGCAAGACCGTGCTCGGCGATCGCGCCCCGGCATCGACGCTGATCATCGCAGGACTGTTCGACGCCGCGTGGATGGTGGAGATCGAAGGCGTCGCGGTGGCTTAGTAATGCGGCGGCGGCTCGTGCTGCGGCCCGTGCGAAGCGCTCGCCTGCGCCTCGCGCAACTGATCGGTCAGGCGCTCGACATTGCGCGTCAGCGCATCGATCAGCGCCCATTGCTTGGTAATGGTCTGGTTGAGCGTCTCGATGGCATCGTCCTGAAACGCGACGCGCTCTTCGAGCGTGTCGATGCGGCGGATGATGTCACTTTCAGTCATGATCGATGGTGTCCTTTGCAGGATTGCCGGTTTCCGCGACAACGAGTCCGTGGCCGAGCGCAACGCGCTCGTCGAACACGAAGCAGTCACCTTGCCAGCGGCTCTCTTGCTCGGGAACCGTTTCCAGATATTTCAGGATGCCGCCCTTGAGGTGATAGACCTCGTCGAAGCCAAGCGATAGCAGATAAGAGCTTGCTTTCTCACAGCGGATGCCGCCGGTGCAGAACATCGCGATTTTCTTGTGAGTGTTCTGGTCAAGCGATGCTGCGGTGTAGGTGCGAAAATCGCTGAATCGTCCAAGGTGCGGATCGATCGCGCCCTCGAACGTGCCCATAGCGACCTCGAATTGATTTCTTGTGTCGATCACTGTCACATCCGGATCGTCGAGCAGGGCATTCCAGTTGCTTGCATCGACATAGGTGCCGACGCGCCGCGTCGGATCGACATGCGGATCGCCGAGCGTGACGATTTCTTTCTTTAGCCGCACCTTCATGCGGCCGAACGGCATGGTCTCTGCGCGCGAGAACTTCAGTTCAAGATTGTTCAATCGTCCGCCGAACAGCGATCCGTCGCGCAGCTCCGCCAGGATAGCGTCGATTGCCTCATCACTTCCTGCGATGGTGCCGTTGATGCCTTCCTGCGCCAGCAGCAGCGAGCCCTTGATACCGTGCGCGTTGCACGCCGCCAGCAGCGGCTCGCGCAACTCGCGGAAATCCGGCAGTGCTATGAATTGATAAAGGGCGGCGACTTTGATTGGCATGGCGGCGATGTAGCATCGGCCGTCTATCCGAGAAAAGACTTTCTCTTTGTCATGCCCGGCCTTGTGCCGGGCATCCACGTCTTGGCTTCAAGGAAGACGTAGATGGCCGGGACAAGCCCGGCCATGACAGGGGCAAACCTCAGTAATCGGGCTAGTCTAGTGCTGCACCTGCGCCTTGCGCAGCCGCGCCACGGCCGCTTCCACATCGCCCCACGCCGGCCTATCCGGCGCGAACTGCCTGCGGGTATAGGCAATCAGATCGGCGACCTGCCTGTCGTTCAGGCTGCCCTTGAATGCGGGCATATAGCCGAGATCGCTGGTCACCGGCTTGTCGATGCCATGCAAAATGACCTGAATCAAATTGTCCGGCGTGGCGCTGTGCACGTTGGTGTTGAGCGCGAGCGAGGGCCGCGCGCCGAACAGTTCCGGTCCCCCGACCGCGTGACACACGGCGCAGGCGCCGTCGAAGATGCGCTCGCCGGCGATGCCGCGCGTCGTACTACGATCCAGCGTCAGCGTTTCCAACCGCGTGGCGAGCGCGTGCTCGCTCGCGCTATTAACCCCATCGTTCATCGATGCGAGATAGGTCGCCATGGCGCGGATGTCGCTGTCGGGAACGTTTGCAAGTTGCTGCACCACCGGCCCCATCGGCCCTGCGGCCACGCCGTGATAGCGCGACGTGCCAGTGCGCAGATAATTGTAAAGCTCGTTCTCGCTCCATGGAATCGGCGCTTGCGACAACGCGGTGAGGGGAGGTGCTTCCCACCCCTCAGCCACGCCACCGGCCAGATGCGCCTTGCCGGTTTGCTCCGCGCCGAGCGCGTTGCGCGGCGAATGGCACGCGCCGCAATGGCCGAGACTCTCCACCAGATAAGCCCCGCGATTCCATTCCGCGGATTGCGCCGGATCGCTGACCATCGCGCCGGAGGTCAGGAACATCGCGTTCCATCCTGCCATCAATGGCCGCAGATTGAACGGGAAGGCAAGTTTGGTTTCCGGGCTCTCCGCGCGCACCGTCGTCTGCACCATCAGATAGGCGTAGAGCGCCTGCAGGTCCGCATCGGATGTCTTGGTGAAATGATTGTATGGAAACGCCGGATAAAGATGTTTGCCGTCGCGATGGATGCCGTGGCGCATCGCGCGCTCGAACGCGGGATACGACCACGCGCCGATGCCGGTGTCGCGATCCGGCGTGATGTTGGTCGCATAGACAATGCCGAATGGCGTCTCCAGCGCGCGGCCGCCCGCGTTGACGATGCCCGAAGGCCCGGTGTGGCACACCGCGCAATCGCCAAGCGCGGCAAGCTGCGCGCCGCGCGCGATGGTCGTGGCCGAATAGGTCGATGGATCGGGCGTCGCAATCGGTGGAATCGCTGCGCGCCACGGCCAAACCATCGCCATCGCGGCGCATGCGGCTACGCCAACTGTCGCGACTGACGGCAACCATGATCGGGTTAGCGTTGCCACGCGCGCGGGTTCGGGAGGAGCAAGCGACGGCGTTGCTACTCCCGCCTGCTGCAATCCCGCTTTGATGCGCTCCGGCGTGAACGGCAATTCGCGAAACCGCACGCCGGTGGCGTCGAAGATCGCGTTGGCAATGGCGGCTGCGCTCGGCACTGATGCTGATTCGCCGACGCCGAGTGGTGGCTGATCGTTGCGCGGCAGCATCAGCACGTCAATGCTGGGAATTTCGGGAAACGTGATGATGGGGTAGCCACCCCATTCGCGGCTGGTGACGCCGGTGCTGTCGAACGTGACTTCTTCCTTCAGCGTGCGGCTGACCGATTGAATCACGTTGCCGTGGATCTGATGGCGCACGCCGTCCGGATTGATCATCAGGCCGGAGTCCTGTCCCGCGACCACGCGCGTCACCGCGACATCGCCGGTGGCCTTGTTCACTGCGACGTCGGCGATCCATGCCGACCATGCCGCGCCATAGCCCGGAAACTTGCTGTGCACGTAGAGCGCGTAGGCGAAGCCGCGCCCGCGAACGATATCGTTCTCGTTTTCGGGCGGCTTCCATTCCGGACGTGGCGTCCAGTTGCCGCGCTCGGCGACGGCCTTCACCAGATCGACAGCACGCGGATCGCGCAGGTAACGCAGCCGATACTCGATCGGATCGACCTTCGCTTCTCTCGCGAGTTCGTCGATATAGGATTCATGCGCGAATGTATTGGGCAGCGCCGAGACGCCGCGCAGCCATGCGGCGCGCACGATCGGCGGCATGTCGTGGGCGACGATGCGCATGTTGTCGTAATCGTAAGGCGGGATCGCAGTGCGGTCGCCCATCTCGGAGATTTGCGGCACCGGCGAAATTATGCCGGTCAGGATCAGCGCCAGCGTCGGCGCGCCGTTCGACGGATAGCGTGTCTGGAAATCGTAGGCCGCAACGCCGCCGTCGGCATCAAGCCCGCCGTTGACGTCCATCAGTTGCGCGGAGCCTTTTGGTTCCCACGCATGCTCCTGCTCGCGGGTGAGCTGCACGCGCACTGGCCGTCCGACCGCACGCGACAGCAGCACCGCATCGGCGGTGACGTCGTCGGCGCAATTGCGGCCGTAGCAGCCTGCGGCTTCCATCCGGATGAGGTCGATCTGTTCCTCGGGTAGGCCCAGCAAGAAAGAAAGGTCCACGCGCAGGATGTGCGGATTTTGCGTACCGGACCACACCCGCACGCCGTTGGACTGCACATCGGCCAGCGCACACGATGGCCCGATCGAGGCATGCATGTGATACGGCCATATATATGTGCGCTTGATCGGCTTGGCGGCGCCAGCGATGGCCGCATCCACGTTGCCCTTGTTGAGCAGCACGCGCGGTGTGCTCGGGTTGGCGCGCAACGCGGTCTCGATGTCCTTCAAATCGGGAATCGGCGGCGTTGGCTTCCACGACACCTTGAGCTGTTCGGCAGCCTTGACCGCATTCTCCTCGCGCCCGGCGACGACGCCGACGAAATCGCCAATCGTCACCACCGCGACGATGCCGGGAATATGCGCGATCGAGGACTCGTCCACCGCGATCAGGCTGTTGCCGATAAAGTCGCCCGCATCGACACCCGCATAGGGCGGGCGGATGACGCGGCCGTGCAGCATGCCCGGCACGCGCATGTCGTGGACATACACCAGTTCGCCGGTTGCTTTCGCAGGCAGGTCGATGCGCGGCTGCGACTGTCCGACGATGCGATAGCTGTCGACGGTTTTCACCGTCACGTCGTCGGCGAGTTCGAGCCGGATGATGTCGCCCGCGATCAACTCGCCATAGGAAACGCTGCGATTGTCGTTGCCGCGAATAAGGCCGTCGATAACGCTGAGCTGTTCGACCGGCAGCTCAAGCCTCGCGGCGGCGCGCGCCAGCAGGAAGTGCCTCGCCTGCGCGGCGGCTTTGCGCAACGGAATGGCTGTGATCTGGATGGTTTCGCTGGCGATGGTCGCGCCCTGATTGGGCGTGCGCGAGGTATCGCCGAGCACGATTGTCACGCGCGCGAAGCCAACGTCGAGTTCTTCAGCGACGATCTGGGTCAGCGCAGTGCCGATACCGGTGCCGAGATCGACATGGCCGTTGAACGCATCGATTGCGCCGTCTTCGCGAATCTCGATGAAGGTTTCATCGCCGCCGGCAGCCGGGCGCACGATCCGCAGCGATCCTTTCCTGTCGCGAGAATGTCCGCTCATGGCGCAACCCGCTCAGGCGACGCCGCGCGCATCACCGCGCGGATGATTTCGACATGCGCGCCGCAGCGGCAGAGGTTGTAGCGTAGCGCTTCGAGAATTTCGGTTTCGTTCGGATGTGCGTTGCGCATCAACAGCGCCTTCGCGGTCATGATCATGCCGTTGAGGCAATAGCCGCACTGCGCAGCTTGCTCCTCGATGAAAGCGTGCTGCACCGGGTCGGTGCGTTCGCGCGAACCGAGGCCTTCCAGCGTGACGATCTCGCGTCCGGTGCATCCGCC
The DNA here is from genome assembly GCA_021732625.1 of Hyphomicrobiales bacterium. Lineage (GTDB taxonomy): Bacteria > Pseudomonadota > Alphaproteobacteria > Rhizobiales > Xanthobacteraceae > SG-bin9. Next base: position 33,797 of record JAKFUP010000092.1, read on the forward strand.
CACCGGAATCACGCAGGAGCGCGCGGCAACTCCGTCCATGATGACAGTGCATGCGCCGCACTCGCCAAGACCGCAGCCAAACTTCGGGCTGTTCAGTTCGAGGTCGTTGCGCAGCACGTAGATCAGCGGCGTATCAGACGCCGCGCTGATGTCGTGGCTCTTGCCGTTGACGGTGAGGCGCAATGTCGCGGTCATGAGAGGCAAAATCCTCACTGCTTCCGTCATGGCCGGGCTTGTCCCGGCCATCCACGTCTTTCGTGCGGAACAGTTTTAAGTCGTGGATGCCCGGCACAAGGCCGGGCATGACGACTGAAGTGATCCAGCGCGATACGAAGTCGAACCATATCGTTTGTATACAAACGTGCAACAATGCCGTTGCGGCATCCACGATGCCAGAACGGCATTTCGTTGCAGCCCAAAATCTACGCGACACCGCTGGGCAAATGCAGGAATATGCGGCAACGCCGCGAAACCAAGCGTGCGGCCGCTTGACAGTCAAAAAGGCCCGGCGCAAGATCGTTTGTATACGAATGAACTCGCCGGATCTGCGGCGAAGCTGGATCGGTTCATGCCGAACGACGCGCCATTTGGAATTGAAGCGGCGGTCTCCGACAAGATCCGCTGCGATGCCTGTCCGGTGATGTGCTTCATCAAACCGGGCGCGACTGGCGCCTGCGACCGCTACGCCAACGATAACGGCGAGCTGGTCCGGGTCGATCCGCACGTTGTGCTGGAGCGCACCGTGTCGCATGGCGGCAAGATCGTTCCGTTCCAGATGAGCGCCGAGTGGGATGGCAGCATCGTCCACGACAACAAGATGTTCGTCACCGCGATCGGCGCCGGCACCACCTATCCCGATTACAAGCCTGCACCCTTCATCGTGTCCTCGAAGATCGACGGTGTCGATATGGTCACCGTCGTGACCGAAGGCATCTTCAGCTATTGCGGCGTGAAAGTGAAGATCGACACGGATCGCTATCTTGGCCCTGAAACCGCGACCGTGCGCGCGCAGGGCGAAGCGGTGGGTCATGTCACCACTGGCGAATACGGCTCGCAGATGCTGTCGCTCGGCGGCGTACATCACTTGACCGGCGGCTCGAAGAAAGAAGGCCGCGTCACCTGCGACACGCTGATGGACCTGTGCAACGGCAAGCCGATCGAACTCACCGTCGATGGCGGCGTGAATGTTGTGGTTCAGGCCGGCAAGGCGCCGATCGTGAACGGCGCGCTCGAAGAGCGAATGCGGGTGGGCTGCGGCTCGGCGACGATCGGCATGTTCGCCAAGCAATGGCACGGCAAGGTCGATGAGGTGGTCGTTGTCGATGACCACATCACCGGGGTGCTGTCGGAGCATCAGGCCGGCAAGCTGCTGGATATTCCCGACACCGGCATCAAGATGAAGGGTCGACGCTCGACGCCCGGACGTTATTTTCAGGTCGCCGAACCCGGCACTGGCTGGGGCGGTACCAACATCTCCAATCCGCTCGCCATTCTCGGCCCGTTTGACAAGAAGGAAGCCAAGCCCGGCACGCGGATGCTGATGGTCTCGACCACCGGCGAGCACGCGGCGTACTTCGAACTAAACGAAGCCTTGCAGCCGATCGAAAAGCCGTTGCCTGCTGACTTGCAGCTATCGGTCGAACGCATTCAGGAAAACTGCGAACCGGCGCTGTGCACGGTGCTGTTCATGATGGGCGCGGGCGGTTCGTTGCGTGCGGGCGTGACCGATAATCCGGTGCGGCTGACCCATTCGGTGAAGGACGCACTGACCTCGGTGACGTGCGGTGGCGCGCCGGTTTATGTCTGGCCGGGCGGCGGCATCACGGTGATGGTCGATGTGACGCGGGTGCCGCAGGGCGCATTCGGTTACGTCCCGACGCCGGCGCTGGTCGCGCCGATCGAATTCACCATGAAGCTCGACGATTATGCGGCGCTCGGCGGGCATATGGATCATGTGCGTCCGCTGGAAAGCCTTGGGCAGGGCACGCAGGTGTTGCGGCAGACCGAAAGTCCGCCGGTCGCGGCGACGCCGGAGCAACGGCGATGACGGGCAGGGCCCAGATTGCATTTCTCGCCGACGGTAAACGCCTGCATCTGCAGGACGGGCCGATCGATCTCATTGTTGAGGCGCATGGCACGCCGGATAATGTGCGTGTCGCTTACGCCAACGCGGCGGCCCGCTTCGATGGCTTGCTCGATGAGTTGTGCAGCGAGTTGCCGGCGTTGCGTCAGCAGGCAATGCCCGGTGGCACCAAGCTGCAAGGCGTGATCGCGCAGCGGATGTGCCGCGCGGTCGCGCCGTTTGCGGGCGAGACATTCATCACGCCAATGGCAGCGGTCGCCGGGTCAGTCGCAGAGGAAATATTGGCGGCGATGACGCTTGCTGCGCCTCTCGACCGTGCCTACGTCAACAATGGCGGCGACATCGCGCTGCATCTGGCGGCGGGACAATCGTTCACGGTTGGGCTGATCGATCGCCCGGACCGTCCGTGGATGATTGGAAAGACCGTCGTGCAATCGGCCGATATCACGCGCGGCATCGCCACCAGCGGCCGTCATGGCCGCAGCTTCTCGCTCGGCATCGCGGATGCGGTGACGGTGCTGGCAAAAACAGCGGCGCAGGCCGATGCGGCGGCGACCGCCATCGCCAATGCTGTCGATCTGCCGGGGCATCCGGCCATTGTGCGCGAGCGCGCCTGCGACATTCAGCCTGACAGCGATCTTGGCGAGCGTCTGGTCACGCGCGATGTCGGCGCGCTGTCGCATGCGGACATTATGATGGCATTGCAATCGGGCATGGAATGCGCCCGCGATCTGCTGGTCCGAGGCCTGATCGACGGCGCGTCATTGAGTTTGCAAGGCGAGACCGAAATCGTCGGACCGTTGCGTTTACCCGCTGCACTTCCGCAATTCGCTCCGGCCGCATAGGAAAACCGATGCCTGCTGTGATCCGCAAGATCGTCGTTGTTGTCGAGGAGACGCTAAGCGAGGCGGGCCGGGCCGTGTCGCCGCCGACCCGGCGTGCGGCGGCCATCGCGGTGATCGAGAATCCATTCGCCGGAAAGTATGTCGAAGATCTTTCGCCACTGATCGAGATCGGCGAGGAACTCGGCGCGCTGTTGTCGGCGAAGGCCGTAGCGGCGCTCGGCATCGAAGGTCCGAAGGCGCAAAGCTACGGCAAGGCCGCCGCCGTCGGCGAAAACGGTGAGCTGGAGCACGCCGCAGCGCTGTTGCATCCCAAGATGGGTGCGCCGGTACGGAAAGTTCTCGGCAAGGGCGCGGCGCTGATCCCATCCAGCAAGAAAAGAGGCGGTCCGGGGGTGGCGCTCGATATTCCGCTCGGTCACAAGGATGCGGCATTCGTTCGCAGCCATTTCGACGGCATGGAGGTGCGAATTAACGACGCGCCGCGCGCCAACGAGATTATGGTCGCGGTGGCGGTGACCGACAGCGGCCGGCCTTTGCCGCGTGTCGGTGGATTGAAGCTCGACGAGATCAAGGGAGAAGACGGGCTGAGATGAAAGTTGTCATTGCGAGCGAAGCGAAGCAATCCAGTGCAAAGGTGGATTGCTTCGTCGCGAAAGCGCTCCTCGCAATGACGAGCAGCAATGATTCGAATACAGACGTTACTTGAACAGCAGGGAGCATTGCTCCCGTATCGGAGGTGTTGAATGAAACGCAGAGACCTTCTTATCGGTGCGAGTCTTTTTGGAGCGACTTTCGCGGCGGCTCTTGCAGGCAGCGCAACCGGCGCGCTGGCGCAGGCCGAAATCAAGATCGGCGAAATCAACAGCTACTCGGCGCTTCCCGCTTTCACCGAGCCTTACCGCAAGGGCTGGCAGCTCGCAGTTGAGGAGATCAACGCGGCCGGCGGCGTCAACGGCAAGAAGATCGTCGTCATCTCCAAGGACGACGGCGGCAAGCCGGCGGATGCGCTCACCGCTGCGAACGAACTGGTCGAAAAGGAAAAGGTGGCGATGCTCGCGGGCACGTTCCTGTCGAACATCGGCCTTGCGGTCTCGGACTTCGCCAACCAGAAGAAGGTGTTCTTCCTGGCGGCCGAGCCTTTGACCGACGCCATTACCTGGTCGAAGGGCAACCGCTATACGTTCCGTCTGCGCCCGTCGAACTACATGCAGGCGGCGATGCTGGTGGATGAAGCCGCGAAGTTGCCCGCCAAGCGCTGGGCCACCATCGCGCCGAATTACGAGTATGGCCAGTCGGCGGTCGGCGTGTTCAAGAAGCTGCTCAGCGCCAAGCGTCCCGACATCGAATGGGTCGACGAACAATGGCCGCCGCTCGGCAAGATCGACGCCGGTCCGGTGGTGCAGGCCACCGCCGCTGCCAAGCCCGACGCGATCCTCAACGTCATGTTCGGCGCGGACCTCGTGAAGCTGGTCCGTGAAGGCAACACTCGCGGTACGTTCAAGGATCGCAGCGTTGTGAGCTTCCTCACCGGCGAGCCGGAATATCTCGATCCGCTCAAGGACGAAACACCCGAAGGCTGGATCGTCACGGGTTACCCCTGGAACGACATCCAGATTCCGGAGCACGACAAGTTCCTGAAGGCGTATCAGGCCAAGTATAATGACTATCCGCGTCTCGGTTCGATCGTCGGTTACCAGACCATCAAGGCGGCAGCGGCGATCCTCGCCAAGGCCGGCTCGGAAGACACCGACAAGATGATCGCTGCAGCCGAGGGCATCACGATGCCGTCGCCGTTCGGCGAGATTACGTTCCGCAAGATCGACCATCAGTCGACGCTGGGCGCGTTCGTCGGCAAGACGGCGCAGAAGGATGGTAAGGGCGTGATGACCGGAAGCGCCTATCGAAACGGCAAGGACTATCTGCCGAGCGATGCCGAAGTCTCGACGCTGCGTCCGAAGGAGTGAGCTGACGCCACGATGTCGTCCCCGCGAAAGCGGGGACCCATACACACCGAGCAAATTGTCCAGGTGGGATGTTTGCACCACGTCATCTCGAACGCAGGGATTATGGGTCCCTGCGTTCGCAGGGACGACCGAAAACATTCAGGGCCAACCACCCGATGGGTTTCTATATCGTCCAGTTCCTGACCGGCCTTGCCAGCGCCTCCGCGCTGTTTCTGGTGGCGTCGGGGCTGTCGATCATCTTCGGCGTGACGCGGATCGTGAACTTCGCCCACGGCGCGTTCTACATGCTCGGCGCGTACGTCGCATTCACGCTGACCGAACGGCTCTCCGGCGCGTTCGGCTTCTGGGGCGGCATCGTGCTGGCGGCGCTGGCTGTCGCCATCATCGGCGTGCTGGTCGAGATGCTGCTGCTGCGGCGTATCTACTCGTCACCCGAACTGTTTCAGTTGCTCGCGACCTTCGGCCTGACGCTGATGGTCGAGGATCTCGTCGTGCTGATCTGGGGCCCGGACGATCTGCTCGGCCGCCGCGCGCCGGGCTTTCGCGGCGCGGTCGAGATGTTCGGCCAGAACGTGCCGTCCTACGATCTCTTCATGATCGTGCTCGGTCCGGTCGTGCTCGGCATCCTGTGGCTGCTGTTTCATCGCACCCGCTGGGGCATTCTGGTGCGCGCCGCGACGCAGGACCGTGACATGGTGGCGGCACTCGGCGTCAATCAGAAATGGCTGTTCACCAGCGTGTTCGGCGCAGGCGTATTCCTCGCGGCCCTTGGCGGGGCGTTGCAGATTCCGCGCGATGCGGTCCATCACGCACTCGATCTGCGCATCATCGTCGAGGTTTTCGTGGTCGTCGTGATCGGCGGCCTCGGCAGTATCACCGGCGCGTTCGTTGCTGCCGTGCTGGTCGCCGAGTTGAATGCATTCGGCATCCTCGTGTTCCCGAAAATTTCCATCATTCTCGTGTTCCTGGTGATGGCGGTGGTGCTGATCGTGCGGCCGTGGGGCTTGTTCGGAAAGCCCGAAGCCGCCGCGCGCAAGACGCCAGGTCTGTCGGTGCGGCCATGGCAGCCACTGTCGCAGAATGAGCGCATCGCCTTCGCCGTCGGCGTTGTGCTCGCGGCGCTGCTGCCGCTGATCGCTGGCAACTACGCGCTCGCCGTCGGCGCGGAGATCGCGATCTTCGTGATCTTTGCGGCGAGCTTGCATTTCCTGATGTCGGTCGGCGGACTCGCCTCGTTCGGTCATGCCGCATATTTCGGCCTCGGCGCGTATGGCGTCGCGTTTCTCGCCAAGATCGCCGGTCTGCCGATGATCGTGTGCCTCGCGCTCGGCCCGCTGCTGGGTTTGTTTGGCGCGGCGATCTTCGGCTTCTTCGCGATCCAGCTATCGGGTGTTTACTTCGCGATGCTGACGCTGGCGTTCGCGCAGATTGTGTGGTCGATCGCGTTCCAGTGGGTGCCGGTCACCGGCGGCGACAACGGCATTCTCAGCATCTGGCCTGAGACTTGGGCCGCAGGCCCGGCGCGCTTTTATTGGCTGTCGCTCGCGGTGGCGGTGGCTGTCGTCGGCCTCCTGCGCGTCATCGTGTTCTCGCCGTTCGGCTACGCGTTGCGCGGCACCCGCGATTCTCTCTTGCGCAGCGAGTCGATCGGCATCGACGCCAAACGCATCCAGTGGACCGCGTTCGTCATCGCAGGCACCGCGGCAGGCATTGGCGGTTCGCTGTTTGCTTATCTCAAGGGCAGCGTATTCCCGGACAACATCGGAATCGGCCTCTCGGTCGATGCGCTGGTCATGGTGCTGCTCGGCGGCGTCGAGACGGTGTCCGGCGCGGTGGTCGGCGCCATCGTGTTCAAGGCGCTGAGTATCTGGCTGGTCAGCCAGACCGACTGGTCTAAGCTCATTCTCGGCGGCGTCATCGTGCTGATCGTCGTCGCGTTCCCCAAGGGCATTGTCGGCATGATCGAGACCTGGCGCGCACGATCGGACGCGCCGTCGTCGAAATCCGCAGCCCTTGCCGCCTCGCAACCGGAGGGAGCCGAATGAGCGAAGCGCCGCGTCTGCTGTTCGTCGAAGGCCTGAACAAGTCGTATGGCGGCGTTCATGCCGTGCGCAACGTGTCGTTCTCGGTCGCGCCGGGTGAAATCCTTGCGCTGATCGGGCCGAACGGTGCGGGCAAGACCACGTGCTTCAATATGCTCAACGGCCAGACGCCGGCCGATAGCGGACGTGTCGTTCTGCGTGGGCAGGATATTTCCGGCAAGCAGCCGCGCGAGGTGTGGCGGCTCGGTGTCGGACGCACATTCCAGATCACCGCGACCTATTCCAGCATGACCGTGCGCGAGAACGTGCAGGTGGCGCTGATCTCTTTCCAGTCGAAGCTGTTCAGCATGCTCAATGCCACGCAGCGTTTCGCCAATGACGAAGCCGATCGCCTGCTCGGTCTGGTCGGCATGGAAGGTTATGCCGCGCGGCCGTGCGGCGAACTCGCTTATGGCGATCTGAAACGTCTCGAACTGGCGATCGCGCTGGCCAACGATCCGAAGCTGCTGTTGATGGACGAGCCGACCGCCGGCATGGCGCCGCGCGAGCGCGTCGAGCTGATGCGGCTCACCGCACAGATCGCGCGCGAGAAGGAAATCGGCGTGCTGTTCACCGAGCACGACATGGACGTGGTGTTCGAACATGCCGACCGCATCATCGTGCTCAATCGCGGCGCGATCATCAGCGAGGGCTCGCCCGATCAGGTGCGCAACGATCCGCAAGTAAAGGCGGTCTATCTCGGCGACGGTCTCGTGTTCGGCCATGCGGAGGCGCACGCATGAAGCTCGAAGTCTCTGGTTTGAACAGCTTCTACGGCCAGGCGCACATTTTGTTCGACGTCGCGCTCGGTGTCGGCGCGGGCGAAGTGGTTGCGCTGCTCGGCCGTAACGGCGCCGGCAAATCCACCACGTTCCGCTCCATCGTCGGTTTGGTGGCGCAGCGCGAAGGGCAAATCCGGTTCGAGGGGCACGAGGTCGCCCGTGAGCCGACCTATGCCATCGTGCGCAAGGGGCTTGGTTACGTGCCGGAAGAGCGGCGGATTTTCACGGATTTGACGGTCGAGGAAAATCTCGAGGTCGGCCGCCAGCCGAAACGCGACAACGCCGCATACTGGACGCCGGACAAGCTGTTCACGTTGTTTCCCAATCTTGGCGAGATGCGCAATCGGCCCGGCGGGCGCATGAGCGGCGGTGAGCAGCAGATGTTGACGATCGCGCGCACGCTGATGGGCAATCCGTCTTTGGTGCTGCTGGACGAGCCGTCAGAGGGATTGTCGCCGAAGATCGTCGAGCAGATGGCGAACGCCATTCTCACCATGAAGAAAGAAGGCGTCAGTATTCTTCTGTCCGAGCAGAACTTGCACTTCGCCCGGCTGATCTCCGATCGTGCCTACATCATGGAGCGCGGACGCATCCGCTTCAGCGGCACCATGGCAGAGCTGGAAGCGCGGCCCGACGTGCGCGACCAGTATCTCGCGGTGTAGAGCATGGCGAAAGCCGCTTCAGCCAAAGCCATTTCAAACAAGGCGCGGGGCAAGTCTTCGTCTCAGACTTACGTCCTTGAACAGCAGATCGGCTTTCTGTTGCGGCAGGTCTCGCAGCGCCATGCGGCGATTTTCGCGGAGCACATCGGCAGCAATCTCACGCCGACGCAATGGGCGGCGCTGGTGAAGCTTGCGGAAGCCGGGCCGTGTTCGCAGAATCAGCTGGGGCGATTCACCGCAATGGATGTCGCCACCATCAAGGGCGTGATCGATCGTCTCACCGCGCGCGGCCTCACCGAAACCAGTGCCGATCCCGAAGATGGCCGGCGTTTGATGGTTGCGCTGACACGGGCAGGGCAGGCGACTGTCGAGAAAACATGTCCGCTCGCGATCGAGATTACTGAAGAGACACTCGCACCGCTCAAGGCGAAAGAGCGTGAGGTGCTGTTGGCGCTACTCGCGAAGCTGATGTAGGTAGCGAGGCTGATGTGGTGTTGGCCGTCATTGCGAGGAGTGCGCTTCACGACGAAGCAATCCAGAGTCGGTCCGCAACGCGCATCGATACCCCTCCGTCCCCGTGAACGGGGAGAGGTGAAGGCCAACTCGCAAGAGCTCGCACACCCTCAGCCGTCGTCCCTGCGCACGCAGGGACGACGGCTTCGTTGTCATTGCGAGCGTAGCGAAGCAATCCAGTCCGAGCGCAAGAACTGGATTGCTTCGTCGCTTACGCTCCTCGCAATGACGGCCGAGGCGGATTCACCATTGACATTCCCC
>JAKFUP010000189.1 GCA_021732625.1 Hyphomicrobiales bacterium
CGGGTTTCTGGGAAGGCGGGCCTACAGTTCATGCGTTCGCGAATCTTGAGAAGTTCAACGCACTGCCAAAGAGCTATCAGGCAGTCCTCACCAACGCGACCGCCAACACAAACACCTGGATGAATGCACGTTATGACATGCAGAATCCGGCGGCGCTTAAGCGGCTGGTGTCAAGCGGTGTTCAGTTGCGGCCGTTCCCGCCGGAAGTGCTCGATGCGTGTCTGAAAGCGACCAACGAGCTGTGGGCGGAAATATCGGCCAAGAACGCCGATTTCAAGAAAGTGATCGACGCAATGCAGGCCTATCGTTCAGATCAGTATTTGTGGTGGCAGGTTGCCGAATATACGTTCGACACCTTCCAGATTCGCTCGCGAACCCGCAGCTGATATTCTAGGCAGATCGTTCAATGCCTTTGGCCCGGCCCCTTATGGGGCCGGGCTTTTTTGTGCTTCTAGCCGTCTGGCTTATGGATTCTTGCCGGTCTTTGCTCCATGGTCGCAAAAAAAGCCCGTAGAAGGGCATTCAATCGACATCAAAAGGAAACAGTTCATGAAGAGACGTGAATTTATCAAAGCCGCCGGATTAGGCGTTGTGGGCGCTGCAGTGGCGGCTCCGGCCATCGCGCAATCGGCGCCGGAAATCAAATGGCGCATGGCCTCAAGCTTTCCAAAGTCGCTGGATACGATCTACGGTGCGGCGGAAGTATTTTCGAAGGCGATTGCTGAGGCTACCGACAACAAATTCCAGATTCAGGTGTTTGCGGCGGGCGAAATCGTCCCCGGCCTCCAGGTCGCCGACGCCGTGTCGAACGGCACTGTCGAAATGGGTCACACAGCCTCTTACTACTACGTCGGCAAGGACCCCACGTTTGCGATGGCTACGGCTGTTCCCTTCGGTCTCAACAGCCGCATGCAGACTGCGTGGTTGCAGACCGGCGGTGGCGCCGAGATCATGAACGAGTTCTACAAGAAATATAATATCATAGCGTTTGCTGCTGGAAACACCGGTTGCCAGATGGGTGGCTGGTTCCGCAAGGAAATCAAGGAACCGGCCGATCTCGCCGGCCTGAAAATGCGCATCGGCGGTTTTGCCGGTCGCGTCCTCGCCAAGATGGGTGTTGTGCCTCAGCAGGTCGCCGGCGGCGACATCTATCCGTCGCTCGAAAAGGGCACCATCGATGCTGCCGAGTGGGTCGGCCCCTATGATGATGAGAAGCTCGGTTTCCAGAAAGTCGCCCAGTATTATTACTATCCGGGATGGTGGGAGGGTGGACCGACCCTTCACAACTTCATCAACATCGCGAAATGGGAAACGCTGCCGCCGGCATATAAGTCGTTGATCAAGACGGCGTCGTCCCTCGCCAACGAGACGATGCAGGCACGGTATGACAACCTCAATCCTGCCGCGTTGAAGCGGCTGGTGGGCAGCGGCGTACAACTGCGGCCTTTCTCGCAGGCGATCATGGAAGCGTCGCTGAAGGCAGCCAACGAAGTCTATGCGGAAACGTCCGCGACCAATCCTGACTTCAAGAAGGCTTATGAGAGCATGGCGGCCTATCGCAGCGATCAGTATCTGTGGTGGCAGGTTGCCGAATATGCGTTCGATACGTTCCAGATTCGCTCGCGCACGCGAGGCTGATCCTCAAAACTTCGTCCAAGAAGAAGCCCGGTCCTCATTGAGGGCCGGGCTTTTTCTTATCGCTGGATGTAGCGTGACCGCGGCGCGTTTACTTCAGGTTCAGATCAAGCGGCGGCAGTTCGATTTGTGGGACTTCGATGTTGATCGTCGATGGATCAATTGTTGAAGCTACGCCCTTGTAATGCATGACCATCGCGGGAAAAGCGATCACAAGCCCCACCATGATGACCTGGATAAAGACGAAAGGCACTGCGCCCCAATAGATTTGGCCTGTCGTCACCGCCTCCATCTGCTTGCCGGTGATCTTGTCCAGATATGATGTCTTTGGCGCGACGGAGCGCAGGTAGAACAGCGCAAAACCGAAGGGTGGATGCATGAAAGAGGTCTGCATGTTGACGCCAAGGATCACGCCAAACCAGATCAAGTCGATACCGAGTTTTTCGGCGGCAGGTCCGAGCAGCGGGATGACGATGAAAGCCAACTCGAAGAAATCGAGGAAGAAGGCCAGGATAAAGACCATTGCGTTGACGAATATAAGGAAGCCGACCTGACCGCCGGGGAGCGACACCAGCAGCTCTTCGACCCAGCGATGACCGTCTACGCCATAGAACGTCAATGAGAACACGCGGGCGCCAATCAGGATGAAGATCACGAAGGCGGAGAGTTTCGCGGTCGACTCCGCCGCTTGCCGTGTCAAATCCCAAGACAGTCTGCCCTTCATAACTGCAAGAATCATCGCTCCAAGCGCGCCCATAGCGCCGCCCTCGGTTGGCGTTGCAACGCCGATGAAAATCGTGCCGAGCACCAAAAAGATAAGCCCCAGAGGCGGGACCATAACGAAAACGACTTGCTCAGCCAGTTTCGAAAGCTGCTTCAAACCGCTGAAACGATTGATCACGGCCAGGATGAAGGCAACCGTAACTGTGATCGACATCGTGAGCACGACGTAGTCGGCACCTGGCTTCACCTTGGTAAAGCTCATTGCTACGATCGCGATCGCGGTTGCCCCGACGAGAACCGCGTAAAGCGATATCGTCATCGTTCGGATGATGCCTTTGAATGCCGGAATGAAGATGCCGAACAGAATCGCAGACCAGAAGCCATGAAGCAGCAGCGGACTATCCACGATTTTGCTGAAGACAGGCGAGGTCCAGTCGAACAGGCCCAGCTTCACGACGAAGAAATAGGCGGCCGCAGCAGATGAGATCAGAGCCAACGGAGCAATCAGAGGATGATGAGCGGTTTCCGGCTCGCGCAATGTTTGTGCTTCGAGCGGTAGTCCGGGAGTAGCCTCCGGGTAAAACACCGTGACCGCAAAAATATACAGGGCATAGAGAAGCGACAGCACAATTCCGGGAATGAATGCCCCTTCGTACATATCGCCGACGGACCGGCCGAGCTGGTCGGCCATCACGATCAGGACCAGCGACGGCGGGATGATCTGAGCCAGCGTGCCGGATGCGGCGATGACGCCGGTGGCAACACGGCGATCGTAGCCGTAACGCAGCATGATCGGCAGCGAGATCAGTCCCATCGATATCACGGAGGCCGCGACTACGCCGGTTGTCGCCGCGAGCAGAGCGCCGACGAAAACCACCGCATAGGCGATGCCGCCGCGAATACTGCCGAACAATTGCCCGATCGTCTCAAGCAGATCTTCGGCCATACCCGATCGCTCAAGCACGAGACCCATGAATGTGAAGAATGGAATGGCCAGCAGCGTGTCGTTGTTCATCACGCCGTAGACGCGCTCGGGCAGGGCTTGAAGAAAGTCCGGCCGGAACAGACCGAGCTCGATGCCGATGAATGCGAACAACAACCCGTTGGCGGCAAGCGAGAATGCAACGGGATATCCCAACAGCAGGAATATCACGAGCGACGCGAACATGATCGGCGCCATGTAGTGGATTAACATAGCGGTCATTTAACGACGCCCCTTGATGCTGGTCGTGAGAATCGCGGTCAACGCGTTTCGCTCTTGATGGCTTGTGCCAAGCGCAACGCTTCCATTTCAGCGATCTCGTGAGCGCTGAGCGCCGTTTCATTTGAATCCGGAATAAGTCCCTGCATCATGGCGGCCCGCTTGATGATCTCGGAAACGGCCTGAACAAGTAGCAGCGTGCATCCGATCATGATCAGCGATTTGGCGGGCCACTGCGGCAGGCCGCCGGCGCTGAAGGATTGTTCGTTCTGGCGGTAAGACGTGACGAAGAACCAGATTGACGTCCACAGCAGCAGCAGCGTGAACGGGACCAGGAAAAACACATGGCCAATCATATCAATCCAGCCACGAACCTTCAGCGGCAGGGTATGATTGATAATGTCGATACGGATATGCTCGTTGCTGAGCAACGTCCACGGTGAGCACAGCAGGAAAACCACACTGAATAAGACCCACTGTAGTTCGAGAAAGGAGTTCGACGACTGATCGAAAACCTTCCGAACGATTGCGTTGCCGGACGATACCAGAACGGCGATCACGATGACCCATGACAGCCATCGTCCCAACCGTGCATTGAATGCGTCAATGCCACGGCTCAAGCTCAGCAGTAAATGCAAGGTCCCACCCTCCCGCAGGTGCTTTCGCGCTTGTTCCTTGGCGTCCTCACAACAAGACCGCCGGCCGGCAGACTTTGCTGCCGAGTGCGTAAAGCATGGCAACCAAATCAGCGCCATAGGCCGCCGTCAATTGGAAGTTTGCGGATTGTGAATGGATAGCTCGAGCGCATCAGAATTCAGGCTCTAAGCCCAAGCAGGCTAACCGCCAGTCACGCTCATGTGACGGCTCACGCTTGGCCGGTTGTTGCGGCGATCAATGATGAAATCATGGCCCTTCGGCTTTAATCCGATGGCACGATCGACCGCATGTCCAAGAAGCTCGTCATCGGGTGACGCTCTTAATGGCCTGCGCAAATCGGAGGCATCCTCATGTCCAAGGCAGGTGTGCAGCGTACCCGTGCAGGTGATCCGCACCCGATTGCAGGATTCGCAGAAATTGTGGGTCATTGGCGTGATGAAGCCAAGCTTGCCACCGGTTTCGGCTACCCGAACGTAACGGGCCGGGCCACCGCTTGTTTCATCAAGGTCGACCAGGGTCAGTCGCTCGGCCAGCCGCGCACGTATCATCGACAGCGGAATATATTGATCGATACGCATGGCGCCGATATCGCCCATCGGCATGACTTCGATCAGCGTCAGATCCATTCCGTCGCCATGCGCCCAAGCCATCAACGAGGGAATCTCATCCTCATTGCATCCCTTCAGCGCAACGGCATTGATTTTGACCTTGAGGCCAGCGGCACGCGCTGCATCAATTCCTTCGCGAACCTTCGCAAGGTCGCCCCAGCGCGTAATCGTGCGGAATTTTTCAGCATTCAGCGTGTCGAGCGAGACGTTGATGCGCCGCACGCCGCAGTCTGCCAGCTCATGTGCGAACCGGGAGAGCTGCGAGCCGTTCGTGGTTAGCGTGAGTTCGCCGAGCGCGCCGGTTTGCAGGTGACGCGACAGTGAACGCACCAAGGACATCACATTGCGACGGACCAGCGGTTCGCCGCCGGTGAGGCGCAGTTTACGGACGCCCTTGGCAATGAAGGCCGAACAAAGCCGGTCAAGCTCCTCGAGCGTCAGCAGATCAGACTTCGGCAGGAATGTCATGTCTTCTGACATGCAATAGAAACAACGAAGGTCGCAGCGGTCGGTCACCGACACACGGAGATACTCGATCCTCCGGCCGAACGGATCGACCATCGGGGCGGAGCGCGATCCAACGTCTGCGCGATCAAGCATCGTCATCAATCGTCTTTCCGGAGCACATCTCCGCCGGAGCTTTCGCATGCATGCGGTTATCGCGATACAACGCAGCACCTGCGCTGACTTGCAAGCTACCAATCTAAGTGCGGAACCGGCCTGACACAATCAACATCGCGTCAGGCGATAGCGTTTCAACGGGGATTGGGGAAGGGGGAAGCGGCTTGCGCTGGCGCAGTTCCAACAGCGGCTTGGGCAGGCCGCCGGGCAGGCCCGCGTTTTGCGGGGCGTTTGGCCGGCTTGGCGGGCTGAAGCTGGACAACCACGGGATTTGGCTCGGCGATCACGACTGGAGGTCCGGTAAAATCTCCCGGCTGCTTGACGATTTGTACCGGTACAGTTTCGGGATTGAATTTGTTCAGTGCAAACGTAACGGAGAAGTTCTCATTGGCAGGAACGGTCACCGAGCAGGGGGTCTTGCAGCCAGGTCCTATCGACGTCGTTGCATCAGCTCCTGGTGGCGTGGATTCAAGCTGGAGCGTCACGATCTGCGGAGCGGGTTTGAAAAATTCAAACGAGAATGACGCGCAACCACCTAGGCTCAAACCTGCGATTGCAATGACTATGACGCGGTGCATGATCGATCCGTCAATGTTGCGGCGACAGGCCTCAGCGACCATAGGGAGATGGCCAAATGTACGCAACCGTTTCGCCCGCGCTCGATAGTTAATGGTTAATTAAGCGGCCAAGTGGTCGGCATAAAATACCATTTGCCTCCATTGGCTTATTGGACTTGCCGCTGACTTGCTAAGAGTTCCAAGGCCGCCGGGAGCTCGCTCAGATGCGAAATCACGGCGTCAGGCGACAGGTCCCGGACCGGTACATCGGTATAGCCGTAATCTACGCCGATCACCGGAATCCCGGCGCGCCGCGCGACGCCGATATCGGGACCCGCATCGCCCACCATGACCGTCGATCTGATTTCACCTCCCGCACGAGCTACCGTTTGCCTCAGGATTGCCGGATCGGGTTTCGATATGCCGAACGTATCGGCGCCGCAGATCGCTGCGAAGCGCGAGCTGAGGCCGAGGCGGTCAAGCAATCGCTTCGACAGCCATTCGAGCTTGTTTGTGCAAACCGCAAAGCGACACCCGCGGGCCTCAAGGACATCCAGCGCCGTAACCAAGCCGTCGAATGGCCTGGATTCGACTGCGATATTCTCAGCGTAATAAGCGATGAAATCCTCCGTCATACGCCCCAGCTTTTCGGCATTGATCACGCGCCCGTCGCGTTCGAGGCCGCGCTCGATCAAGGCGCGCGCGCCGGCACCGATCATCTTCCGGGCAGACTGCGCTGGCACGGGCGCAAGGCCTTCCTGTGCGAGCACGAAATTCAGAGCGGCGACAAGGTCAGGAGCCGTGTCGACAAGGGTTCCGTCGAGGTCAAAGACCACCAAGCGTGCGTAAGACATAACGGATCGCTAGCCCCGGAAAACCTTGTGCGCAAGGGCTGTTTCACCCAAGACGGCGGTCATGTGCACTATTCCATCCTGCCAATCGACGCTAGAGATGCGGCTAAGGTGACCGAGGGCCGAATACCATGACGCTGGATGAAATGAAGCGCCAGGCCGCCGCGAAGGCGCTTGATCATGTCAGCGACGGGATGAAGCTCGGGCTAGGCACCGGATCGACGGCCAAGCATTTCATCGAACTGCTCGGCGAGCGCGTCAGCGGCGGACTCAAAGTGATTGGCGTGCCAACGTCCGAAACCACTCGGACGGAAGCGGAGCGCTGTGGCATTCCCCTGACTACACTCGACCAGATTGATCGCCTCGATCTGACTGTCGATGGCGCCGACGAAATCGATGGGGCGTTGAACGCGATCAAGGGGGGTGGCGGCGCCTTGCTCCGGGAAAAGATCGTTGCAGCGGCTTCGGATCGCATGATTGTGATCGCCGATGACAGCAAGGCTGTCGAAACACTGGGCCGTTTTCCGCTTCCTGTCGAAGTGATCCCTTTTGGCCTTGCTGCGACGCAGCGGGCAATCGCAAAAGCCTTTGCAGAAACGGGTGTTTCCGGGCAAATGAAGGTCCGGAAGAGCGACGGAGGCCATGTTTTCGTCACCGATGATGGCCACTGGATCATCGATGCCGATCTCGGGCGGATTTCCGATCCACCGAGACTGGCCAACGCTCTGACGACTGTCCCAGGGGTGGTCGAGCATGGGTTATTTATCAGGCTCGCCAGCCTCGCCTTGCTGGCCGGCCCATCTGGAATTCGGACGATCGAACGGCGCTAACGCCGAACCGCAGGAGAACGATAATGAATAGATTTTCGCGAGCGCTTGGCGTCGCAGGTCTGGTGTTTGGCGTCATGTCAGCCGGCGCCACGGCGCAGGCGCAGCAGAAGCCTTCTGCAGCCGCGATTTCCACTGCAAAGGAAATCCTGGTGATCAAGAAGGCGACCAGCATGTACGAGAGTGCGGTGCCGGGTCTCGTTCAGCGCACCAAGACCACGTTGCTTCAATCCAATCTGAATTATCAGAAAGATCTTAACGAGGTGGCCGCCAAGATCGTCAAGGATTTGACAGGGCGCGAGAAGGAAATCGGCGACGAGATGGCGAAGCAGTACGCCACTGATTTCACCGAGCAGGAGCTAAAGGATCTGTTGGCGTTTCTGAGATCACCGATCGGCCGCAAAATGATCGAGCAGGAGCCCAAGACGATCGACGCAAGCCTCGCCTTCATGGACAAATGGGCCCAATCATTTGCCGAAGAAATCAACGGCAAATTCAGAGCCGAGATGAGAGCACGCGGCAAAGAAATCTGATCGCACATCGAAACGACAAGGTACATGATGGCTGACGTCGACGTTGATCTGTTTGTAATCGGGGGCGGTTCGGGTGGTGTTCGCGCCGCACGGATCGCTGCCGATTACGGCGCGAAAGTCATCGTCGCCGAAGAATACCGCATGGGTGGCACCTGCGTCATCCGTGGATGCGTGCCTAAAAAATTGATGGTCTATGCCTCCCATGTCCATCAGGAGCTGCAGGACGCTGCCGGATTCGGCTGGACTATCCCGAGCGCCGAATTTGACTGGCCGACGTTCATCAGCCGCAAGGACAAGGAGATCGCGCGGCTCGAGGCGGCCTATACCACCAATGTTGAAAAGTCGGGTGCGAAGGTCATCAAGGCTCGCGCCGTTTTCGAGGACGCCCATGCGCTCCGGCTCAGCACTGGCGAGCGGGTTACTGCGAAGTATATTCTGATTGCGACCGGTGGAGCTCCCAATCACGGCACGGCCATTCCCGGCGTTGAGCATGTGATCTCGTCCAACGAGGTTTTCCACCTTCCGCAACAGCCGCGCAGCATCGTGATACAGGGCGGCGGTTACATCGCGCTTGAGTTCGCTTGCATTTTCGCGGGACTCGGTTCGACGGTGACAGTCGTTTATCGCGGCGATAATATTCTTCGCGGTTTCGATGAGGATGTGCGCAACCATGTCCGTGCCGAAATGGAGAGAGCTGGCATCACGATTGTGACCGGCTGCACCGTTTCCAAAGTCGACAAGCACGGCGAAGGGTTCGATGCTCACCTGTCGAATGGATCGAAGTTATCGGCAGATCAAGTCATGTTCGCGATTGGACGCTATCCGAACGTCACGAATCTTGGACTTGAAAAAGCAAAGGTCGAAACGAGCTCGCGCGACGGCAGCATTGTCGTCGATGGCTTCTCGCAAAGCTCTGTCCCGCATATTTATGCGGTCGGCGATGTCACCAATCGCGTTAATCTCACACCGGTCGCGATCCGTGAAGGCCACGCGTTTGCCGATACTGTATTTGGCAATCGTCCGGTGCGGGTCGATCATTCCGATATTCCAACCGCAGTTTTCACACAGCCAGAAGTAGGGACGGTCGGTCTCACCGAGGCTCAGGCCAGAGCAACATTCACCCACGTCGATATCTATAAGGCTGATTTCAAGCCCTTGAAGGCGACGATTTCAGGCTCAACGAGCCGCGTGATGATGAAGTTGATCGTCGACGGGCTGAGCGATCGTATCCTCGGTTGCCACATCGTTGGCCCGGACGCGGGTGAATTGATCCAGGTCATTGGTATCGCCGTGAAGATGAAAGCAACGAAGGCCGATTTCGATGCAACCATTGCGGTTCATCCGACTGCTGCAGAAGAACTTGTCACCATGCGCAAGCCGTCGGTGCGTTATGTACGTGAGGCTGCCGAGTAGCTTTCAGGCGTTCCGGAATGACCGGTTTTCAGGGCATGGAAGCGCGCGAGCAACAATTCCACATCGCTGGCCTCGATTGCGGGTGCGATCTCTGAACCGATCTTCTTTTCGATTGCCTTGGCGTCCGCGATCTTTTGCTCGCGGGCTTCTGTCGGGATTTTCGCTTTTGGCGCTTGGCTCGCAAGTTGTTGAACCGCGATTGATGCAAGCGTTTTGGCGTGGTCAGATTTGCTTTGGTCTTCAGTCGCCGATGGTGTGGCCGTCACTTCAGGCTTTGTAAGCTCGACTATTGCGGTTGCTTCCGCGTCTGCAGCCATCTTTGTGACTTCGTTGGCCTGGGTTTCGACAATTTCTTCTTCGCCCGTCAGCCAATCGCCTGCCTTGCGCCAAAGCGTTGCTCGGTGTTGCGGACGGAAGAAGCCGAAATGGCCGATCTGACCGGCGTTATTGTCTTTGGGCAGAATATCTATGATCTCGGGCTCGATAGCTGTGAAGCCCGAGCACAGCAACTCGACCGCAGGCCGGGTCGCCCAAGGATCGTCGGCGATGCAGAGCGCGCGCAGCTCGCCGCGATACTTTTCAAAATTTCCGCGGCCCTCAAGTGTGTCGTCGGTAAAGAAGTAACGCGGGTTCATGACCCATGATACCCATTGCAGGTATACATTCTTCGGCATGTCCACTCCCAGCCCAAAGCGGCCAGGGACATACCCCTTCACGTGGGCCAACGGACGGCCGACGTATTTCAGCATCGCATGGACGCGGTATCGTTCGGGAGAAGAGAACAGTTTCCAGTATCCGGCCTGGGCCGAGATAAAAAGCGTACGCTGGATTTCTGTGTTGTTGGCGAGCAATCCGACAGCTTGTCCACCGAACGAATGTCCGACCACATTCAGCGGCAGCTCCTTGTAACGCAGCCGCATCCAGTCGATTGCTGCGGTCGCATCAAGCTTCGCCCAGTCACTCATCTGAGCGGGAAAGCCTACCAACGATTTGGGCTTCGAGCCGCCGATGCCGCGATAGTCGTAGATCAAGACCGCGCAGCCGCGGCTGGCGAGATAGCTAGCAAAACCTTTGTAGATTTTGCGCGGGACGGCGGCCGCTGAATTGATCAGGATCGCCTGTTTGCGCTTCGCCCGCCGGGGCAAGAAAAGCGTCGCCGCGAGCGAATAGCCATCGGCCGCATGCAACTTGATGTCGTCACTGAAAACGTCGTCCAGCTCAGCGATGCCCACCGCAAACCCGCCCATTTGCAAAGGTACGTCTCAACCCTCATTAATTTTGCGCGTAACACCCTGAGGTGCAAGGGCAAATTGCAACTGGCGATCTGCTGGGAGCCTGTGTATAAGGCGGCCCGCCGACTATTTCCTGTGCGGAAGCGGCAAATTTCTTAGGAGTTTCAATCATGTCCGAGCGGTGGACACCCGACAGCTGGCGCAGCAAGCCCGTTCTGCAAATTCCGGAATACCCGGATGCAAAAGGCCTGGCCGACGTCGAGGCGCAGCTCGCGAC
Source organism: Hyphomicrobiales bacterium (assembly GCA_021732625.1). Classification (GTDB taxonomy): domain Bacteria; phylum Pseudomonadota; class Alphaproteobacteria; order Rhizobiales; family Xanthobacteraceae; genus SG-bin9. The sequence continues at coordinate 11,136 of JAKFUP010000189.1, forward strand.
ATTTCCGCCGCTGGTTTTTGCAGGCGAGGCCCGCAATCTGAAGAAGTCGCTGGCCCGCGTTGCGGCTGGCGATGCATTCCTGCTTCAGGGAGGCGATTGCGCTGAGAGCTTCGCCGAGCACGGCGCCAACAATATCCGCGATTTTTTCCGTGTGCTGCTGCAGATGGCGGTCGTCATGACCTATGCAGGCGCAGTGCCTGTGGTGAAGGTCGGGCGCATCGCCGGGCAATTCGCCAAGCCGCGTTCGTCGATGTTCGAGAAAATCGATGGCGTTGAGCTGCCGAGTTATCGTGGCGACATCGTTAACGACATTGCGTTCACGCCGGAGGCTCGCAGGCCAGATCCGCAGCGTCAGTTGAACGCTTATCGTCAATCAGCGGCCACGCTGAACCTGTTGCGCGCGTTCGCGACCGGTGGCTTCGCCAATCTCGGAAGCGTGCATCAGTGGATGCTTGGTTTCCTGAAGGATTCGCCGCAGTCGCGTCGGTACAAGGAATTAGCGGATCGCATTTCGGATGCGCTGAACTTCATGCGGGCCTGCGGGCTCGACCTTGAGAGTCATCCTGAACTACGGGCGACAGAGTTCTACACCAGCCATGAGGCGCTGCTGCTCGGTTACGAGCAGGCGTTTACGCGCGTCGATTCCACGACCGGCGACTGGTACGCCACCTCCGGCCACATGATTTGGGTCGGCGATCGGACGCGCCAGCTCGATCACGGTCATGTTGAATATTTCCGCGGCATCAAAAATCCGATTGGCCTCAAGTGCGGCCCGTCGCTGAAGCCAGATGAATTGTTGAAGCTGATCGACGTACTCAGTCCAGATAACGAGCCTGGCCGGCTGACACTGATTGCCCGTTTCGGTTCGGACAAGGTTGGTGACCACCTGCCGCAATTGATCCGCGCTGTGCAGCGGGAAGGGCGCAAGGTTGTGTGGTCGTGCGATCCGATGCACGGCAACACCATCACCGCGACGTCCGGCTACAAGACGCGTCCATTCGACCGCATCGTTTCGGAAATCAAGACCTTCTTCGCGGTCCATGCGGCGGAAGGGACCCACGCCGGTGGCGTTCATCTTGAGATGACGGGGCAGGACGTCACGGAGTGTATTGGTGGCGCGCGGGCGATCACCGACGAGGGTCTGAACGACCGGTATCATACGGTCTGCGACCCGCGGCTCAACGCCGAGCAATCGATCGACATCGCTTTCCTGATGGCCGAACTGCTGAAGCAGGAGCGGGCCGGCAAGACGAAGCCATTGCCGGCCGCCGCGGGGATGTAGAGCCAAAAGTCAAAAGCGGTCGCACCATGTGTTTTGTTCGAGCATGATCTTGTCGAAAAACCGGGACCTATTTTTTCGGATTATAGTCTGATGTTCCGCTTCTGGCGCGCGACGCTCAACAGCCGCAACGGGTTGGCCTTCGCAGCCCGCTCGGAGCAGGCGTTTCGCGAGGAGATCGCAGCGCTGCTACTGGCGCTGCCGCTGTCGTGGCTGATTGGTGCCACGATGTGGCGCCGTATCGAACTGGTCGCGGTCGTGCTGCTGGTTATGGTGGTCGAGTTGCTCAACACCGCGATCGAGAAGCTCGCCGACCGGCTCACCACCGAGCAGGACATGCAGATCGGCCGGGTCAAGGATATGGGCTCAGCTGCGGTGGGTATCGCGCTGCTGATCGCCGGCGTGTTCTGGTTGTTTGCCGTCGCCGAGCGCATAGGTCTCATATAGAGCTTGCGATTGCGAAGATCCGCGCGACAGGATGAGATGGGACCATGACCACACAACTTTCCATCGCGCTGGCGCAACTGAATCCGACCGTCGGCGATGTGGCAGGCAACGCCGACAAGGTTCGCGCCGCTCGCTCGCGGGCAAAGGCCGATGGCGCCGATTTGCTGGTGCTCTCTGAACTGTTCATTGCCGGATACCCGCCGGAAGATCTGGTACTGAAACCGGCCTTTCAGGCGGCCTGCCGTGCGGCGGTGGAAGAACTTGCGCGCGAAACCTCAGACAGCGGACCGGCGGTATTGGTCGGCACGCCATGGGCCGAGGACGGCAAACTTTACAATGCCTGCGCGCTGCTCGATGGCGGCCGCATCGCGGCCCTGCGTTTCAAGGTCAACCTTCCAAACTACGGCGTGTTCGACGAGAAACGGGTATTCGCACGTGGTCCGATTTCCGGGCCGCTGACGATCCGTGATGTCCGCATCGGGTTGCCGATCTGCGAGGACATCTGGGTCGAGGAATCTGAGGAGTACGAGAATATCGTCGAGTGCCTCGCCGAGACTGGTGCGGAAATTCTGGTGGTGCCGAACGGCTCACCCTACTGGCGCGACAAGGACGACGTGAGGCTTTCGGTTGCCGTGGCCCGCGTCACTGAAAGCGGATTGCCGCTAATCTATCTCAATCAGGTCGGCGGTCAGGACGAACTGGTTTTCGACGGCACGTCTTTCGCGCTCAATGCCGACCGCACGCTCGCGGCCCAGCTTCCAGCGTTTGAGGAATGCATCACGACGCTGCGCTGGACCAAGGGCGCGAATGGCTGGCACTGCAAGAGCGACATTGCTCCGGTGGTCGATGGCGACGAGGGCGACTACGCAGCATGCGTCCTTGGGCTTCGCGATTACGTTCAGAAGAACGGATTCCCGGGTGTGTTGCTCGGTGTATCTGGTGGCATCGATTCTGCGCTGTGCGCTGCGATCGCAGTGGATGCGCTCGGTGCGGATCGTGTGCGCGGCGTGATGCTGCCGTTCAAGTATACGGCGCAGGTGTCGCTCGATGACGCTGCCAAACTCGCAACCGCGCTCGGCTTCCGCTACGAGGTGCTTCCGATTGCGGCGGCGGTGAATGGCTTCGAGGAAATTCTCGCGACGCCGTTCAAGGGATTGCCGCGCGATATCACGGAGGAAAATTTGCAGGCGCGAACGCGCGGGACGCTGTTGATGGCGATGTCCAACAAGACCGGCGCCATGGTCGTCACCACCGGCAACAAGTCGGAAATGTCGGTCGGCTATGCGACGCTGTACGGCGACATGAACGGTGGCTTCAATCCGGTGAAGGATATTTACAAGACCGAGGTGTTTCGTCTCTCGGCGCTACGCAACACATGGAAGCCGGCGTTCGCGCTCGGGCCATCGGGTGAAGTGATCCCGCCCAACATCATCACCCGCCCGCCGACCGCGGAATTGCGGGAGAATCAGACGGATCAGGATTCGCTGCCGCCCTACGATGTGCTCGATGGGATTCTTCAGAGGCTGGTCGAGCGTGAGCAGCCGCTCGCATCGATCATCGAGGAGGGGTTCGACCGCGAAACCGTGACGCGGATCGATCGTCTGCTGAACATTGCTGAATACAAACGCCGGCAAGCCGCGCCAGGCGTGAAAGTAACGCGCAAGAATTTCGGCCGTGATCGTCGTTATCCGATCACAAACCGTTTCCGTGATTTGGGAAAGGCGTTGCCGAAGCCAGACGATGCGCTTGTTACGAGATCGAGCCGCGGCTCGGTCGATGTGTTTGAATAATCGGCTACTTTGATTGATCGCCGGGATTACTGTTTTGCCGGGATGAATGTTGGCCCGACCGAACGGATCGGCCTGTTTTCCGACGCTCCGGATGCGGCCTCTGGTTGGGCAGGCGGCGAAGTAGCAGCAGCAGCAGGCGGGGTTACCGTTGCGCCCTTCTTCTGGCCGGCCGGGGTTTTTGCGCCCTGCGGCGGTTGTGACAACCGCTTGGCCTGCTCTTCGGTGACGATGATGTCGCCTTGCGCTGCCGATGAACGGTCATCGATATTTTTCAGCGCCTCGGACCATGTCTGGCCGGCCGCCTTGCACTGGCATGACGCGGTAAACTCCTGGCGGAAACGAAACGCGTTCGGCGACGACGAATAAGTTTGTCCGCTGATCGAGACCGCCTGATTGATGTCCTCGCCAGGATTTCGGTAGGTATACAAATTGGCATCGGATGCCGGACACAGCGCTTTGCACGAGCGCTCGTCGTCAGCGAAACGGCTTTGCGATGTCGAGAAAGAGATAGGGAAATAGTATCCGTCGCAGGTGCGCACGCAGACGGTGCGGTAGGTGCCGGATGGAATGCCGAGATCGCTCCCCGGTACGTTCGAAGCAGTGTTGTTGTTGCCAAACAGATTGTCGAAGAAGCCGCCTTGCTGCTGGCGTGAAGCAGCGGCGTATTGCGGACCGCAGTTGTTTTGCGCCAGCGATGCGAGCACGGAGCGGCGCTGATTGTCGCGCTCCAGATTGCCTCCACCGCCGCGCAGCCGTTCGAGGCTGGTGTTGATCTGGTCGAGGTTGGCGCGCATTTGCTGGATCTGGTTGTTGACCGGGCCGCACTGCGGCGACTGACCGCTGAACAGCGAGAAGAAGCCCGAGCTGTCGCAGCCCATGCGCTTGGCTTGCGCTGTCACCCGTTCGAGTTCGCTCTGCTGGCGGCCTGCGGCCTCTTCATAGCGCTTCACCTGATCGGCCCGGGCAGGGTCCACGCCGCCGCGGTCGATCAATGCAAGCTGGCCTTCAAGCCGCTGACACAGCGGATTGGCGGATGCGCCAGGCTGGCCCTGAGGCGCACCCTGCGCCAGCGCTTGCCCGCCCAAAGTGGCGAACGCAACCATGATCGCGCCCGCAAGCAGCGAACGAAGTGGGGCGTATCGGGGAGCAAGTTGTTTGGTTGGCAAGTCAGCCATGGTCCCGGTCATCAGCGCGAATCGAGCTCTTTCAGCGGCTAGTTTGCCGCGGCGGCTGATTTACTCGCTTCTGAGGGCAACGTCACGCCGTTTCGCGGCGGCAGTGTGGCAGCCAGAGGGTCTTACGACCCGATTATTGGGAACTTTCAGCGCTGACAGGTGATCGCGATAAATTCGCCACACCCGCCGCGCGGGCAGCCATCGCTGACCGATTTCGGCAAGGCGCCGGTCACTTCCTCTGGATCGACGCGGCGATAGGCGGTGGCCTGCGAGAATTCGCGCGATTGGCAATACGCACGCGCGGCCGGAGCGCCGCACTTCTCACCCTTGGCGAGGCACTGGTCGATGCCGTAGCCGTCCGACTGGTTGGCGATGATAAACACGCGGCTGTCGGCGCTGGCCGATGACGATACCGCGACGGACACAAAGACACTGAAGCACAGGGCAATGATCGGGCGCATGGGTCACCGGCTGGCGGAAATTGACGCTCAACCGATAAATCCAAAGCGTTAATAAAGATTAACCATGGCGGCTGCGAGCTGCGCAAATAAGCGATTCACGGTCCGAAGACCACCTAAAACACGCCTCGCTCGGGCTTGACGAATTTGCCTTCATGACCCCATGGTGCGGCCCATGAACGGTTCCGTCTCCGCATTCTGCATTTGCTGCGAGATTATTAGCTACTAGTGTGGCGGCTCGGAAGTTCTCTCCGTCGCCGCAGCAATTCCTTCGAGAGAACTTCCGAACCGAAGCCACACTAGAATCATAGGTTTGCTAGTGTCCTTTCGAATCCGAAGTTCGCAAAGTGCCTGCTGCGAAGTGAAGCGAACTTCGGATTCGGGACACTAGGATTCGCTGGCTGAGGCCGTCTTTTCTCGATCGAGATTGATGAAGACGCCCGGCCACAGGGATGAAAAACCTATGGACTTGAGGCTCTACGATACGTTGACCCGGCAGAAGAAGCCGTTCGCGCCGATCGATCCGCAGAACGTGCGGATGTATGTCTGCGGGCCGACGGTCTATGACTTCGCACATATCGGCAACGCGCGGCCGGTGATCGTGTTCGACGTGCTGTTCCGGCTGCTTCGTCATGTCTATGGCGAGAAGCACGTCACCTACGTGCGCAACATCACCGACGTCGACGACAAGATCAACGCACGTGCGGTGCGCGATTTTCCGAACCTGCCGCTGAATGACGCTATTCGTCACGTCACGGAGAAAACCGCGGCGCAATTCCACGATGATGTGAAGGCGTTGGGCTGCTTGCAGCCGACGTTCGAGCCGCGTGCAACTGAATTTGTGCTGCCGCGCGCCGACGGCAAGGCCGACATGGTGACGCTGATCAAGCAACTGATCGCGCGCGGACATGCGTATGAAGCCGGCGGCGAGGTGTTGTTCGATACGGTATCAATGCCGGACTACGGACAACTCTCGGGCCGCAAGCTCGAAGATCAACAGGCCGGTGCCCGCGTCGCGGTCGAGGCGCACAAGAAAAATCCGGCCGACTTCGTGCTGTGGAAGCAATCATCCGATGACGAGCCGGGTTGGGACAGCCCGTGGGGGCGGGGACGTCCCGGCTGGCATATCGAGTGTTCGGCGATGAGTGCTGCTTACCTCGGCGAGGTGTTCGACATTCATGGTGGCGGATTGGATCTGATCTTTCCGCATCACGAGAACGAAATCGCTCAGTCACGTTGCGCGCACGGCACGCACGCGATGGCGAATACGTGGATGCACAACGGCTTTCTGCAGGTCGAAGGCGAGAAGATGTCGAAGAGCCTCGGCAACTTCTTCACGATCAATGAGCTGCTAGAGACGGATAAGTTTGGCAGTAAATCGTGGGGTGGAGCAACATTGCGCTTAGCGATGCTAAGAACTCATTATCGATCACCCATCGATTGGACTGTTCAACGGCTATGGGATGCCGAAGATCAACTTGTGCAATGGTCTTTCATCTACGACGATATCGTTGAACCTTTGAACAATCTGCCGCTTGAATTCGTTTCAGTAGATCCGGACGTAGAAGTTGTTTCTGCGCTTCTTGATGATTTAAACACACATCGTGCACTTGATCGCATCCACCACCTTTCCTTAGCAGCGCGCAAGGACTCGGCTAAGCTGCCGGCGTTTCTTTCAGCGCTGAGATTATTGGGTATCGAACTTTTTGCGCCGTCAAATCTTGGCGCCGATAATGCTGGACAACGCGAATTGCTCGGAAAGATCGAAGTCTTAATTTCTGCGCGCAAAGTCGCCCGGGCGAATAAGGACTTCAAAGAATCGGACCGTATCCGCGACGAGCTCACCGCGATGGGTGTCGTTCTGAAAGACGGTAAGGATGCTGACGGCAATCCCATCACGACATGGGAGATCGCGCGATGACCGTCTCCAAATACTTCGTCATTGCCGGGCTTGACCCGGCAATCCATCTGAATTCCAAGCTCGGAGCCAAGATGGATGCCCGGATCAAGTCCGGGCATGACGAAGAAAGAGCTGCCCGATGACCAAGCCCGACACGCCGTTTCCGAAACACTGGCGCTATTACATCGTCCTCAAATGGGCGGTGATTGCGGCTGCGATTGTCATCGCACTGAAACTGTTCGGAGTGTTCTGAGGTCATGGGACAGACGATGCCGAAACCCGGTCTTCGACCGATGCTGCCAGACGATGTGGCAATACTCGCTGCGATCTTCGTCGCCAGCATCGAGGAACTCGCGGAAGAAGATTATTCGCAGGCCCAGCGCGAGGCATGGGCTGCCGCTGCCGACGACGAAGAGAGCTTCGGCGCGCGGCTGTCCGGGCAACTTACGCTCGTTGCCACGTTGCAGAATTCGCCGGTCGGCTTCGCTTCGTTGAAAGGCGCGGATCATATCGACATGCTGTTCGTGCATCCCGCTGCCGCGCGGCAGGGCGTTGCGACCTCGCTGTGTGATGCCCTGGAAAAACTCGCCACCGCACGCGGCACGCCGAAGCTGACGGTCGATGCCAGCGATACCGCGCACGATTTGTTCAAGCGGCGCGGATATACTGATCGCCAGCGCAGCACGATTACTATCGGCGACGAATGGCTGGCTAACACGCGCATGGAAAAGGTGCTGATCGCGGGCGCCAACGACAACCCGGACACGCGCCAATGAGCACGAAAGAACGCCTCTATCTGTTCGACACCACGCTGCGCGATGGCGCGCAGACCCATGGCGTCGATTTCACGCTGCACGACAAGCAACTGATCGCGCAGATGGTCGACGATCTCGGCGTCGATTATGTCGAGGGCGGTTATCCAGGCGCCAATCCGCTAGATACGGAATTCTTCTCCAAACATCCGAAGTTCGATCATGCGCAGTTCACGGCGTTCGGCATGACGCGCCGTCCCGGTCGCTCGGTCTCGAACGATCCTGGCGTCGCGGCGTTGCTCGATGCCAAGGCGGACGCGATCTGCTTCGTCGCCAAGACCCACGACTATCATGTCAAGGTCGCGCTCGAGACCACCAACGAAGAAAACCTCGCCTCGATCCGCGACAGCGTCGCGGCCGCGAAAGCCAAGGGCCGCGAAGTGTTGCTCGACTGCGAACATTTCTTCGATGGCTACAAATCCAATCCGCAGTATGCGCTCGCATGCGCGAAGGCAGCGTATGAAGCCGGCGCGCGTTGGGTCGTGCTGTGCGACACCAACGGTGGCTCGATGCCGAATGAGGTCGAGAGCATCGTCGGTGAGGTGGTGAAGCACATTCCCGGCGATCATGTCGGCATCCATGCCCATAATGACACCGAGCAGGCGGTGGCGAACTCGCTGGCGGCGGTGCGCGCGGGTGCCCGGCAGATTCAGGGCACGCTCAACGGTTTGGGCGAGCGCTGTGGCAATGCCAATCTCTGTTCGCTGATTCCGACCCTGAAACTGAAGCCGGAGTTTTCGAACGCCTACGAGATCGGCGTCTCGGAGGAAAAACTGGCGACACTGGTGCAGGTGTCGCGCGCGCTCGACGACATGCTCAATCGCATTCCGAACCGCCATGCGCCGTATGTCGGCGAAAGCGCGTTCGTGACCAAAACGGGCATTCACGCGTCGTCGATCATGAAAGACCCTGCGACCTACGAGCATGTCGCGCCGGATGTGGTCGGCAACCACCGCAAGGTGCTGGTATCGGATCAGGCGGGCCGCTCCAATGTTCTGGCTGAGCTTGCGCGCGCCAACATCAAAGTCGATCCGAAAGACCCGAAGCTGATCCGCCTGCTCGAAGAGGTGAAGGACCGCGAGGCTGCCGGCTTTGCCTACGAGTCCGCGAATGCATCGTTCGATCTGCTGGCGCGGCGCACGCTTGGCCGCGTGCCCGAATATTTCGATGTAGTGCAGTTCGACGTCAACGTCGAGCAGCGCTACAACGCGAATGGCCAACGCATCACGGTGGCCATGGCCGTCGTGAAGGTCGAAGTCGCTGGCGAGACACTGATCTCGGCGGGCGAGGGCAACGGACCTGTCAACGCGCTCGACGTCGCGCTACGCAAGGACCTCGGAAAATATCAGAAGTACATCGACGGCCTGCGGCTGATCGATTATCGCGTGCGTATCCTCAATGGCGGCACGGAGGCCGTGACGCGCGTGCTGATCGAGAGCGAGGACGAGGCCGGCGAGCGCTGGACCACGATCGGCGTATCGCCGAACATTATCGATGCGTCGTTCCAGGCGCTGATGGACTCGGTAATCTACAAGCTGGTGAAATCGAACGCACCGGTGTGAATTGCCGAGATACGCTATTCATAGAGGCTCGACATGATCGACCACGTGTCTCTCGCAGTCAGCAATCTCGATCGCGCCGTTTCGTTCTATGAGCGCGCATTCGCCCCATTGGGCTTGACCAAGCTCGTTGTCCGTCCCGCTATGGTAGGCTTCGGCAAGAGCTATCCGGAAGTATGGATCAACCTACGAACAGGAATGGCGAAGCTGGTGCCGGACAGCGGTGCGCACCTGTGCCTGCGTGCGCGAACATCCGCCGAGATCGATGCATTTCATGCGGCAGCTATTGCGGCGGGTGCCACATCAGAGTCCGCGCCGTCGCTGCGTCCACATGATCGCGTGAAGTATTATGCTGCGTTTGTGATCGATCACGACGGCAACCGGATCGAGGCGGTGACGTTTCCGCAAGGTTGAAATCTAGAGCCGCCGAGCGACTTCTGGCGCGAGCTGTCTGTCCTGATCGGCGGTTTTCGCAGCCGCCGCGCGCAGCTTCGGCAGAATATCCTCGACGCGGTCCGCTTTCAGGATTTCGACCGAAAGGCCCGGCCGGATGAATGCCGTTGTTTTCATGTGATCGAGCAGCGTGAACAACGGCTCCCAGAAGCCTTCAATATTGGCGAGCAGGATCGGCTTGGTGTGACGGCCGAGCTGCGCCCATGTCAGTTGTTCGACAAGCTCCTCCAGCGTGCCGACGCCCCCGGGTAGTGCGACGAATGCATCCGAACGCTCGAACATCAGCCGTTTGCGTTCATGCATATCGGCCGTGACGATCATCTCCTGCGCATCTTTCAGGGCATTCTCGCGCTTGGTCAAAAACTCGGGAATGATGCCGGTCACTTTACCGCCGTGCTCGATGGCGGTTTTGGCGACCGCGCCCATCAGGCCGACCGAGCCGCCGCCATAGACAAGGCCGATCCCGGCATCGGCCAGGGCCTTGCCGAAAGCATTCGCGCCGTCGACGAATTTTGGGTTGGTGCCGGGGCCGGAGCCGCAATACACGCATACGTTTTTGATAATGCTCATGAGTGCGATGTGGCACTGCAGCGCGGAATCGTCAAGGCAGCGCGATGCTGCTCTGAGGGCGAACATTTGCTTGCAACGTCCGAAAAGATTTTGCTCCTCCGAGGGTGCGGATCGCGCCGAAACATCCTATATCAACCGCTATATGACGACTTTCATGAAACCCCTGCGGCAGCGAGCCGCCATCGATGTTCCGCAGGCCACCTGATGGCCGAATCTCCCGCAACGGCATCTCTCGTCAAAAATGGACGTCCGGACCCCGTCGCCGAAAACGCGACGCTGTTCGGAACGCTGGTCCACCTGTGGCCCTACATCTGGCCGGGCGATCGCTTCGATCTGAAAATGCGCGTGCTCTGGTCGGTCGCACTGCTGCTGCTTGCCAAGCTGGCGACGGTCGCGGTTCCGTTCACCTTCAAATGGGCGATCGATGCGCTGACCGGCGCCGATACTGCGCCGGTGCAGCCCTCGAACTGGGCGCTCTGGCTGATCGCCTCGCCGCTGATCATGACCGTGAGCTATGGCCTGATCCGGGTGCTGATGGCGTTGTTGACGCAATGGCGTGACGGCATCTTCGCCAAGGTTTCGATGCATGCGGTGCGCCGGCTGGCCTACAAGACTTTCGTGCACATGCACGAGCTGTCGCTGCGCTTTCACCTCGAGCGCAAAACCGGTGGTTTGACCCGCGTTCTGGAACGCGGCCGCAACAGCATCGAGACCATCGTGCGGATGGTGATCCTGCAACTGCTGCCAACGATTGTCGAAGTGACGCTCATCGCGGGCGTGCTGCTCTGGCAATTCGACTGGCGCTACGTGCTGGCGATATTGGGGACGGTCGCGGCATATATGTATTTCACATATCTCGCGACCGAGTGGCGGATCGAAATCCGCCGCCGCATGAACGACAGCGATACCGAGGCGAACACCAAAGCGATCGACTCGCTGTTGAATTACGAGACGGTGAAATACTTCAGTGCCGAGGAGCGCGAAGCGCAGCGCTACGATCGCTCGATGGAACGGTTTGAGACGGCCAGCGTGCACACGTATACGTCGCTTGCGATGCTCAACGCAGGGCAGGCAGTGATTTTCACCATGGGTCTGACGGCGGTGATGGCGATGTGCGCAATCGGGGTGCGCAACGGCACGAATACGGTCGGCGATTTCGTCATGGTCAATGCCATGATGATTCAACTCTACCAACCCCTGAATTTTATGGGGATGGTCTATCGCGAAATCAAACAGGCCGTGGTTGACATCGAAAAGATGTTCGGGGTGCTGAACCGCAATCCGGAGGTGAAGGACCGCTCGGGTGCCAAGCCGTTGCAAGTCAGTGCCGGCGTGGTGAAGTTTGACGATGTCCGGTTTGCTTACGAGGCTGACCGGCCGATCCTGCAGGGGCTGTCGTTCGAGGTTCCGGCCGGAAAGACGGTCGCCATTGTCGGCCCTTCTGGCGCCGGCAAATCCACGATTTCTCGTCTCTTGTTCCGGCTTTACGATATCAGCGGCGGGCGGATCACGATCGACGGACAGGATATCCGCGATGTGACGCAGGCGTCACTGCGCGCATCGATTGGCATGGTGCCGCAGGACACGGTGCTGTTCAACGACACCATTCGTTACAACATCCGTTATGGCCGTTGGGACGCGAGCGATGCCGACGTCGAGCAGGCGGCGGCGATGGCGCAGATCGATGGCTTCATCCGGATGTCGCCGAAGGGTTACGAGACCGAAGTTGGCGAGCGTGGCTTGAAGCTGTCTGGCGGCGAAAAGCAGCGCGTTGCGATCGCGCGCACCGTGCTGAAAGCGCCGCCGATACTTGTTCTCGATGAAGCGACCTCGGCGCTCGATAGTCATACCGAGCATGAGATCCAGGAGGCCTTGGAGCGCGTGTCGCGCAATCGCACGTCGCTCGTGATTGCCCACCGGCTTTCCACCATCGTCGGCGCGGATGAGATTATCGTTCTCGACAAAGGAAAGATCACAGAGCGCGGCACGCATCTGCAACTGCTGGCGGCGGGCGGGCTTTATGCTAGCATGTGGAACCGGCAGCGTGAGGCGCAGGAAGCGCGCGAGAAGCTCGCCAAGATCGGCGACGACGATGCTGCCCCCAACCGCGTCCCGCCAGCGCTCGAAGAGCCCGCCGAAACGGCTTTAGAGGCGTTTCGCCCGCTGGTCACGCCCGATGCCGCGGAGTAGTTTCGCGAATTGTATAAGCGGCGATTCCTGCCGCGGCCTTGGACCGGTGAACTAATGTCGATCGTCAATTCAGTTCGTGCGCAGATTCCCCCAATTCATCCGGAAGGCTATCCGTTCATCGGCGGCTTTGCGCTGGCCAGCCTGATCCTGTTCTGGATATGGACGCCTCTGGGCTGGATCGGCACGGCGCTCACTGTCTGGTGCGCACTATTTTTCCGCGATCCTGTGCGAGTTACGCCCACGCGGGAAGGGCTTGTGGTATCCCCGGCTGATGGCCGCGTTTCCATGATCACGCAGACTGTGCCGCCGGCCGAGCTTGGCCTCGGCGACAAGCCGTTGCCGCGGATCTCGATCTTTATGAGCGTGTTCAACTGCCACGTGAATCGCAGTCCTGTTGCGGGACGGATTGACCGGATCGCTTATCGTCCCGGTAAGTTCGTCAATGCCGAACTCGACAAGGCCAGCGAGGACAATGAGCGAAACTCGCTGGTGATTTCAACCCCCGGTGGGCGGATTGGCGTGATCCAGATCGCAGGCTTGGTAGCGCGGCGGATTGTCTCATTCGTGCGCGAGGGTCAGGAAATGGCGGCGGGCGAGCGGTTTGGCTTGATCCGTTTTGGCTCGCGGCTGGATGTGTTCCTGCCGGAGGGTGGCAAACCGCTGGTTTCCGAGGGCCAGACGGCAGTGGCGGGCGAGACCGTGCTGGCCGATTTTCGCGTCGGCGACGGCGGACGGACCTATCGCGTCGATTAACCATCCTCTGCCTGGAGCCAGATTTCGAGTTATGTCCCCTGCTCGCCACAATGGCGGGGCAGGGTGAACATTGCTATGTTGAGCCTGCATTCGAAGAGATGGACATGTCTCAAGAGCCTCCGCGCAACGATCTTCGCCGCCGCCGCTTTCGCCACATCCCTGTGCGGATGCTGGTACCGAATGTTATTACGTTGCTGGCGCTTTGCGCGGGCCTCACGTCCATACGTCTGGCGATCGAAGGGCGTCTTGAGCTTGCGCTAGCGGCTATCGTCTTCGCGGCCGTGCTTGACGGCATCGATGGGCGTGTGGCGCGGCTGATCAAGGGGCAATCGAAGTTCGGCGCTGAACTCGACAGTCTTGCCGACTTCGTCAACTTCGGCGTTGCACCGGGATTGATCTTGTATTTTTGGCAACTCAACGAATTGAAGAACGTCGGCTGGATCGCAGCTATGGTCTACGCCATTAGCGGTGGTTTGCGGCTCGCGCGCTTTAACGCAACCATGGACGATCCGAATAAACCGGCGTTTGCGGCGAATTTCTTCACCGGCGTACCCGCTCCTGCGGGAGCGATTTGCGTACTGCTGCCGATGTACCTGTCTTTCATCGGTGTTGCCGTGCTGCCTGTCGCGATCACTGCAATCTACACGCTGGTGATTGCGTTCCTGATGGTTTCACGGTTGCCGGTTTTTTCGGGCAAGACGATGGGGACCCGTGTTTCTCCTGAAATGGTGTTGCCCGTCTTCATATTTGTCGTGTTGTTCATCGCCATCCTTGTCAGCTATCCGTGGCAACTATTGAGCGGGCTATCGCTGCTTTACTTGCTCTGTCTTCCGATTAGCTGGATGGCTTACCGCGAGCATGCGCGAAAGGCAGAGTTAGCAAAAACTGCCGCTGATGGTGGTGCGGACGTGTCTGAGGCTGAACCGCCTTATGGCGCGACGACTGTCGAACCGCCGATAGATCGGCCTTCACGTCTCAATTGATTCAGTAGACTGGTTCCGTTTGCCCGGAAGCGCAAACACGTTTGCGCGACGAAATGCTTCGGCGGATTTATGGTTAGCGGACTGTTTAAAATCCGCAGATATGCGTTAGCGGATACCGCTTGCGACCCGTAATACGACGTCACCATCGGTTGAATTCGGTTTCCAGGGCAAGTGCCGCGCTGTTGCGCAGCTAACCTTTACTCCAACTTAATCGCACGAACGCTAGGGTCTCCGGGCGCCGATCAGGATGACCGGCGTCGCTGCCTGTAATCAGTAGCGTGTAAGCGTTGCGTCGGAGTGTTTCATGGATATCGCCACCGGTGCCGGATTGATCTTCGGCGCAATCGTGATTTGTACCCTGATCCTGATGGGTGGCGACTTTCGGATGTTCTATGACATCCACGCTGTCATCATCATTTTCGGCGGTTCGGCCGCAGCGACACTGATCCGGTTTCCGCTGTCCGCGATGCTGCACGGTCTTCCGCTAGGCATGAAATTCGCCTTCACGCTGCGCCGGGGTTCGGCGCGCGAGATGGTTGACGAATTGGCCCGCATCGCCGAGATCGCGCGCAAGCAAGGTCCGGTCGGCCTTGAAAAGGTCGAGACCGACGATCCGTTTCTCGCCAAAGGAATTCGCTACGTCGCCGACGGTTATGATCTCGACTTTATCCGCGACAACCTTGAACGCGATCGCGACAACTTCCTTATGCATCTCGAAGAAGG
This sequence comes from Hyphomicrobiales bacterium, assembly GCA_021732625.1. Lineage (GTDB taxonomy): Bacteria > Pseudomonadota > Alphaproteobacteria > Rhizobiales > Xanthobacteraceae > SG-bin9. The sequence goes on from JAKFUP010000189.1 coordinate 26,228, forward strand.
TAGCAAAATCTATCGCTCCATCGGCGATTGCGCGCCGGCTTTCGGCATGATCGGAACGCTGCTCGGCATGGTGCAGATGTTTTCGAACATGTCCGATCCATCGAAGCTCGGACCGTTCATGGCGGTTGCATTGCTGGCAACGCTTTATGGCGCGCTGGTTGCGAACATGTTCTGTACGCCGATCGCGGACAAGCTTCACGTCAAGCTGATGGACGAGGACACCAATCGAACGCTGATTATCGATGGCATTCTGATGATCCGCGATTCAAAGAGCCCGGCGCTCGTGCGCGAGATGCTGCTGGCCTATCTGCCCGAGAAACACCGCCACGAAGAGGGCGAGCCGGTTCCGGCGTAATAATTCTCTAGACGCGTTGCAGGAAGCAGCAGATGGCCAAGAAGAAACGCGGAGACGGACACGCAGGCGGCCACGGCTGGTTCGTGACCTTTGCCGATCTCATGGCGCTGTTAATGAGCTTCTTCGTGATGCTTGTCGCGTTCTCAACTCAGGATTCGCAAAAACTGAAAATCGTCGCCGGTTCGATGCGCGAAGCATTCGGCGTTCAAACCGACTCCCGATTCTCGGGGATTATCGAGTCGGATGGTTTGCCGACACGATCGCGGTTGAAAAATACGAAACATACGACGCCTGATGAAGCCTCCAACAATCCGACCCCGGATGAGAACGACCAGAACCGCGAGCGCGGCGCGCGGCTGAAAACCGACCGCGAATTCGCGCTCGCCTCAGCCTCACTGCGGCAGGCGCTTCAGGACATGCCGGAACTGACCGAAATTTCCAAGCACATCATGATCGAGGAGACGAAACAGGGTCTCAATCTTGAGATTATCGATCAGGACGGCCGCTCGATGTTCGCCGAAAGCTCCAAGGAGCCTTATGAAAGAACGCGCTTGCTGATTCAGCGGCTCGCCAAGCCACTCAAGGCGACGCCGCTCCGGGTCTCGATTGTTGGCCACACCTCGGCTGGCAACAGCCGCATCCGGCCGGGCTACGATGCGTTCGATCTGTCATCCGACCGGGCCAATACCGTGCGCCAGATTCTCGAGCGCGAAGGCCTGCCGACCAGCCATATTTTCGCGGTATCGGGCAAGGCCGATAGCCAGCCCTTGTTTCCGGACGATCCGGCGCTACCGGCTAACCGCCGCGTGACGATCACCCTCATGAAGGAAGATCCACCGCTCCCGCCTAATCTCAAGCCGTAGGGCGAGGGCGGGCAGCCGCCCGAAGTCAATACTGTTTTCCCCCGAAAATTGCTCGTACCCTGCGGTACATGGCATCACGTTGGCGGTTGCCAAAAGTGCTATAAGCGGGCAAACGGAGCGCCCTATCGGCCGACCGGCACAGGGCCAACTCCAGAGCGAAGCGCTTTTCGGGACAGCATGGCGATCAGTGAGACCAGCACCGAAGCCCAGGGTGATGCGCCCGCTACCTCCAGTTTCTGGGGATTGACGCTCGGCAGTATCGGCGTGGTGTTCGGCGATATCGGAACCTCACCGCTCTACGCCTTTCGCGAAGCGGTGCACAACGCTTCCCACGGCGGCCCTCCATCGCGTGAAATTGTTCTCGGCGTGCTGTCGATGATCCTGTGGTCGCTGTTCGTCGTGGTGACTGCGAAATACGTTATTGTGCTGCTGCGCGCCGACAACAACGGCGAGGGAGGCACCCTGTCGCTGATGGCGCTGGCACAGCGCGCACTCGGCCGGCGCAGCTTTCCGCTGTTGGCTCTTGGTGTGATCGGCGCTGCGATGTTTATCGGCGACTCGATGATCACGCCTGCGATTTCCGTGTTGTCGGCCGTAGAAGGGCTCAAGCTCGTCGCACCCGCCCTCCAGCACTATGTCGTACCACTGACGATCGCCATTCTCGTCGCGCTTTTCATGATTCAGAGTCGCGGAACTGCGAGCATCGCGACTGCGTTCGGGCCGGTGATGATCGTCTGGTTTACCACGGTCGCCATTCTCGGCTTGATCCATATCAGCGACGATCCGACCGTATTGTATGCGATCAATCCCTGGTATGCGCTGCAATTTCTTGGCAGTCATGGCACCATCGGCCTGATCACGCTCGGCGCGGTTTTCCTTGCTGTGACAGGCGGCGAAGCGCTTTACGCCGATCTCGGACATTTCGGCCGCAAGCCGATCCAAACTGCGTGGTTCTACTTTGTGTTGCCCGCGCTCCTGATAAACTATTTCGGTCAGGGCGCGCTTGTATTGGCCAACCCTGCAACTGTTGAAAATCCGTTCTACCGTCTGGCACCTGACGCGTTGCTCGTGCCGCTTATTATCCTTGCAACCCTCGCAACCGTGATTGCCAGCCAGGCAGTCATTACCGGCGCTTTCTCGCTGGTTCGGCAGGCGGTTCAGCTTGGATTGCTACCGCGGTTTGAGGTGCGTTTCACCTCCGAAACCCATGCGGGCCAAATCTATCTGCCCCGCGTCAATACGCTGTTGCTGATTGGAGTGATCCTGCTGGTGCTGCTGTTCCGCACCTCGAGCGGGCTGGCGTCGGCTTATGGCATTGCGGTGTCCACGACGATGGTGGCGGATGGCATCATGGGCTTCGTCATTATCTGGAAGCTTTGGAATTGGCGAGCAGCGACCGCTGCCGCGGTGATCGTGCCGTTCGTCATTATCGACATGACGTTCTTTGCAGCGAATCTGCTCAAACTGTTCGAGGGCGCATGGGTGCCCCTTCTGTTCGGTGTTGCGGTAGCTGTCCTGATTTGGACATGGCGGCGTGGCGCCTCAATGCTGATGGCGAAGACTCGCCGGACCGAGGTGCCGTTGCGCGATCTGATCCGCAGCCTCGAAAAACGCCCGCCACATATCGTGCAGGGAACAGCCGTTTTTCTCACCAGCGATCCGGGTTCGGTACCGACGGCACTGCTGCATAATCTCAAACACAACAAGATTTTGCATGAGCATAATGTGGTGCTGACGGTGGAAACCGCGCAGACACCGCGCGTCGATCTGAACGAACGGGTCAAGCTGGAAACGGTGAGCGAACGGTTCACCTTGGTGCGGTTGCGTTTTGGTTTCATGGAATCGCCGAACGTGCCAAAGGCCTTGGCGATCGCGCGCAAGGTGGGTTGGCAATTCGATATCATGTCGACGTCGTTCTTCGTGTCACGCCGTTCGCTGAAGCCTGCGGCCCAGTCCAGCATGCCGATGTGGCAGGACCATCTGTTCATCGCCATGAGCCGTTCGGCCAACGACGCCTCCAGTTACTTCCACATTCCGACCGGGCGGGTCGTTGAGGTGGGCACTCAAGTGACCATCTAGCCAGCCAAATTGAAGAGTCGGGCGGCTTGATTTTCGTCGCGCAAACGACGAATTTGTTGCTTGGCTCAAATGGTTGCAGAGGTTCTGTGGTGGCTGACGATACGCATCGCGTTCATGATCTCGCGCCCCAAGACGTTGCCGCGGGCATCGCCGACGGGCGATATCTTTTGGTGGACGTTCGCGAGCCGAACGAAGTAGCGGTGGAGGCCTACCCTGATGGCGTGGTGTTGCCATTGTCGGGATTCGATCCGAGCGAGATTCCCGATCCGGCGGGTAGGGAAATTGTGTTTGCCTGCCGTTCCGGCAAGCGTTCGGTGACCGCGTCGCTTGCGGCGCAGGAAGCCGGGTTTCCCTACGACAAGCATCTCGCCGGTGGAATGCTTGGCTGGAAAGCTGCGGGTCTGCCGGGCAAAGTGGGCAGCTGACGTATCATGAACCGCATGATTTCGAACCTGCCGCATACGATCTTCGATGCGATGTCGCAGCTTGCGCGCGATCTTAACGCCATCAATCTGGGACAGGGGTTTCCCGATCATCCCGGTCCGGAGGATATCCGTCTGAAAGCGGCTGATGCGGTGGTCAACGGTTACAACCAGTATCCGTCGATGATGGGCATTCCCGAACTGCGGCAGGCTATTGCTACGCATTACGGGCATTGGCACGGCATCAAGCTCGATCCCATGACCGAAGTGATGGTGACGTCAGGTGGGACTGAAGCGATCGCTGCGTGCATTTTTGGCCTGATTGAACCCGGCGATGAAGTTGTGGTGTTCCAACCCTTCTACGATGCCTACGCGCCGCTGATCCGTCGCGGCGGCGGGGTGCCGAAGTTCGTGCGGCTCGAGCCGCCGGATTGGCGCATTCCGGAAGAACGCCTGCGGGCAGCGATCACACCGAAGACCAAATTCCTGATCTTCAACAATCCGCTCAATCCAGCTGCGGTCGTCTACCCACGCGAAGACCTCGAGCTACTGGCCCGCATCTGTCAGGAATTCGACTTGGTCGCGATTTGCGACGAGGTATGGGAGCACGTCATATTCGACGGCCGCGCCCATATTCCATTGATCGCTCTCGACGGTATGCGCGAACGCACGGTAAAAATCGGCTCCGCGGGCAAGATCTTTTCACTGACCGGATGGAAGGTCGGATTTATCTGCGCGGCGCCGCCGCTGCTGCGCGTGCTGGCCAAGTCGCACCAGTTCTTGACGTTTACAACGCCGCCAAATCTTCAGGTTGCCGTTGCTTATGGGCTTGGCAAATCCGACGACTATTTCGTACAGATGCGCAACGAACTGGCGCGCAGCCGCGACCGTCTGTCGGATGGTCTGAGCCTTATCGGATTTCCCGTGCTGCGGTCGCAGGGCACTTACTTCCTCAATGTTGATCTTGCACCGCTCGGCCTCAACGAAACAGATGAGGCGTTCTGCAAGCGTCTCGTGACCGAGTACAAAGTCGCCGCAATTCCGGTCTCAGCATTCTACGAAGAAGAATCGGTGACGTCTGTGGTGCGGTTTTGTTTTTCCAAGACCGACGCGACGCTCGATATGGCGCTGGAGCGATTGTCGCACGTTTTGCATGGGTGAAGAGGAGTGCCGCCGATGCTTGCCCGCGGGACTATCAATGCCATCGTTGCGTGCGGCCTGCTTGCGATAGCGACGGGACCTGCAATCGGGCAGCAGCGAACCGTCAATTTCTACAACTGGTCCAATTATATGGCGCCGGGAGTGCTGGAAGACTTCACCAAGGCGACTGGCATCAAGGTCATTTACGATACCTTCGATGCAAATGAGACGCTGGAGACGCGGTTGCTTGCAGGCAAGTCCGGATACGATGTCGTGGTGCCGACTGCTTATTTCCTTCAGCGCCAGATTGCGGCCGGCATTTTCCAGAAGCTTGACAAGTCGAAACTACCGAATCTGGTCAATGCGTGGCCGGAAGTGACGAAACGTCTTGCGCTCTACGATCCGGGTAACCAGTACGCCGCCAACTATATGTGGGGCACCACGGGTATCGGATACAACGTCAAGACTGTTCAGAAAATTCTTGGTTCTGATGCGATCATCGATTCATGGGACATCGTGTTCAAGCCTGAGAACCTCGCAAAATTTAAGGACTGCGGTGTCCACATGTTGGACTCGCCAGACGATATTCTCCCCGCGGCACTGGGCTATCTTGGTCTTGATCCGAACTCAAGCAAACAGGCCGATCTTGAGAAAGCCGCCGATCTGGTCGCTAAAGTTCGGCCGTCTGTGCGCAAATTCCACTCTTCCGAATATTTGAGTGCGCTCGCCACTGGCGAGATTTGCTTCGTGGTCGGCTGGTCGGGTGACATCAAGCAGGCGCAGAGCCGGGCAGAGGAGGCCAAAAACGGCATTGAGATCGGGTATGCGATTCCGAAAAGCGGCGCCCAGATGTTCTTCGACAACTTTGCGATTCCTGCCGACGCGAAGAACGTAAATGAAGCTTATCTCCTGATCGACTACCTGAATCGTCCGGAGATAGCGGCAAAGAACTCGGATTTTCTCGGCTATGCCAACGGCAATCTCGCCAGTCAAAAGCTGATCGACAAGAAGGTCATCTCCGACAAGACAGTCTATCCGGATGCAGATACGCTGGCCAAGCTGTTTGTGATTACAGCGCGGGATAGTGCCACGCAGCGTGTCATCAATCGAATGTGGACGCGGGTTAAGACGGGGCGCTGATATCTTTAGTAACTGCGCCAGCGCCGGTGCAGCCACAGCCACTGGCCGGGATATTCGCGAACCCAGCCTTCGATTACCGCGTTTATCTCTCGCATCGTGTCTTTGACGATAATGGCGCCGGTTGTGTCGCGCACGGGTTCAATCGCCTCAGTCAGTTCGACCCGGAAGCGATTTTGCGGCAACCTAATGACGCGTACCCCATGAATCGGGCAATCGACATGGCGCGCGACGCGCGCAAGCATGGTATTGGTTCGCGCTGGCCTGCCGAAGAAGTCGACATGTACCCCGCGATCATGAAATTGATCGATCAACATGCCCACGTGCGCGCCGTCTCGGAGCGCCTGAGCCAGACGCAGCGGCGCTGTATGTTCGGTCGATATCAAAGTGCCCATATTGACGCCGCGCACCTGCTGTATGGCCCGGTCGACTGCGGCGAGATTTGGTCTTCGGAATAGCACCGCCGTATCGACATCGAATGTGGGGCCAACCAGAGCAGGCAATTCCCAGTTACCGAGATGGGCGGAAAAAATCAGCGCCCCCTTGCCGTCGGTTCTCAATTGCTCGAACAGTTCACCGGTACGCGGCGAATACTCGATCCGGCCTGCTGCGGGATCATCGAGATTGACTTCGAAGATGCGATCCATATGAGCGAACTCTGCGCCCACCCGGCCAAGATTGTCCCAAACATCGCCGAGAATTGTCTCGATCTCGGCCGCAGACTTTTCCGGGTATGCCGCAACCAGATTATCGCGACCGATGCGATGCTCGGGCAGCCAAGGTCCAACGCGGCGCGCGAGCATGGCAAAAGCGTCGGCCGAACGCTGTGGATCGAAATAGCGTGTCGCCTTTAAAGCCCCGACCGCAATGGCGCCGAGAACCGCTTCGAAAGGCGGCCGGACGATTTTGCGCAGCAGAGCACGGATGCGGAGAAACAGGCGCAGCATCAGAGCGTGACGACGATCTTGCCGAACACCTGGCGGCTCTCCATGCGTTTCAGTGCAGCCGCGACATCCTCGATCGGCACTTCGGTGTCGATCACCGGATGCATTCCCGAAGCGATCTTGTCGAGACTTTCGGCGATATTGCGCTTCGATGCGCCGAACGAACCAATGATGCGGTACTGTTGCTGGAACAGCTGCATCAGATTGAGTGTCGTGCTCGGGCCGGATGTCGATCCGCAGGTGACGAGCCGGCCACCGCGCTTCAGACATAACAGCGAGCCGTTGAAGGTATCGGCACCGACGTGTTCAAAAACAACGTCGACACCCTTCTTTTTGGTGATCTTCCGCGTTTCGTGCTCGAACCTGTCCTTGCGATAGTTGATGACGTGATCGGCGCCCAATGCGCGGGTGCGTTCGATCTTCGAATCGTCACCGACAGTGGTGATGACCGTACAGCCAATAGCTTTTGCCATCATGATCGCGACAGTACCAATGCCTGAGCCACCAGCATGAACGAGTATGGTTTCGCCGGGCTGCAGTCTGGCGTTGTCAAACAGCATATGCTGTACGGTCGAAAACGCGATCGGGGCGCATGCGGCGTCGCGTGGAGTGACGCCTGCAGGGACTGGTATCACCAGCCGTTCCGGCAGATTGAGCAGTTCGCGCGCGAAACCATCGACGTGAAACCCCATGACGCCAGACACGTTTTCGCACAGGTTATCGCGCCCTTCGCGGCATGCAGGGCAGGTGCCGCAAGTGAGCGCACCATACATGACGACGGGTTGACCAGGTTTGAAGCGTGCGACACCCGCTCCGATCGCTGTGATCTCTCCGGAGGCTTCAGCTCCGACGACCAGCGGCAGCTTGCGCTTGGCAAATGCCATGCCGCGATAGCCCCACACATCGATATGGTTCAAAGCAACCGCGTTGACGCGGATTTGCACTTCACCCGCTCCCGGTGTAGCCGGTGGAGGAACATCAGCGATCGTCAGCTGGCGATCGGCAACGAGGGTGAGGGCACGCATGACGACTAATCTCCCCTGCGGGCTTGTTGGAACATAACCGTCCCCATCGTTGGTCGTCGGTTATGGAGTTGATGGGTGGCTATCGCCGGTTCGGGCCAAAGCGTCAACCACAACGATGTAAACTAAACCGGCTCGCGCGTCAGAATCAGTGTGGCGTTCTGGCCGCCGAAGCCGAATGAATTCGACATCACCGCAGTTACTTTTGCGTCGCGAGCCTTGTTCGGTACGACATCGAACGGAATCGCTGGATCCGGGACTTCGTAATTGATGGTCGGCGGAATTCGCTGATGCTCAAGCGTGAGTAATGAGAAAATCGCCTCGACCGCACCGGCTGCGGAAATGGTGTGCCCCACCATCGACTTGTTCGACGAAACCGGAACCTTGTTGGCGAAGTCCCCGAATACAGCGGAGATGCCGAGATATTCCATCTTGTCGTTCTCTGGCGTACCTGTGCCATGCGCGTTGATATAGTCGATCTGCTCCGGAGCAAGGCTCGCATCGGCAAGCGCGTTGCGCACGCAACCGATGATTGGCTTGCCGTCGGGGCTGGAACGGGTGCGATGGAACGAGTCAGCGAGCTCGCCGCAACCCGCGATGATGCCCAGAATGCTGGCTCCCCGCGCCATCGCCGTTTCCATGCTTTCAAGCACCAGGGCTCCGGCGCCCTCCGCCATCACGAAGCCATCGCGATTTTTCGAAAATGGCCGCGCTGCCGCTTGCGGCGGATCGTTTTGCGTGGAAAGTGCGGACAGCAGCGAAAATCTGATCAGACATTCAGCACTGACTGAACCGTCGGCCCCCACGCAAAGCGCGGCATCGGTTTCGCCCCGCCGGATTGCCTCGACACCGAGTTGGATTGCAGTTGCTCCAGACGCGCATGCGGTCGACAACGAGATCGGCGAACCTTTGGTGCCAAAGATGTCGGCGAGATAGTCAGCGACCGATCCCATCATGAAGCGGTGATGATAATCTGCGTAGCGGCCTCCGCCGCTCTGCTGCAGAATGTTATCATAGTTGATATCGGTATTGCCGGCAGCGGCGCTAGCGCGAGCGAGTGCCTGCCGCGCGTGCCATTCGACCTCGACGGGAGCAACGGCAAGAAACAGTGGACCCGGGAAGTTGCCTTTGCTCCCAATATTGGCTTGCGCAATCGCTTCTTCCGTCGCCGCATCGGCAAGGCGTTCTGTCAGAGTAACCGACGAAAACGGTTCAACGGGAATGAAATCAACTGTACCGGCCATGGTGGTTTTCAGGCCTTCGGTCGAAAAGCGGGTAATGGTTCGGATACCGGACTGACCCGCGACGAGTTTCGACCAGTTGTCGGTCTTGCCTGCACCGAGCGAAGTCACGATGCCCATTCCGGTCACGACAACAATGGGACGTCCGAATCTGTCGCGCGTGGCCGTCATTTTGCTCTCCGTCATTCGCTGCTCAGTTGACCGCTTCGACGAGCGCCATACCTTCGCCGCTCCAATGCCCGGCACCCACGACCACAATCTGCTCTGGTGAGGTTGCCATTTCCACCTCAAGTCCGGTCGGGTCATTAGCTGGAAACAGCTTACGGTGCGAAATTGATAGTGCCGCGAGAGCAATCCCAAGCGGAAACTGGGCTTCGACCGTATGGCCAAATGCCGTTCCGGTGGCGCGAATGGCCATGCCGCGGTGCTTTTCCAGGAATGCGCGTTCTTCAGTCGTGACGGAATTTGCGCCACTTGCTCCAGTCAGAATCGCCGTATGGGCACCTGATGACGCGCCGATCTGCGTCCAGAGCGCGTCGAGTGTCGGAGTAATCGATTTCCTTTTGCGGTGTGCACGATCGGTCACGACTTTTGACAAGCGTGCATGAGGCTTCGCGCCGCGTGCCTGTGCGTGTTCCTTTGATTCAACCACGAGGAATACACCAGCGGAACCGAGCGCAAAGCCACCGTGCTCGCCGCGCGCCCAAACGGGTAAATACCCGCTCTTGAGGTTGTAATCACCGAACTCGAACAACATCAGCAGATCTTTGCGTTCACAGTTGTGTGCCGACCCGATAAGAGCAATCTCGCTCTGTCCTGCTTCGATGCGGGCCAGCGCAATTTTGGCAGCGTCGGCACCCGCGTTTTCCGCGCCCATGAATGTCCGTGACGAGCCAGTCACGCCATGCACAATGGCGACGTTGCCTGCCAGCAGATTCGACAATTGTGCAAGGAAGAGCGTTGGCCGCAAATCGCTCATCAAGCGCTCGTTGAAGTATCCTGGCGGTGAGTTACCGCGCGCATCTGCATTCATGATCGTGCTGTCAACGGCAAGGTCTCGGTCGCCGCCGCTAGCCGCTACAACCATGTCCATTCGCGCCAGAATATCCTGATTGCCCTTCACACCGGCGGAATCGAGAGCCAAGCCTGCTGCATAGGTTCCGATCCGTTGCCAGGTTTCCATTTGGCGCTGGTCGCCTTTCTTCGGAATCTGCAGATCGTAGTTCAGCTTGGCGATCGGATGTACGACGTAAGGAGCAAACGACGTGGTATCCACATTCATCGATTTGTTCTGAAGCGCGTCCCAATGCGCTTCGAGGCCTTCGCCGAGCGATGAGACAATGCCAATCCCGGTGATCCATGCCTCGCGCTTTGTAGCGTCCCGTTCAGTCATGATTGATTGCCTGCTCGGGAAATCCGATGCGTTTCGCCATGGCTTCCATGTGACCGCGCATGTCCGGGTTGGGGAAGGGCGCATGACGGAAGGTAAGTGTCGCGTTACATACCGTTTTGCCGCCGACGCCGATTTTTGCTTCCGTCACTGCAAAGCCGGAGCCTTCGTGAATGACACTGGCATCTATGCGCAGCGCTTCGCCCGGTGTGACGAACGTCCGCATCTTGGCTTCCTTGACCGCTGCGAGAAACGGCATGCGCTGGAAACCGAGAATTGCAATCAGAAGCCAGCCTGACGTCTGCGCCATCGCCTCGATCAGCAGCACTCCGGGCATCAGCGGATGGCCCGGAAAATGGCCCTCGAAGATCGTGCTTTCGCGCGGAACGATAGCATCTACAACAATCGTCCGCGCCGCGGGATCGATGGCGGCAATACGATCGATCAGGTGAAAATATTCGAGGTGCATGATCCCGGGCGTTACGCGCCCTTTGCCGCGACCAACTCGTCGATGCGAGCGGCGAGATTCTTTAGCACGAAATACTGTTCGGTAGTCGCCTTGCCGTCGTTGACTTCCTGCGTCCACTTCTCAAGCGGCAGCTTGATGCCGAACGCTTTGTCTATGGCAAACGCAATATCGAGGAAGTCGAGGCTGTCGATTCCGAGATCGTCAATAGCATGGCTTTCCGGCGTGATCGTTTCGCGCGGGATATCGCATGTTTCAGCGATGATCGATGCGATCTCATCGAATGTAGAGGACATTGTTAAGCCTTTGTATTTATGGCGATATCATCGCTAAAGGCGGAAAGGTTGGCGGCTGGCCAGGTTCCCGTTCAGAAGTTGAGTGCTCGTATAAAGGAGCACCGCCCGGAGTTCAATGGCGGCTCGCTACGGTCATGGAAAGGCCAGGGGCGGGTCTGGAGTCGGTTCAGGACCGGGGGGCAGAGATATGCCCGCAGTCCCGGCGCCCCATTAGCACGCAGTCCTGGGTATTGCGGAGATCGCCGATCTTCACGGCAAGCCAAATGCCGACTGCCGTCAGCACCGCCGTAAAGGCGATCGCGACGGCATTGGCGAGCATACGGTGGCGATAGTCGTCGGGTTCGTCCGCTTTTTGCTCAAACTGCGACAGATCGTTGGTCACCGAACCGCCGCCGAGATAGCGGCTTTTATGCCCGGCGTCACGTAGCTGTTGCGCCGATGTCCGCGGCCTGAATTTCAGGACGCGGTGTTCGGTGATGTCCATGACCGGCCGATCGGTTTTCATGCGCGCCAATTCCAACGGATCAAATCAGTGTACCACGGCCACGCGTTACAGCCAGAGCGTATAAGGGGATCCGGCAATTCTGCAACGCGAGCCGCGTTCCAGAAGCAAAATCGTTACGGCCATGTCTGACAGCTACTTTGGAACCCGGCCCATGAGGTAAAATTCGTCGTTCGGCCGCATCTCCGAGACGCTCGCCATGCGGTTCGACAACGCGAAAAATGCCGAAATGGCCGCTATGTCCCAGATGTCGTCATCGCTGAAGCCATGCTCGCACAGTGCTTTAAAATCATGCTCCGATGTTGCCTGCGAATTGACAGCGACCTTGACCGCGAAGTCGAGCATTGCGCCCTGACGTGCTGTGATGTCCGCCTTGCGGTAATTGCTCGCGATCTGATCGGCGATCAACGGATTCTTGGCGCGGATGCGCAGGATCGCGCCGTGCGAAACAATACAATAGTGACACTGATTGGCGGCGCTGGTTGCGACCACGATCATCTCGCGTTCAGCCTTGGTGAGGCCGCTGTCTTTTTCCATCAGCGCATCGTTGTAGGCAAAGAACGCCCGAAACTCATCGGGCCGCCAAGCGAGCGCAAGAAACACGTTGGGTACGAAACCGGACTTTTCCTGCACGCCGAGGATGCGCTCGCGGATGTCCTGCGGCAGCTTGTCGATTGCGGGAACAGGAAAGCGGCTGATGGGAGTTGTCGACATGATCATGATTCCGGCAGCGCAACCGTGCGCGATGCCGGACCATAGCGGAGGCGCACGCACGTGCAAGCGAGCAACGTCGCGGCGTGACTAGCGCAGCGGCTTCTTCAGGAGCGAGAAGCGATCGGGATCAAGACCGAGAGAGGGTTGCAGCATCGGGGACTCCACGGGTCTTGGCAGAGCCGATGCAGTTGGCGCAAGCGGAGCCAATCCGCCTGGAGCACTACTTGGTGGCTGGCCCTGACGCGCCAGCGGGCGATCAGTAAATCCAGGATCGTTTGGAATATCGCGATGGGTTGTAGCGCCGCGCCAGCGCTCAAGCACCGACGTCACGAAGTGCATATCGTAACCCGTACTGCTCGATGGCGCCGACGCAATGGTCGCTTCGCTGCGCGGCAATTGATGCGCTGGTACTTCCTTGAATCGCAGTCGCGTGGGCAAAGCCACGCCTTCGCCGAAGGCCAGCACTTCGCGGGTGCCGAGCGAAGGTACGAAAGACAGCAGGTTCGCAGCCGCGTCCGAGACCGCGGAGCGCAGCAGCGCCTGATCGCGATCGTTGGCCAGCCGCATCGCGAATAGCGTGTTGCACTGGGAGATGATCGTTGAATCCAGTTCTGCCGGTCGCTGGGTGACGAGGCCTAGATAAACGCCGTATTTGCGCCCTTCCTTGGCGATCCGCGAGATCGCTTTGCGCGTGGGGCCAAAGCCGATCGATCTGTCGGCCGATGCGTAACGATGAGCTTCCTCGCAGACGAAAAGCATCGGCGAGGCGCCGTCGCTCCACAGTCCGAAGTCAAACGCCAGCCGGCAAAGCACGGACACAACCGAGTCGACGACTTCTGCTGGAAATCCGGCGAGTTGCATGACCGTCATCGGACGGCCGTTGGCTGGCAGGCGGAACAAGTTGCTGATCGCTTCCGCCATAGTGTCGCCCCCGACGTTGGCGTTGTCGAACATGAAGGCGTAGCGAGGGTCGTTGCGGACCGCATCGATGCGCGAAATCAGCCGGTGATAGATGATCCGCGAGGAGCGGTTTTCAAGTTTGCCCATGCGCTCGTCGATCAGCGAGATCAAATCGACCAGGCGGTATGGCACCGGAGTGTCGGTCGTGAAACCGCTGGCGCGGGGATCGACGCGCTTCAATCCGACGCGATCGGAGTTCTGATACTGGGTATAGGTCGTTTTTGCGAGTGGAATGACTTCGGTCAAAATATCGAGTTCTTCGGGTATACCCGGCCGGCCACCGAACAGAACGTCGACGATCTCCTCGAAGTTGAACAGCCAGAACGGCAGCTTCACATTGCGCGGATTGAGTACCTGCGCGCGAGCGCCAAAGCAGCGGCCGTATTCGTTGTGAACGTCCAGCAGCAGAATGCGCAGGTTCGGACGAGTCTTCAGAATTTCGTTCAGCAGCAGCGAAACGCCGGTGGATTTGCCTACGCCGGTGGAGCCCAGCACGGCGAAATGCTTGTTCAGCATTTCCTCGACGTTGACGTAGGCCGTCACGGAGGAATCCTGCTGCAACTGGCCGACGTTGATCTGATCAGACTGAGTCGGTGCATAGACGGTGCGCAGCTCTTCATTGGTGATCATGCGAACTTCGTCGCCGATCGTGGGATAGCTGGTGACGCCACGCTGAAAACGCGGACCCGAGGACGACGTGTAGATTTCTCCAAGTAGGTCGACAGAAAGGATCGCAATGTAGCGATCTGCCACGGGCAAGTTTTCGCACGAGACTTCGGTGATCATTGCGATGATGACCGAACTCGTGGTCTGGATCGAAACAAATCGCCCGACGGTGGCGCGAAGTTCCGGCTGAGTGAGCCTGCTTGCTTCATGCAAGCCAATTCTTGCGAGCGAACCGCGGACTGAAATTACACGTCCGAATTGCGTGGGCGGGAATGCGTTGGTCATTAAGTGGGTGCCTGGCAGACGCGATGCTGTAATCCCGAATTATCGGTTCTTTTGCTGCATAAACGGTTAAAGACTGCAGGCTTCTAAATGCATCCAATAATTGCATTATTCTGTTGCTCGCGCTTTTGTTGCCAGTCTAGGTTCCATAATACTTGGGGGTGCCCGATCAAAGCTCACTCATCTTTCCAGCGCAGATTTACCAGCGCGGATGCCTTGGTCTGAACGGGATGGAACGCGTTGTTCTGGGACTGCCGGAGCGTTCAGCCTGAAAGTTTGGGGGTTTCATGATGGAGGCTAGCTTGCCAAGGCCGTAATGTGACGGATAGAAGGGCGAGGCGATTTCAGCGTTTCGCAGCCCGGCGCCCCTCATTCTGGGGCAACGTCGGATAAGTGACCTTGGGGAATGGTGTAACGGTAGCACAACAGACTCTGACTCTGTTTGTCTTGGTTCGAATCCAGGTTCCCCAGCCACCCAGTCCAGCTTTTAGAGAATTTTCTCTGAGCTGCTGCCGATTGAGTGGACAGCAGGTTAAGCTAACCCCAGCTTCCTTTCGAACTCAACGGGGCTGACGTATCCGATCGTCGAATGACGTCGGATCTTATTGTAGAACCGCTCGATGTAGTCAAATACATCCGCCTTGGCCTCGTTCCTGGTACGATAGACTTTACGAACGATGCGCTCGGTCTTGAGCGACGAGAAGAAGCTTTCCATCGCCGCATTATCCCAGACATTGCCCGATCTGCTCATGCTAACATTCCAACCGGACCACTCAGTGGAGGCCGGTCACGACGGGTTTACACTTTTTGTCAGTCATATGGGCACCACAGTGGCTGCAGGTTGCGAAGGGGCTACCTCTTTGTCACGCGCACGAGAAACTGAACCAGCGCATTTCGATCCTGCTCCGCACTGATAATTTGTTCCGGCATTTTTGTGCCCGGCGTGTAGGCGGCAGGGCCGATTTCAAACAGTTTTGAGATCGTTTCCGGCGTCCAGACGATATCGAGCTTCTTCAGCGGTTCGGAAAAGCTATAGCCCGGTAACGTAGCGATCTTCCGCCCGAAAATTCCTGATAGCGTCGGGCCGGCTTTGTTGCCTTGATCCGGCGCGAGCGCATGACAAGCAACGCACGCGCGAAAAATCTCTGCACCGCGGTCGCCGGCATATGCAGCAAGTGGGTCATTTGGATTTTCCAGAAGAGTCGATCCGATAGTTTCACCCGTAAGCGCATTCCAGCGCCGGACGATGCTATCCGCGCCTCCGGTGAGCAGCGTGGCGTTGTCGGGCATGAACGCCACTGACCACACTGGAAGTCCTGGTCCAACGAGCCGGCGGGCAAGGGCACGCGCCTTCCGGTCGACGATCGCGACCGATCCCCGCACATCTGCCGCGGCGAGCAGTGCGCCGTCCTTCGATATTGCCATCGCGATCACCGGGATGGCTCCTGCGGCAACCTCGCCGTTGGCTTTGCCAGTGCCGGTGAGAAAATAGATTATGCCATCTGCGCCTGCGGCTGCGATTTCTCCGTCGCCGGACACGACAACAGAATTGAGCGGCGCTGGCAGAGTGACGATGGACGGCGAGCCAGTGCTGTCGAGAGGCCAGATCCGGACAGTCAGGTCATAGCTGACGCTGATGAGCGTCTTGCCGTCAGGGCTGAACGCGACGCCGTTGACATTCTGCGTATGTCCTTCGAGCACGCGCGCTGCGCCGCCGGCGAGGGGCCAGAGCCGCACGGTATGATCCCACGCCGCCGAGGCGAGAGTTAAGCCGTCGGGCGAGAGCGCAAGCGCTGCAATCGGCGCGGTGTGGCCCTCAAGTACTGCGTCGGGCTGCTGCTTGCCCGGACTCCAGATCGCAATGCGGCCATCGGCGCCCGCGGTCGCGACGCGGCCGTCCTTGAAAACAGCCGTCGCGTTGACGGCGTCGGCAT
>JAKFUP010000099.1 GCA_021732625.1 Hyphomicrobiales bacterium
GAACCGACAGCGTCGAGCGGATCAAAGCTAGGACGACTCCGTTGCGCCCGTCAAGGAATAGTACGGGTTCCTGAATCAAATACTAAATATGGTGGAATTTCGGGAAAAACAGGGGCGGAGCTCCTGTCCCGCCGGTGCCAAGTATCGGTGAGTCCTGAGAGATTCGGGAAGCAAAAAATTTGTTCGCGAGGGTGATTTTTGAAGCTGCGCCCGCTCTTCACAGGGCAGTTCCGCGGCGAATAAATCACTTGCGCCGAGGCGACTCGGGGAGGGCAAGGCGGACAGCCGATAGCGCTACCAGAATCGGGCAAGCGGGGACCGGACAGTGCGTGGGATGTAGCGACCGACCATGAAGCGCTTATGACGGATGGTCCGTCCATGTTCTTGCGAATGCAGGGAAGCCCTGTCCTAACCCGCATGGCGACAGGCGGAATCGTCCGGTAACCTCCGTATCCAACCTGCCGGACTTCCTTTCATGACCACATCCTCCCAGCCCGCCGCGCGGCCGCGCATCGCGCCGCTTGGCATCCTGTTCATCCTCATCACCTCGGTGGCGTGGGGTCTGAACTGGCCCGTGAACAAGTACATCGTCTCTGAATGGCCGCCGCTGCCGGCGCGCGGACTGGCCGGCCTCGTTGGCGGGCTGACTCTCGCGGCGTATGCGCTGCTGCGCGGGCAAAGCCTTTATGTGCCGCCGGGGCAGCGCATGCGTCTTGCGATCTCGGCGTTTCTCAACGTCACGATGTGGATGGCGGTGATGGGGCTGGCATTACTATGGCTGCCGGCCAGCGAAGCGGCGGTGATTGCCTACACCATGCCGGTGTGGACCGCGCTCCTCGCTTGGCCGCTGCTCGGTGAACGGCTGGGTATCGCGCGCGTGCTGGCGCTGGTGATGGCGTTCGCAGGTTTGCTCATTCTCTTCTCGGGAAGCGGCATCAACGCGAGCATCGCGAAACTGCCAGGCGTCGGGCTTGCATTCTCCGGCGCGATCGCGTTTGCGCTCGGCACGATCTTTCTCAAGCGCTTTCCGGTCGAACTACCCGCTGCGACATCTACGGCCTGGCAGCTTGCACTTGGCTGTCTGCCGGTGGCGCTGCTCGGCCTTGCGTTCGAGCGGCCATCGTTGTCGGCGCTCTCGGCAACCGGATGGGCGTGCATGGTTTACACCACGTTCGGAGGGCTCTGCGTCGCTTACATGAGCTGGTTCGCCGCACTCGAGCGGCTACCCGCGTCGGTGGCTGCGATCGGCACGATGCTGGTGCCGGTGATTGGCGTGCTGGTTTCGGCGATGGCACTCGGCGAGCCGCTCGGCGTCGTGCAGATCACGGCGCTTGCGCTCACCATTGGCGGCGTCGCGCTGGCTGCGCGATCCTGAGCCGTGTGATAAGGACGCAGACTAGCATGTCATCGCCAACCTTCTTCCGCGTAACGCCGCAGGCGATCACGCCCGCCGGACTTCTGTTCCTCGCCACCACCTCGGTTGGCTGGGGGCTGAATTTTCCGGTGATGAAATTCCTGCTGTCCGAGTGGCCGCCATTGGCGTCGCGCGGACTTGCGGGTCTGGTCGGCGCTGCGCTGCTGGCGCTGGCCGCGCTCACGCTGAAGCAGGATCTGCGCGTGCCGCGTCACCTCTGGCCGCGCCTGATCGGCATCTCGTTGCTGACGATCACGTGCTGGGTCTCTCTGATGGGCCTTGCGCTGGTCTGGCTGCCGGCAAGCCAAGCAGCAGTGATCGCGATCAGCGTACCGATCTGGGTTTCGCTGATGGCGTGGAAGGTTCTCGGCGAGCGGATTTCGCTTTTGCGTGGGTTGGCGCTGGCAGTCGCTCTGGCTGGGATCGTGATTTTGATCGGCGCCACGCGGATTGACGTTAGCGCCAGTACGCTACCGGGCGTCTTGCTGGCGCTTGCTGCGGCGATCTGCGTTGCTGCCGGAACCGTTGCGCTCAAGCGCTTTCCTTTGCCGATGCCGCCGCTGGCGCTATCGGCCTGGCAGATCGGGCTCGGGTGCCTTCCAGTGGCAGTTGCGGGTTTCGTAGTCGAGCGACCGTCATTCACGTCGCTGTCAGCGGCCGGATGGCTGTCGATGTTCTACCTGACGGTGATCCAGTTTTGCGTCGCCTATGTGTGCTGGTTTGCCGCGCTGGCGCGGCTGCCCGCATCGACCGCCTCGATTGGCACGTTGATGGTGCCGGTGATCGGCGTGGCGGCGTCGGCGTTGATGCTGAGCGAGCCGCTCGGGTTGCGCGAGATCGTGGTGCTTGTTTTCACCGTCGGCGGCGTCGCAGTCGCGATGCGATCCTAGCGCTAAAAATCTTGTCAAAATAAAACGCACGGCGCGGGGGGAGCGCCGTGCGTTCTTTACTGTTCGCAACTGGCTTGGGGGAAGCCGGAGTTACGGACAGGGATAGCGATTGCCGTCGTTGTTCAGATACGTGCCTGAGCGCGGATCGTAGGACCGGTAGCGCTGACCGCAATACGCATCGTCATCGCCTGAGACCTGCGACGGTACTGCGACAACCGGTTCGTCCTCGACATAGCCGTTGTCCACGACATAGCCGGGATCGGTGTAGCCGTAATAACCTGGGCCGTAGCCGTAGCCATAACCGCCGTAATACGGCCGCGACGCCAGCGCGGCGCCCGCGAGCGCGCCAGCCGCAAAGCCGATGCCCGGTCCGATGAAGCGGCGTCCGCCACCACCAAAGCCGGGACGCCCGACGAAACCACTGGGGCGGCCTGCGATTGCTGGACGGCCTACAAATCCGCGGCCGGCATTGAAGCGCGCTGCGGCAGCACCGGCGTTAAAACCTCCGCCGCCATAAACCGCGCGCACGCCACCGCGGCCCTTGAACTGGGCATCGGCCGATGTGCTGACGAGCACAGGCGCAATAGCCAACAAGGCGGCTGCGCCGAGAATTTTTACATTGAACATAGGGCTAGGCTCCAAAAAAAAAGGGGACTACGCCGAAAACGAATGAGGCGACGAGGCGTTCCGTGCCGTCCCAAGATTCTGTCCCGTAGCGCACATGGTGATGTCCTGCGGCTGTACAATGCCTGAATGGATTACGACGAAATCGTGGTGCGCAGGGCGGTGAAGTAACCATCGTGTTACTCTGCCCAAAGCTGGACAATTTTGAATGCCGGTGTCATCACAGTTTGTCAGTGAGCGCTTGGATTCCCGCAAATGAAGCAGTTTTTCCTGAAGTTTTTCACTTGGTGGAGCGGCCAGACGTTTGGCACGCAGCTCTGGACTTGGCGGTTTGGCGAACTGGTGGGGGAGGACGAGGGCGGTAATAAATATTACCGGACCAAGGGCGGCAAGGTCGACCCGACTCTCGGATTTCAGCGGCGCTGGGTGGTGTACAACGGCTACGCTGAAGCGACGCGCATTCCGCCATCTTGGCATGGCTGGATGCATCACACGGTCGATACGCCGCCGACCGAAGAGACCTATACGCCGCGCGAGTGGCAGAAACCGCATCAGCCCAACATGACGGGCACCGCCGGTGCGTATCGTCCGTCGGGCTCAACGCTTTCGACGGGCAAGCGCCCGAAAGCCACCGGCGATTATCAGCCGTGGACTCCGGCTGAATAATTCCCGTCGAGTCGACGGCTCCCTGAACGTACCCGACCGACATTGCGGTCGGGTTTGCTACCGGTCGATCACCCGAGGGCCTTCAGCCAGTCGCCCATCTCCTTGAGCGCGCCGTTCGCCTTGGTGAGCAGCTTGCCCATGGTGATGAAGCCATGGAATTGGCCGGGGTAGGTTTTGTAAGCGAGGGCCACGCCAGCATCCTTCAGGCGCTGGGCGTATTCGTCGCCTTCATCGCGCAACGGATCGGCGCCGGCCGTGAGCACATAAGCCGGCGGCAGTCCTTTCAGATCGGTGACGCGCGCAGGCGACGCCCTCCAGTCATCGCCGTCGGCCAGCGAATTGAAATAGTGATCGCGGAACCAGCGGATGACGCTGTGGGTAAGGAGACAGCTTGTCTCTGGCTCGCTGTGGGAGGGATGCGTCATGGCGAAATCAGTGCTGGGGTAAATCAGAAGCTGTCCCTGAATTTTCGGGCCGTGCTGCCGCGCGTCGATCGAGACGACGGCGGCGAGATTGCCGCCAGCACTGTCGCCGCCAACGCTGATCTTCGACGGATCGATATCCAAACTTTTAGCGTTACTGGAAATCCATTTTGTCGCGGCGAGGGCGTCATCGACCGCGGCGGGAAATTTGTGCTCGGGCGCGAGGCGATAGTCGACCGAGATCACGATGGTCTCGCCATCGCGCGCCAGCGTGCGGCATACCACGTCATGCGAGTCGAGGTCGCCGATCACCCAGCCGCCGCCGTGAAAGAATACGTGGGCTGGTGCGAGGCCGTTGGTCTTGCGCAATATCTTCGGCGTGTAGATGCGTACCGGAATCGGTCCGCCGGGGCCGGGGATGGTGGTGTTTTGAACTGACGCCATCTCGGGCGGTTCAGGGTGCGTGACAAGCCGTCCGGCCAGATAGAAGGCGCGAGCTTCGGGTGGCGTGAGCGTCTCGTAGGCTGGCCGGCCGGCTTCGCGGAAAGCGTTGAGGACGAAAGCGGCGTCGGGGTCGAGAACGACGGGCATGGAGGGGTTGATCCTTGCTTTTCATGTAAAGGTTTAAGATGAAGATCAGCTCGTAAGCCGCCCTCCGTCAACGGTGTACGAAGCGCCGCAGACATAGCGCGCCTCGTCGGAGGCAAGGAAAGCGACGACGGACGCGACCTCGGAGGTCAGGCCGAGGCGTCTGGCGGGAATGCGTTCGATAGCTTTGGTCGCGGTCGCCTGTTGCTTGCCCGGATTGCGGCCCTCGAAGATCGACGACAGCATGCGACTGTCGATCAGACCGGGGCAGACGCAATTGATGCGCACATTGGTGCCGGTGACCTCGATGGCGGCACTCTTGGTCAACCCGATCACCGCATGCTTGCTCGCACTGTAGACCGCGACGCCCGGCGAGCCCATCAGTCCGGCCACTGACGCCGTGTTGATGATGCTGCCAGTGTTATTCTTCAGCATCACAGGCAGCACGTACTTCATACCGAGGAAGACGCCGACCACGTTGACGTCGAGCACCCGCCTAAAGCTTTCGATCGGGTAGTGTGTGATCGGTGCGATCTCGCCCTCGATGCCCGCATTGTTGAAAAAGATGTCGATGGTGCCGGCGGCTTCAACCGCCTTGCGCACATAACCCTCCACATCGTCTTCGTTCGTTACATCGGCGACGAGGCTGATGGCTTCCGCGTTTGCGGGCAGGGTAGCGACAGCCTTCGCGAGCGCGTCTTGATTACGATCAATAGCAACGATGCGCGCACCGCGCAGCGCCATGAGCTGAATCGTTGCAGTGCCGATTTCGCCGGCGGCGCCGGTGACGACGGCGACCTTGCCGTCGAGGCGGATTCCGTCCCTGACGTCCATGGTGTCCTTCCCAAATAGACCGGCGTTCTCGTTTTGGCGTTTAGTTCAAGTCTTGTTAGTTTAAGTCTCGTTAGTTCAAGTCTTGGCCGGTTCCATTCCGACTATCCCATTCCCGAAAACACGTGGCCAGTGCGACATGTCGCAGCCATGGGCATGGCTCGTGTGCAGCGAGCAGCTTTGCCGGGATTGGCGAGATGTGTCAGACGCCTGCCGCCCTTTCCTAGCCGCATTCGCCATGTTAACCGAATGCGTCGCCAGCGGCGTAAACTGGCGTGGTTGTTTGATTCGCCGATTGAACCCGCACAGATGCAACGAACCGCATTGATTGCCGTCGCCGCAGCAGCACTCGCTGCCGTCTCGTTTGCGCCTCCGGCGTCGGCGCAGCTCGGCAATATTTTCGAGCCGTTGTTCCGGCCGCCAGCCGATATTCCGCGGGGCGGGGCTCCGATCGATGACGAGGATGCGGTTCCGGATCTTCCTCGCGGGCGTGTGCTGCCCAGCCGCCCACAGCAGCAGCCCGGTTTGACCGCGCCACGGCCCGGAGCCGTGCAGAATCAACCGCTCGCCCCGCCGCCGGGCTCGACCGCAGCACCGTCTGGACAACCTCCGCAGCCGGGCGTTGCGATCGCACCGCCGTCTCCTGCTCCAAACGCCGCTGCGCCGAATCCGTTGCCCGGTCTGCCGCCGGGACAGCGTCAGCCACGCGCCGCGCCGCCGACGCCCGCAACATTGCAGCCCGGCGACGAGGTCGTCACCGAGCCGCCCGCGCAAAAGGTCGTCAACAAGCAGGCGGTGTTCTCGGGGCTGGACAAGATCACCGGTCGCATCATCAGTTTCGATGCCGAGATGGGCGAGACCGTTCAGTTCGGCGCGCTGCGCGTGAAGCCGCGCGCCTGCTACACGCGCCCGGCGACAGAAGCCGCCAACACCGATGCCTTCGTCGAGGTTGAGGAGATCACCTTGCAAGGCGAAGTGAAGCGTATTTTCTCTGGCTGGATGTTCGCGGCCAGTCCCGGCCTGCATGGTGTCGAGCACTCGATCTACGATATCTGGCTGACGGATTGCAAAGGCGCGCAGCAGACGATCGTGAATGCCGCGCCGGAGTTGCCGAAGCCGCCACCGCCGCCGCAGGCCCAGAAGCGGCAGCAGCCGCGTCCGCCGCCGCGGCCGGCTCCGCAGGCGCAACAGCCGCAAATCGGTAATCCGTTTCCAACTTTCCGGTAATTTTGCCGTTAATGCTGCCGTAGACCGCTCATGCGATAAGCGGTGCTGCCGCGTTTTGTCAGCAGTCTCTGACATGTTTTCAAACACATTGTGACCACGCGGCCCGTGGCAGGACATTGACCAAGGCGCGGAATGCTGTGACGTGATGCGCGCTCAAAAATAAGACCGCCGGGGGAAATCTATCATGGCCGTGACTGCATCCGAGAAACGCGCGCAATTCCGCAAGCTTCATGAGGGCGGCTGTTTCGTTATTCCCAATCCGTGGGACGCGGGAAGTGCCAAGATGCTGCAGCATCTCGGCTTCAAGGCGCTGGCCTCGACCAGCGCGGGTTTCGCCTGGTCGATCGGCAAACCTGACAACGGCGTGACGGCGGATGACGTGGTTGCTCACGTCAAGGCGCTATGCGACGCCAGCGATTTACCAGTGAACGCAGACTTCGAGGCAGGGTTTTCAGCGATGAGCGATGGTGTGGCAAAAAACTGCGCCGCTGCGGTACGTGCCGGTGTCGCGGGTCTGTCGATCGAGGATTCGACTGGTAACAAGGATGCGCCGCTCTATCCACGCGAGGTGGCCATCGAACGCATGAAAGCCGCACGCAAGGGCATCGATTCCGAAGACAACAGCACGATGCTGGTCGGCCGCTCCGAGGGCTTTATCGTTGGACGTCCGGATCTGAAGGAAACAATTGAGCGGCTTGTGGCCTACGCGGAGGCGGGAGCTGATTGCCTCTATGCGCCCGGCATTCGCACCAAGGAAGATATTGCCGCTGTGGTGAAGGCGGTCGCGCCAAAACCGGTCAACATGCTGCTCGGTGCGCCAGGTTACTCGGTGGCCGAGATGGCTGAACTTGGCGTGCGCAGGATCAGCGTCGGCGGCTCATTGGCGCGCGTTGCTTATGGTGCGTTTCTGGCCGCGGCGAAGGAGATGGCCGAACAAGGCACGTTCGGCGGACTTGGCAACGGAGCTTCCGGCGGCGAACTCAACAAAATCATGCGTGGCTAATCACTCTGTCTCGCGTCGCAACACCGCCAGCGCCTCCGGGCCGCTGACCGGGCGATCAACGGGCAGGGCAGCAAAGTTGCCGTGGCCTTGAATGGCTGCGTCCAGCAGGCGGCGATAACGTGGCCTCGGCACTTCAACCGCGCCGAACGTCAACAGATGGTCGGTGACGTATTGGGTGTCGAGCAGGACATAACCACCGGCAACCAGCCGTGCGACCAGATGCACCAGTGCCACCTTTGAGGCGTCGCGTGCGCGATGAAACATGCTTTCGCCGAAGAACGCACGGCCCAGACTGACACCGTAAAGCCCGCCCGCGAGATCGCCGTTGTCCCAGACCTCGACACTGTGGGCATGGCCCATCCGGTGCAGCGCGCCATAAAGCTCGCGGATTCTGCGGTTGATCCAGGTGTCCTCGCGATCCGGCGCAGGAGCCGCGCATTCGGAGATAACTCGATTGAAGGCTGTATCGACGGTGACCGCAAAGCGGTTGCCCTGCACGGTTCGCGCCAGCCGTGACGCGAGACGAAAGCCGTCGAGCGGAATGACGCCGCGAAACTCGGGCTCGACCCAGAACAGCGATGGATCTTCGGCGCTCTCCGACATCGGGAATATGCCGCACGCATAGGCGCGCAGCAGAACCTCTGGCGTGATCTCGCTGGATGCCTGGTCGCGCGAACTCATGCGCCTGTTGTAGCAGTCCGGCCGGATGCGCGCGACCCCGTTGGGATCGGCGATGTTACCGGATCGGTCCCTTGAACACGAAGAACGCGCCTAGCGCGATCAGGATGAATCCGATCAAGTGATTCAGTGTGAATTTTTCGCCGAGATACGTCGCCGAAAATACGGCGAAGACCGAGAGCGTGATGACTTCCTGCATCGCCTTGAGCTCGGCGCCCGAATAGATCGCGCTGCCGTAACGATTGGCTGGCACGGCAAGGCAATATTCGATCAGCGCGATCGCCCAGCTTGCGAAAATCACGATCCAGAGCGGCTGCTCCTTGAACTTGAGATGGCCGTACCAGGCGAACGTCATAAAGACGTTCGACATCAACAGAAGGACAACGGGCAGCAGCGGTGCGGGAATGGACATCGATGGCTCTCGATACTGGCTTCGATACCGACCGCGTCAGCCGGCGCTCGCGGCCTGTCTGACTTCGGTCACGTGCACGAGCGGAAACTGGATGACGATGCGTGTTCCCTTATGCATGGGATCGCGTTCGAGTGCGGCCTCAAGCTTTGTCGCCATTGCGCTGATGATGCGCTGGCCCAGCCCGGTCGAACGCGGATCGGCCTTCACCTCAAGCCCGACGCCATTGTCGGTGATGCTCAGTTCAACGTCGTTGTTGCGGACCTGCAATTCGACATGAATCGGACCGGAGCCGTCGGGATAGGCATATTTCACAGCGTTCATGACGAGTTCGTTGATCATCATGCCGATGGCCACTGCGCGGTCCGGATCGATTTCGACAGGTACTGCCTTCAATATGAGCTGCGACATGCGGTTGCCTTCGGTCGAGCGGCGCAAGTCCTCCATCAAGGCTTCGAGATACTGATTGAGCATCACGGTCTTGAGGTTGTGCGAGGTGTAGAGGCGGCGATGCACCTGCGATACGGCAGTGACGCGGCCCATGGCGTTTGTCAGCGCGGCCTTCACATCCTCGTCCTGGCTTGAACCCGCCTGAAGATTGAGCAGCGAGGCGATGATTTGCAGGCTGTTGCCGACGCGATGATTGACTTCGCGCAGCAGCATCTCGCGCTCCTGCGCCAGCGCCTCGAAGCGGTCGCGAGCCGCACGGATTTCGGCCTCAGCCTCGTCTCGTGCCAACAACAGGCGCGCACGATCCAGCGCGCCGGTTACTGCGACTTGCAGCAGCGTCACAAAGTGGCCCTGCGTATCCTTGACCAGATAGTCCGCTGCTCCGGCTTTCAGCGCCGTGACGGCGATCCGGCTGTCCTGCGATGCAGTCACAAACACCACCGGCGGGGCATTGGGGATCGCCTGAATGCGCTCGAGCGTGTCCAACCCGTCGAGCCCCGGCATATGCTGGTCGAGAGCGACCACGTCGATGCCGCCTTGCTCGATCCGAGCGATACCGGTTTGCCCGTCTGCTGCGTGCTCGAAAACAAACCCGTGCTTCTTCAGCCCGCGCTCTACCAGCCGGGCGAGGGCCACCTCGTCGTCAATGTAGAGTAGAGTGGGTGCGGTCACGGTCATGATTGTGTCGGCGGCACCTGGATAACGGAAAAGAACAGACCGAGCTGGCGTATGGCGTTGGCGAAACTTTCGTAATTCACCGGCTTGGTAATGTAGACATTGCACCCAAGTTCATAGCAACGCTTGATCTCCTGCGCATCGTCAGTGGTGGTCAAAACCACCACCGGAGCGCATTTTAGCTTGGCGTCCTGCTTGACGCGCTTGAGGATGTCGATGCCGGTCATGTCGGGCAGGTTGAGGTCGAGCAGGATCAGCAACGCTTCGCCGTCCTGCGAGCCGCCACCATTGGCCTTCTCGAACAGGAACTTGACCGCATCGGTGCCAGTCGTAAACGGCATGATCTCGTTATTGACGCCGGCCCGGCGGATATTGCGCTCGATCAGCCGCGCATGGCCTTCGTCGTCTTCAATCATGATAATTTTTACAGGAACACTCACGCGGCTTTTCCTCTTTTTTCTGCTGTCCAGTTGATCGGCAAAGTCACCGTAAAGGTACTGCCGTTGTCGAGCTCGGAAGTCACGTTCAGGGTCCCGTTAAGCCGGCGGACCAGCGCGCGAACGTGCGCAAGTCCGATACCCTGACCGGGTCTGTCCTGGGCGCCGGCGCGCCGAAACAGGTCGAAGATCCGCTGATGATCTTTCGGATCGATGCCGCGACCGTTGTCGATCACTTCGACGACGGCGAAGCCGAGTTTGCCGCGGCCGCGGATCAGAACGTCGCCGGGCTTGCCCGCTTTGAGATACTTCAGTGCATTGTCGATCAGGTTCGAGAAAATCTGCTCGATCGCGAGCCTGTCGCTAGTGATGTCTGGCAATGCCTCGATCCGGATCGTCGCGTCCGCCTCCGCCGCCTGATGCGCGACGCTGCTGACAATGCCTTGCAGAAATTCGTTAAGGTCAATGTGTTCCGGGCGAAATTCACGGCGCCCCTCCCGCGTCAGATTGAGGATCGCGCCAATCAGCCGGTCCATGCGGCCGATCGAGGATTTGATGAAGCCGAGCGCTTCGGTGAACTCGTCGGAAAGCTTTTTGTCCTCTCCTTCAAGGACAGGTTCTTCGTTGACGGGTTCGATCGCGCGTTCGCCATCACTTGCGATTGCGGTTTTGCTGGCAATGCGCCGGAAAATATCGCCCCGCAGTTCTTCAAGCTCGCTGGTAAAACCCATGATGTTAACCAGCGGTGAGCGAAGGTCGTGGCTGACGATATAGGCGAAGCGCTGGATTTCGTCGTTGGCCTCGCGCAGGTCGGCGGTGCGCTCATCCACGGTGGTTTCAAGATTTGCGTTGTTCTCGCGCAACTGGCGCTCGGCGTTGTCGCGCGCGCTGAATGCTCGCCGGACTTGCATCAGCGAAAAACCTGCAAGCGCGATGACGATGCCAGATCCGGCAGTAGTGACGATAGCCGCCAGTTGCTGGCTTCGATCGGCAGATGTGTTGCGCAACGCGAACAGGCGGTCTTCCTCAGCGCGCATGGTTCGGGAAATTGCAACGATCGCCTGAACGGACTCGCCAGTGTCGCCTCCGCGGAGGACATCGATGCTGGTGGCGACATCGTTGTTTTTGAGACGATCAATCCCGCGTGCGAACTCCGACATACGCTTTTCAATCGCTTGCCGGAGTTTGATGCTGTTCTGGACCTGAAAGGGATTGTCACTGGTCAGCTCGGCAAGTTTGTCGACAGCGGGCAGGATCAACGCCGAAGCTGTTTCATATTCGCTCAGAAATTGCGGGCCCGGCGACAGCAGGTAGGCGCGGGTCGCGCTTTCAGCACGCCGGATTTCGAGCAGCACCGTCGCAATTTGATTCTGCACCTCGACGGTATGCACGATCCAGTCCGCGTCATCGCGTGACTTGTAGACAAAGAAAATCGAGGCCGCGCTGATTGCGATCAGCACGGCAAGCCCAAGTGACAAAATGACCATTTGCGACGAGCCGAACCGCCGCAACGCAAGTGCGCCCACCAAGTGCTACAAGTCTCCGAAATGTCTTCGATGGCGTAAGGGGATAACCAGTCGTGCACAATCTATGCAGACAGAAAACGCAGCGTGTGAGGCAAAGTTCCAAGACTGGAACTGGATATTAGATATTATTTTAACGGTTCGCTGGCGGCCAAATACTGTTCAAGCCAGTGAATATGGTAGTCGCCGTCGATGATGCCGGGCTCGCGCACCAGATTGCGGAACAGAGGTAGCGTGGTCTCGATGCCATCGACCACCATTTCGTCGAGCGCCCGGCGCAGCCGCATCAGACATTCGCCGCGCGTCTTGCCATGAACGATGAGCTTGCCGACCAATGAGTCGTAGTAAGGCGGTATCACATAACCTTGATAGACGGCGGAATCGATCCGCACGCCTAGACCGCCCGGCGGATGGTATTGCGTGATCTTGCCCGGTGAGGGGCGAAAGGTGATGGGGTTTTCCGCGTTGACGCGGCATTCTATAGCATGGCCGCTGATCGTGATTTCATCTTGCCGTGCCGGTAGCTCGCCGCCGGCGGCGACGCGAATTTGCTCAAGCACGAGATCGATGCCGGTTATCATCTCGGTGACTGGATGTTCGACCTGAATGCGTGTGTTCATTTCGATGAAGTAGAACTCGTTGTCCTCGTAAAGGAATTCCACCGTGCCGGCGCCGAGATACTTCATATCCTGCATCGCCTTGGCGACGGTCCCGCCAATCTTTGCACGTGCCGCTGCGTCGAGCACAGGCGAGGGGCCTTCTTCCCAAACCTTCTGATGCCGGCGTTGTAGCGAGCAATCGCGTTCGCCCAGATGGATCGCACCGCCGCGACCATCGCCGAGGACCTGGATTTCGATATGCCGCGGCTTGGAGAGATATTTCTCCATGTACACTGATGCATCGCCGAATGCAGACTTGGCTTCGGAGCCAGCGGTCTGGATTGCGGTGATCAGGTCGGCCTCGGTTTGCGCCACCTTCATGCCGCGTCCGCCGCCACCGGCTGCCGCCTTGATCAGGACAGGGAAACCGATTTCGCGCGCAATCGCCATTGCATCGTCTTCGGGACCGACGCCGCCGTCGGAGCCCGGCACGACGGGAATGCCAAGTTTTTTCGCTGTGCGCTTGGCCTCGATCTTGTCGCCCATCAGGCGGATATGCTCAGGCTTAGGACCGATGAAATGCAGATTGTGGTCGCCGAGAATTTCGGCAAAGCGCGCATTTTCCGACAAGAAGCCGTAGCCGGGATGCACCGCGTCGGCGCCGGTGATTTCGCAGGCGGCCAGCAATGCGGGAATGTTAAGATAACTGTCTTTCGACGGCGGCGGGCCGATGCAGACGCTCTCGTCAGCGAGGCGCACATGCATCGCGTCCGCATCGGCGGTTGAGTGCACGGCCACCGTGGCAATACCGAGCTCCTTACACGCGCGCAGGATGCGCAGTGCGATCTCGCCGCGATTGGCTATGAGAATTTTATCGAACATGAGCGCCTTGCGGCTGACCGTTTGTGGTTACTCGATGACGACGAGTGGCTCGCCGAACTCGACCGGCTGGCCGTCTTCGACAAGAATCTGCGTCACGGTGCCGGTACGCGGCGAGGGGATCTGGTTCATCGTTTTCATGGCTTCGATAATGAGCAAGGTATCGCCGGCCTTCACCTTGCTGCCGACATCGATGAACGGTTTTGCGCCAGGCTCTGCTGCCATATAGGCGGTGCCCACCATCGGCGACGGCACAGTGCCCGGATGTCTCGCCGTATCAGCAGGAGCAGCGGCAGCAACAACGGTCGCTGCGGCGGTGCTCTGAGCATGAGCCACTGGCATCGCTGCAATCGAGATGTTACGCGCAACACGCACGCGCAAACCGGCACGCTCGATCTCGATTTCCGAAAGGTTGGTCTCGTCGAGAAGGGCCGCGAGTTCGCGAACCAGTTCGCGTTCACTGGACATTTTTGATGCGCTCGCTTCCTCGGTCGATGCGGAAGACTTGTCTTGCGGCTGGCGTGCCATGGGTCGATCCGAAACTTTCTGAATATTGCATCATGGATGTCGAACTTTACGATTTCGCGGCAGCGCCGATGCGTGCTGCGAGACCATTGATCGCGAGTCTGTAACCGTCGATGCCAAACCCGGCGAGCGTCGCAAATGCTGCCCTGGCTACGAACGAATGATGGCGAAACGGCTCACGGGCGTGGACATTGGTGATATGCACTTCCACCGTCGGCAATTTCACGCCGGTCAGCGCATCGTGAATGGCGATCGATGTATGGGAGTAGCCGCCTGCATTGATCACGATGCCCGCCGCTTGCTTCGTGCCCGCCTCATGAATTAAATCGATCAGCTCACCTTCGCTATTGGATTGGCGGCAGTCAGCTGTAAACCCGTGCTGAGCCGCTGTGTCCCGGCATAATGCCTCGACATCCTTGAGAGTTGCGCGTCCGTAGGTCTCGGGCTCACGGGTACCGAGGAGATTGAGGTTCGGTCCGTTGAGCACGTAGATTGTCTTGGCCATTCAATGGTCCGGCGATGTGTGAGGTTCAGCGCGGCGAAGCCCACGTTCGGGGTTATTCGGGGTTATAAGTAACCTCACCGGGCAGGGGAAGCCTCCAAAGAGGCTGCAATCACGGCCAAAATCGGGTTTTTGGCGAGAAACCACCCCTAGCCGGGGCTAACTGATCGTTAACCAATTCTTAACCTTGGCATTTCCGCGACCGGCAAATAGCCGCCGGAGTGACAGCAGGGTTTGCCGAAACACGATCGGCAAGGCCTGTATACGCGAAAGGATTTCAGGCCGTACTTTTCAAGCCGTTTTCGGCTGAAGCGGTGTTTGATCGACGCCCCTTCTGTCCATGTCAGATCTGTCCATGTCAGATCTGTCCATGTCAGACCACCAGCCGAACGATCACCGATCCGACGATGACCAAAATCGCGATCATGGCAAAAGGAAACCAGACGTTGCCACGCGTTGGATGCTTGACCAATTTCCATTTTGAACGATGAACCGCGGTACTAAACAATAACGGAAAAATACGCACGTGCAGATCGATGGTTTCATTTGCGTTAGGTATTTTCAATTTTTAATCTGCGCGCGCAACTCATGAAACCTTTCCCGTGCCCGTGGCGTAGTTGCCGCATCGGTTAAGCGACCGCACTTTTGCGAATGTCGCAGCGCTGTGGTTGCTTTCGGCGGATGGCCGCCGGAGTTCCTTATCAATTCAATCGGGAGACGATCAATGTCAAAGCGTATTGCAATGTTGTCTGCGGCCGCCTTCGGTGCGCTGCTCGTGACCGGTGCGGTGACTGCGCCTGCTTTTGCTAAAGAGAAGACGGTTCAAGTCGGCGGCGCGCCGATGTATCCGTCGAAGAACATCGTCCAGAATGCGGTCAATTCGAAGGATCACACCACGCTCGTTGCCGCCGTGAAGGCTGCAGGCCTCGTTGATACGCTGTCGGGCGCAGGTCCGTTCACCGTATTCGCTCCGACCAACGCGGCATTCGGCAAGCTGCCGAAGGGCACTGTCGAGACACTGGTGAAGCCGGAGAACAAGGCGACCTTGACCAAGATTCTGACATACCATGTTGTCCCGGGCCGTGTCGCTGCTGCCGACCTGAAGGATGGTCAGAAGCTCACAACCGTTGCCGGCGAAACGCTGACGGTGAAGAAGGCTGGCGGCAAGGTGCAGTTGGTCGACGCCAAGGGCGGTGTCTCGACTGTGACGATCCCGAACGTCTTCCAGTCGAATGGTGTAATTCACGTCGTCAACACCGTGCTGTTGCCGGGCTAATAGCTCCCCGCAGAGCCCTGCAATAAAACCCCGCTCTCGTTGCCGAGGGCGGGGTTATTTTTTGTGCGAGAGTTTAAGCCTCAAGGACCGCGACGATCTCGAGCGTGCGCGGGTTCACGACGATGATTTCGTCGCGGACGAGGAAATACTCATAACCGCGCCAGTCCGGATAGATCGAGATGATCTGGGCGGGCAACGGATAGAACGAGACGCCGGCACGTGGCACGCGCGTGCCGACCGAGATCGAGAAGTTGACGTTGGTCGTCTGCTTCACGTTCTGCTGCTTGATCACCGTACGAATCTGCGTGCGTTGTTCGGTTGAAATCTTCGAGCCTGCGCCGGCCTGACCAGTGGTCTTGGGTTCAGCCTTCTGATCCTGTGCAGCCTTGTCCGGCGCAGATTTGGTACCCGACGGGGTGTCTGCCTTCGTGGCGTTCGGCTGTTTGGTGTCCGGACTTGTGTCCTGGGCGCGCTGGTTCGGCTGAGCGCCTTCACGCTGCCCGCGGTCACCCGACTGCGACGATTTCAAACCATCGGATTTCGTGGCGTCAGAAGCCGACGGACGATCACCGCGATTCATCGCACCGCCGGAAGGTGGGGCACCGCCTGAAGGCTGGCTTGTTGCCGCTGGAGGTGCGTTTGGCGCAGCGCCCTGCGAACCGCCTCCTGGTCCCTGTGCGCCGGCAAGACCGGTTGTGAAAACAAGTGCGGCTGCGGCCGCCGACATCATCATCAGTGTCTTCTTCATGAAAAGTCCTCCTCATAATCCCTGCGGCCCGACAACGGGGATAGAGGAGGCTCGTTCCAGCGATACGCGTGTTTCTTGCCAGAAATATGAATGCCCATTCATCGGGCATGATGAATGGGCATTGGGGGGAGCAGGTGTTCAGGGACTCAAAACGTAGATTCTTCAAAACGATCCAGCACGGGTGCCGGACAAATCAGCAGCTCGGCTTGCCGCAGCGCGCCTCGGAAATTTTCTTTGCAAGTCCTTCTGCGCCGATCGCGCCGATCACAACCTGCTTGCCGATCACATAGCTTGGCGTGCCGTTCATGCCCATCGATTCGGCGAGCTTGAAGTTCTCCTCAAGAGTTGCACGCACTTCCGGGCTGGCAATATCCTTTTCAATACGCGCAGCATCGAGGCCGACCTCCTTGGCCGCCGCGATGGCGCGAGCTTTGTCAGCCTGTCCGCGGCCGCCTAGCAGCTTTTGGTGAAACTCGAGATATTTCTTTCCGGTCGGGTCCTGCATGCGCACCGCGACTGCGACCTGTGCAGCCTCGAGCGACGTCGGTCCGAGTACCGGGAATTCCTTGAGCACGACGCGCAGGTTCGGATCGTTCTTGATCAGCTGCATCATGTCCATCATGGCGCGCTTGCAGTAACCGCAATTGTAATCGAAGAACTCGACGAAAGTAACGTCGCCATCCTTGTTGCCGACAGTGACGCCGCGCGGCGACTTGAAGATCAGATCGGAATTGCTGGCGACGGCGGCGCCATGCTTGGCAGCGTCGGCGACGGTCTGGCGCTTGCTCAGTTCGGCGGCCATCTCCTCAAGCACTTCGGGATGCTCCAGAAGATACTTCTTGATAATGCTTTCGATCTCGCCGCGCTGACCGTCGGAGAAGGTCTGGGCGGATGCGGGCGAGGCGAGAGGAGCAGCGAAAAGGCCCAGCGCGACGAGTGCGGGAGCAAAGGCGCGAAACATGGTCATGGTCAAATCCCTAACCTGAAAATCTGAAGGCCAGACTATCGATCTGGCCTAGTTACGCTGTCCGGGCAACGGCTTTGCGCTCACGATATCGTCAGCCTTGACCCAACCCGGGGTGCCGACAGCGAAACGGGTCTTGGCGCGGGTGGCGAGATCGCGGGCGGTCTTGTTGTCGCCGCGGAGATAAGCCGCCTGGGCGGACGCAAGGTCGGCTTCAGCAAAATTCCCGCTTTTGCCGTAGGCGACTGCGAGTTGCGAATAAGCGGATGGAACCTCCGGCTCGCGCGCCAGCGCCGCGCGCAGGATCGGAACCGCTTCGGTTGAAAGGTTCTTGTTGCTGGAAGCGACCATCGCCTGTGCCAGCATGATCTCGATCAGCGGCGCACGATTGGACAGCTGGACGGCTTTGCGCAACGGCGCAATGGCTTCATCGGGCTTGCCGCCTTCAAGGAACGCCTGCCCCTTGAGCTCGTAGAAGTAGGGGTTATTTGGCTGGACCTGAATCAGCGCGTCGATCTGTGCGATTGCGGTGCGCAGATCGCCGTGGCGATAGGTCGATATAGCGCGTGCATATCGAGCGGGCAGGTCGCTTGTGCTGGTAAAGCGCCGGGCGATCGTATCCTGCCGCTCCAGAAATCCGGAAATTTTTGCGCGCATCATGTCGTGACGCAACTGCATTGCTGCATCGTCACGTTTTTGCCAGTTGGGGCTCGATCGTGCGAGTTCACCGAGTGCAGCGACCCGTTCTGCCGGCAATGGATGAGACTGCATATACGGATCGGACCCGCGCGAGGCATAAAGGATCTGGTCGTTGAAGCGCTTGAAGGTCTCGTACATCCCCTTGGCGGATTGCCCCGTTGCATCGAGGAACCGCACTCCGGCACGGTCGGCGTTTTCTTCCTGCGCGCGTTGATAGGACAGAACCGTGCGCAAAATCGCCTGCTGGGGTGCTGCGATCGCAGCGGCTCCGGCACCGGCGCCAGCAGAGCCCGAGCGTGCACCCGCGATGGCAGCGCCAAGGCCGAGAAGTGTGGCCAGCACCAGTTGGGTCTGCGCGCGCGACAATTCCTCGCGCAACTTTGAAAGATGTCCGCCTGCCAAGTGACCGGTCTCGTGCGCAAGCACGCCGATAATCTGGTTCGGTGTCTCAGAATCGCGCAACGCGCCGACATTGACGAAAATGCGCCGCCCGTCGGCAACGAAAGCGTTGAAGCTGGTATCGTTGATGAGCACCACTTGGATATTTTGCCTGGTCAGCCCGGCGGCGCGCAGGATCGGCGCGGTGTATTCGCGCAACAGTTGCTCGATTTCGGTGTCACGCAGGATCGGGGGACCCCTCGAAGCACCCTGTGCCGATGCGCTCACTGGACTCAATGCGAGCGCAGCAGCCGTCGTGACTCCGAGCGCGCGTCTCAGCAGCGAGGTGGCGATCCGGATTGGTCTGTCTTTTGACAATGGAGCTTAGGTCCCGGCGATGATAAAGCGATATCTAACAAGCTCTTGATTGCGGCAGGACGGCGGCGTTGCAGTCCCGTCCGCATTCCTCCCTGGATCGCCTGGGAACAGGCGACCAAGGCATACCGGATTAGCAGACTTTTATGCACGATGTGACCATCAAAAATACCGTGAAGACCCTGCTCAATCCGTCCATGCGCGGAGACGTGCCGCCGTTCATGGTCATGGACGTGATGGCGGCTGCCGCCCGAATCGAGCGGGCGGGAGGCCATGTGATCCATATGGAGGTCGGCCAACCTGCGACGCCGGCACCAGCCACGGCTATTGCGGCTGCAAAAGCGGCGCTGGAGCAGGGCCGCATCGATTACACCGCGGCACTTGGTATTCCATCGTTACGGACGCGTATCTCGCGATATTATCGCGAAACACATCGATGCGACATCGATCCCGAACGGATCGTGATTACCACCGGATCGTCAGGCGGCTTTATTCTGGCGTTTCTGTCGATGTTCGAGCCGGGCGACCGGGTCGCGGTGGCGATCCCCGGTTATCCCCCATACCGGCATATTCTCAAAGCGCTCGGTTGCGAGCCGGTTCCGATCGAGACCCATGCCGATTCACGACATGCGCTGACGCCAGAAGCGTTGCTGGAAACACATCGCAGGACGCCGCTGAAGGGCGTGCTGGTCGCAAGTCCCGCGAATCCCACGGGCACGATGATGAGCCGCGAGGCGCTGGCTAAATTGATGACCGCGGCTGCCGGCGAGGGCATCCGTTTCATCTCCGACGAAATCTATCACGGTCTCGACTATGCATTTCCCGCGACGAGTGCCGTGGAATTGTCCGACGACGTGGTCGTCATCAATTCGTTTTCGAAATACTTTTGCATGACCGGATGGCGGGTCGGCTGGATGGTGATGCCTGAGCCATTGGTGCGGCCAGTTGAGCGTCTGCAACAGAATTTTGCAATTTCCGTCCCGACGCTGTCGCAGATTGCAGCTGAGGCGGCCTTTGACGGCCGCGCTGAGATGGATGCAGTCAAGCACACTTACGAGGACAACCGCCGCCTCATGATCGAAGGTTTGCCGAAAGCCGGCCTTGATCGGTTGCTGCCGGCCGACGGCGCCTTTTACTTGTACGCGGATATTTCACGCTTTAGCGCCGACAGTTTGGAATTCGCGCGCCGCATGCTGCAAGAGGCACATGTTGCCGCGACGCCGGGTGTCGATTTCGATCCAATGCATGGCCGCGCGTTCATGCGGTTTTGTTACTCCGGTTCGACCGAAGATACGCGCGAGGCGGTCGAGCGTATCTCAAAATGGCTTGCGCGCTGAGCGCCCGAGTTGTTCCAAGATTTGCTAACGCCCGGCAGCGATGCCGGGCGTTGTTGCATTGCAAGGAGGCTGAAGAATTCAGCGTGACCCGCCCGCGCGGGCTGTACTAGGGTGCGACAGTTTGTCCTTGCCTTTTGGCGCGAGCGGAGAAAGTTCAATGTCATCGGTTGCAGCGCCGGCCATGGCCGGAGAGTCCAGCAAGCCCTGGTACAAAATCCTTTATGTTCAGGTTTTGATCGCCATTGTGATCGGTATCCTGGTCGGTTGGCTCGAGCCAACATTCGCGACCAACGAATGGATCAAGGCGCTCGGCGACGGCTTCATCAAGCTGATCAAGATGGTGATCGCGCCGATCATTTTCTGCACAGTGGTGTCCGGCATTTCGCATATCGACGACGCCCGCAAGGTTGGCCGGGTCGGCATCAAGGCGCTGGTCTATTTCGAGGTGGTGTCTTCGTTTGCACTGATCCTCGGTCTCGTGATGGGCAACCTGTTTCAGGTCGGCCGCGGCCTGGCTGCCACGCCGGACGCGTCAGCGGTCGCGAGCTTCGTCAAGCAAGCCGAGGCGCAGAAGTCGGTAGACTTCGTGCTCCACATCATTCCGGACAGCGTGGTCGGCGCCTTCGCAAGGGGCGACATCCTTCAGGTGTTGCTGTTCGCGATCCTTTTCGGGTTTGCGCTGATGTATATGGGCGAGCGCGGCCACAAGTTACGCGACATCATCGACGAGACCTCGCACGCGGTTTTCGGCGTCATCGCCATCGTCATGAAGGCGGCACCGATCGGCGCGTTTGGCGCGATGGCTTATACGATCGGCAAGTTCGGTCCGGCAGCGTTGACCAACCTGCTCAGCCTGATCGTGCTGTTCTATGCAACCGCGGCACTGTTTGTCTTCGTTGTGCTCGGCCTTATCGCAAAAGTCGTCGGCTTCAATATTTTCAAGTTCCTCGCCTACATCAAGGATGAATTGCTGATTGTGCTTGGCACCAGTTCATCGGAAAGCGCGCTGCCGCAGCTGATGGAAAAACTCGAGCGGCTCGGTTGTTCGAAATCCGTCGTCGGCCTTGTGGTCCCGACCGGCTATTCCTTCAATCTCGACGGCACCAATATCTACATGACGCTGGCGACATTGTTTATCGCGCAGGCGCTCGGCGTCGAGCTGTCGTTCAGCCAGCAGATCACAATTCTGATCGTGGCGATGCTGACATCGAAGGGAGCCAGCGGCGTCACCGGCGCCGGCTTCATCACGCTGGCGGCGACGCTGGCGGTGGTCGATCCGCGGCTGGTGCCGGGCATGGCGATCGTGTTCTCGATAGACAAGTTCATGAGCGAGGTCCGCGCGCTCACCAACATCACCGGCAACGGCGTGGCGGCGGTCTTCGTCGCGTGGTGGGAAGGCGAACTCAACCACGAGCAGATGCAGGCCAATCTCAACAAGACGATCGATCCGTCGGATGTCGAGACCGCGGTGACCACCGGCTGACATAAGGCGCAAAGAAAAGCCCCGGCGAAGGCCGGGGCTTTTTTGTTTGTCGTTGTTACTTGCGAAAACTATTCGCCGTTACCGAACCGGCGCGACCACCAGCCGGCGCGGCGCGGCTGATCTGTGCCGCCATTTGCAGGCTCGGGTGCCGAGTCTTCAGCGGGAACAGCGGACACCGCTGCTGATCGAGGAGCGTCCGGAGCGGCCTCGCTCTCCGCGGGTGAGAAGAAGGATACCTTCTCGCGCACAGTCGAACGGCGTCGAGGGGCCTCGTCTGCTTGAGTTTCAGGGGCGGCAGGAGCGGCTGCTACCCGTTCGGGTGCTATTGCCGCCATCGGTATATCCATAGGAGGTTTTGGCTCGTGCGGTGCCTCGATGTCTGCAACCATGGGCATGATCTCAGATGAATGAGTTGTCTCAAGCTCATCCGAAATCGATCCGGCGAGACCTTCCTCGCGTCCACCACGGCGCCTGCGTCCGCCGCGACGCCCACGTCGGCGCGGACGGCGGTCGCCGTTCGGCTGCTGCTCGCCATTGCCGGAAGCTGCATCGTCCTCGCCGGTATCGTCGCTTTCCTCGCTCGCATCGCCAGTGGCTCGTGCTTCGGTGGGATTGGCGAATTGCGGCATGACCTGGGGTTGTTCGCCGTCAGGAGTTGCGGGTTCATCGCGAGCTTCACCCCGTCCACGTCGTCGTCGTCTCCGCTTGCGGCGATGACCGTCGTCACTTTCGCTCGCGCGAGCTTCAGCGGGTTGGCCGGCAATCTCGGTTTCAGTCTCTTCGCTATCGGCATCGTCCGCTTCGGAGACGATTTCATCCTCGAAGGCTTCCTCTTCGAACGGCTCTTCGGCTTGTACAGGATTGGCTGCCACTTGCGCCGCGAGCAGCGCCTTGGCGGCCTCAAGTGTATGGACCTGTTCGCCGCGGTCGATCACGAACGATTGCTGGCCGCCGATGGTCGCATCCGCGATCACCGCGATCGTGACCTTGAATCCATTCTCGAGGTCGCGCAGATGTCCGCGCTTGTGGTTGAGCACGTAGAGCGCGACATCGGTGCGGGTTCGCACAATGAGATTATGCGTCGCGCCCTTCATCAGGCTTTCCTCGACACTGCGCAGCAGTTGCAGCGCCACCGAAGCCACCGAGCGAACGTGACCCGAGCCACCACAATGCGGGCAGGGCTCGGTTGAGGTTTCCAGCACGCTGGCGCGAATGCGCTGACGCGACATTTCCAGCAAGCCGAAGTGCGAAATGCGTCCGACCTGGATGCGTGCGCGATCCTGCCGCAGGCAATCACTCATCTTGCGTTCGACAGCGCGATTGTTGCGCTTCTCGTCCATGTCGATGAAATCGATCACGATGAGACCCGCGAGATCGCGCAGCCTCAACTGCCGGGCGACTTCTTCCGCCGCTTCCAGATTGGTTTTGAGCGCGGTGTCCTCGATGTTGTGCTCGCGGGTCGAGCGCCCGGAGTTGACGTCGATCGAGACCAGCGCTTCGGTCTGGTTGATGACGATGTAGCCGCCCGAGCGCAGTTGTACGGTCGGCGTGAACATCGCGTCGAGCTGACTTTCGACACCCATCCGTGAAAACAGCGGCTGGCCGTCGCGATATTGTTTGACCGCCCGCACGTTGGACGGCATCAGCATCTTCATGAAGTCGCGAGCTTCGCTGTATCCGCTTTCGCCGGCCACCATGATGTCGTCGATCTCTTTGTTATAAAGATCGCGCAGCGAGCGTTTGATCAGTGAGCCTTCCTCGTAGACGAGAGTTGGTGCCTGCGACTTCAGGGTAAGGTCGCGCACGGTTTCCCACATCCGTAGCAGATATTCGAAGTCGCGCTTGATTTCGGGTTTCGTACGCGAGGCGCCTGCGGTGCGCAGGATGATGCCCATGCCTTCCGGCACGTCGAGATCTTGCACCACGTCCTTCAGCCGCGAGCGATCCTGTGCCGAAGTGATCTTGCGGCTGATGCCGCCGCCGCGCGCCGTATTCGGCATCAGCACGGCGTAACGTCCGGCGAGCGACAGATAGGTTGTCAGCGCCGCACCTTTGTTGCCGCGCTCTTCCTTCACAACTTGCACCAGCATCACCTGCCGGCGCTTGATGACTTCCTGGATCTTGTATTGACGGCGCGGGCGAAATGCGCGCTCGGGAACTTCTTCCAGCACATCTTCGCCACCGACCGACTCGACCTGTTCTTCCTCGGTCTCTTCCTCGTCGTCCTCGTCGTCAGCTTCGGTCTGCGGAGCCTCAGTATGCGAAGCTTCTTCGGACCTCATCTCGTCGGCGTGAGCGGCGTTCTCGGCCGCCATTTCGTCGTCGTCGTGATGGCCATTGCCGTTTTCGTCGGCCCGCGCGCTTGCGAACATCGGCTGATCGGAAAGATGTTCCGGCTCGCGTGCATCTTTCTCGCCGATTGCATGACCGAGATCGCCGCCATCGTCATGCGAATGGCTGCCGTGATCCTCATGATGTTCGTGATCGTGGTTCGCATTATCTCCACGAACCTCGTGGCCATGAGCATCATGATCATGCGAGTGCATCTCGGCTTCGCCATGATGCTGCTCGCCGTAAACTCCGTCATGAGTCCCATCTTGAGCAACGGCGCCGTCCCCAGACTCAGCGGGAGCGCCTGAGACGACGTCGCTGCGGACCTTGTCGCCATGACCGCGGCGGCGCGAATTGCGATTCCGCGAGCGCCGGCGGTTGGAACGGTTCTCGGATTCTTCTTCAGCTTCGCGATGAGCGCGTTCGTCGGCCTCGATCAACGCCTGACGGTCGGCGACCGGGATCTGATAGTAGTCGGGATGGATTTCGCTGAAGGCGAGGAAGCCGTGCCGGTTGCCGCCGTATTCGATGAAAGCGGCCTGCAGCGACGGTTCGACCCGCGTGACCTTGGCGAGATAGATATTGCCGCGAAGCTGTTTGCGCTGCGCAGACTCGAAATCAAACTCTTCGACGCGATTGCCGCGGACCACCACGACCCGGGTCTCTTCCGGGTGGGTGGCATCGATAAGCATTTTGTTGGCCATGGATAAGCTCTTGGCGGCGGAGGGCACGCATGGCGGCCGACGTTGTCGGCGCGGCCGCGCATCGCGACGCTCCACCTGATTCGGGGGTGATGGAAAGGCCAAAACAGGCCCCGAAGCGCTGTGCCGAATGCAACCGCAACGCATCGCGGCGCGAAATGATCGCGCGCCGCTTCGGCGTCGGTGTTGCAAAGAGGAAGTTCGGCGAAACAGTGCAGCGCATCGAGCGTTGGCCCGCGGATGAGGTTGGCGGCGAGTGCCGCCTTACGCGCTGAGGTCATCCCTGCGCAGCCTTTCGGCTGCGATTGCCGGTCGCAACGTGTCTTGGACCTGTCATCCGGAAAAAAGATGGAAGCCGGGCAACAGACGCCGCTCGGGTCCAAACCGTCCGCTCCACTTCAGCCGCGCGCCGCGCAGGCCGTGGAAGGGATCGGAAATACGCAGATGTCTCGAAGATCAAGGATCATTTTAGAGGATCAAGATCGTTTAGAACAATCTGCGTCGCACCGAGGGGCTGAACACGATACAACCAGAAGTTTGTACCGTCAGCATGTCATTCATACGTCGAATGCCGGTTTCTGGCAAGGGAAGCGTCGCGCGGCTGCAACAGTCCGCCTTATTCGCTATCGGGCGCTTAACAGCCGATTAACCGTGCGATCCTATTGCGGTATTGAGGGATACGCGGAGGTGAAGATTCGTTGGCAGGCAGCACAAAACAGCTTGTTTTATGGGCGTTCGCGTTAGGTTGCGGCGCAGCATGCCTCACCGCGCCCGCAGGGGTCGCTCAAACCTCGGGCTTTCCGTCCCAAGCCTCATCCCAGTTCCCGGTCGCGTCCGGTGTCCGGGTGGCCGGCGACGCCAAGCAAACCCGATTCGTGATGGATATCGACCGCAAGGTTGAGTTGCGTGCATTCACACTGGCCGATCCTTATCGCGTCGTTGTCGATTTGCCACAGGTGACGTTCGAGTTGCGCGACGGCGCGGGCGACACCAAGCGCGGATTGATCAAGGCGTTCCGCTACGGCCTCGTCATGGCCGGCGGGTCGCGCCTGGTGTTCGATCTTGCTGGCCCGGCCAAAATCGAAAAGGCGCAGTTCGTGGACGCAGCCAATGGGCAACCGGCGCGGCTCGTCCTCGAACTCGGCGCTGTCGATCGCACGACCTTCGTTCAGCAGCTCGCAAGCGAAAGCCGCCCGCAATTGCGGCCTGCCATCGGCCAAACGGCGCCGGTCGAGACCACGGCGGCAATGCCTGCTGCCCTGAATGCGAACGCTGCCACCGGAGACGGAAAACCCGATAGCCGTCCGGTCATCGTGATCGATCCCGGCCACGGTGGCATTGACCACGGTACCGAAGCGTCGAGCGGCGAGCTGGAAAAGACACTGGTACTCGACTTTGCCAAGGGACTGCGCGACCGGATCGAGAAATCCGGCAAATATCGCGTGGTCATGACGCGCAGCGACGATACGTTCATCCCGCTCGGCGAGCGGGTCAAAATTGCCCGCAACCATACCGCGGCATTGTTCGTATCCATTCACGCAGACGCATTGCCGCGAGGCGATTCAAATGCGCAGGGCGCCACGATCTACACTTTGTCGGAACGGGCGTCCGATGCGGAGGCGGAGCGGCTGGCGGAACTAGAAAACAAGGCAGACGCGATTGCGGGTTACAATCTGACCGAGGAGCCGACCGACGTTGCCGATATCCTGATCGAACTCACCCAGCGGGAAACCAAAACGTTCTCAAACCGGTTTGCGCGGATGCTGATGGGGGAAATGAAGGGCGTCGCGCGGATGCACAAGCACCCGCTCAAATCGGCG
This sequence comes from Hyphomicrobiales bacterium, assembly GCA_021732625.1. Taxonomy (GTDB): domain Bacteria; phylum Pseudomonadota; class Alphaproteobacteria; order Rhizobiales; family Xanthobacteraceae; genus SG-bin9. The sequence goes on from JAKFUP010000099.1 coordinate 26,455, forward strand.
GGCTTCAAGGTGCTGAAAGCCCCCGATGTTCCCTCAGTGCTACTGGAGCTCGGTTACGTGTCGAACAAGGATGACTTGCGCCTTCTGGTTTCGGAGAACTGGCGGTCGCGAACGGTGGCATCGGTTGCGCAGGCGGTGGAGACGTTTTTGGGCAAGCGCGTGGTCAATGCGACAGGTAACTGAATTGGTTTGTTCCAATCCGGAAGCCCTAGTTTAGCCACAGCCGCTGCCATATAGATAAAGCGCTGGAAGCTCCCGGAATCAAACGATTTTGGACTTCCTGAGGTAGCTGGTGTTGCGGCACTGAGGTTATATCTTGAGTGCGTAGTGCTCGGACGTTTTGGGCGTCCCGACACATTTTAGACCCGTCGGCGCTGGATTAAGAGCGGATAGAGCTGGATTAAGAGCGGATAGACCAGATGCGCTTGCTGTTTCGGTTCATGGGCTTTCTCTTCGCAGCCGGAACGATTCTGTTCCTGGTTGGCGTGGCCGCCGTGGCCGGGGGGATTTGGCATTACTCCAAAGATTTGCCGGACTATTCGCAGCTTCAGGATTACGAACCGGCGGTGATGACGCGTGTGCACGCCTCTGACGGCGCGTTGCTCGGCGAGTATGCCAAGGAGCGCCGGCTGTATCTGCCGATCCAGGCTGTGCCGAAGGCTGTCATCAACGCCTTCCTTGCTGCTGAAGACAAGAATTTCTACGAACACGGCGGACTGGACTTTCAAGGTCTTGCGCGCGCCGGCGTGCTTTATTTGCAGAACTTCGGTTCGAACAGGCGCCCGCAAGGCGCCTCGACGATAACTCAACAGGTCGCCAAGAACTTCCTGCTGACCAACGAAGTGTCGTTCACGCGCAAGATCAAGGAAGCTCTGCTGGCGATCCGCATCGAGCGCGCCTATTCGAAAGATCGCATCCTCGAACTCTATCTCAACGAAATCTTCCTCGGGCTTGGCGCATACGGCATTGCGGCTGCGTCGCTGGTGTATTTCGACAAGCCGGTGAACGAACTCACCGTCGCGGAAGCCTCCTATCTCGCAGCGCTGCCGAAGGCGCCATCGAATCTGCATCCAATCCGCAACCGCGATCGTGCCATCGAACGCCGTAACTACGTGGTCGATCGTCTGCTCGAAAATGGCTGGATTAAGCAGGCGGATGCCGACAAGGCGAAGAAAGACCCGCTGCAGGTGACGGGCCGCTCGAACTCAGCACACGTCCTGGCCGGTGAATATTTCGCAGAGGAAGTCCGTCGCGAAATCTTCGAGCGCTACGGCGAAAAGAAACTCTACGAAGGCGGCCTGTCGGTGCGCACCACTCTCGATCCGAAGCTGCAGGTGGTGGCACGCAAGACGCTCACCGCAGGACTGGTGAATTACGATGAGGCGCAAGGCTGGCGCGGACCGTTGCAGAAGCTCGACATCGCGGGTGATTGGGGCGTCAAGCTCGCCGAGATCAGGTCGTTCGGCGATATCGCGCCGTGGAAGATGGCGGTGGTGCTGGAAACCAGCGACCAATCTGCCCGCATCGGTTTTCAGCCCGGCCGCGAAATCGGCGGTGCGGTGCTCAAGGATCGCCAGACCGGCTTGATCGCGCTCGACGGTGTCCGCTGGGCAAAGGCTGCGGCAGGACCGACTCGTTTCAAGACGCCGACGACTGTGTCTCAAGTCTTGTCACCGGGCGACGTGATCTATGTCGAGCCGTTGATCGGCAAGGACGGCAACAAGGTCGATGGCCAGTTTCGGCTGCGGCAGTTGCCGGAAGTGTCCGGCGCAATGGTGGCGATGGATCCGTGGACCGGCCGTGTGCTCGCGATGGTCGGCGGCTTCTCGTTCGACCAGAGCCAGTTCAACCGGGCGACGCAGGCCTACCGCCAACCCGGATCGGCGTTCAAGCCGCTGGTCTACTCGGCTGCGCTCGACAACGGTTATACGCCGTCGACTGTTGTAATCGATGCGCCGATCGAAATCGATCAGGGGCAGGGCAACGTCTGGCGGCCGGAAAACTATTCGACAGGAAAATACTACGGTCCTTCGACGTTGCGCACCGGCATCGAGTTGTCGCGCAACACCATGACGGTGCGCCTCGCGCAGGACATCGGCATGCCGCTGATCGGCGAATACGCCAAGCGCTTCGGCATCTACGACGATCTGCCGAACTACCTGTCGTATTCGTTGGGCGCTGGCGAAACCACCGTGATGCGCATGGTGACCGCCTATTCGATGTTCGCCAACGGCGGCAAGCGCATCAAGTCGAGCCTGATCGATCGCATTCAAGATCGCTATGGCCGCACCATCTTCAAGCATGACCAGCGCGAATGCCGTGGCTGTGATGCCAATGACGGCTGGAAAAATCAGCCCGAGCCGTCGCTGGTCGATCGCCGCGAGCAGGTGATGGATCCGATGACCGCCTACCAGATCACCTCCATGATGGAAGGTGTGGTTCAGCGCGGCACTGCGACGGTGGTCAAGGAGATCGGTAAGCCGATCGCCGGCAAGACCGGCACCACCAACGACGAAAAAGACGTGTGGTTCGTGGGCTTCTCGCCGGATCTCGCGGTCGGTGTCTACATGGGTTACGACAAGCCGCGGCATCTCGGTCGCGGCCAGACCGGCGGTCATCTCGCAGCCCCCGTGGTGCGCGATTTCATGAAGCTGGCGCTGGCGGACAAACCTGCGGTTCCGTTCCGCGTGCCTGCGGGAATCAAGCTGATCCGTATCGACGCCAAGTCAGGTTTGCGGGTGGGACCGGGCGAGGGCGGCCGCACTATTCTCGAAGCGTTCAAGCCCGGCACTGCGCCGCCTGACAACTACGCCATCATCGGCGTGGCCGATGCAGATGGCCGTGGTGGACAGCCGTCGGGCTATCCCGATGCGGAGCGCACCATTCTGCGCTCTGGCACCGGCGGGCTTTACTAGGCTTATCAAGACGATTGATTCACGCGGATTCGGCCGCTAAACCGGCCGCGGTTTCGCACATTTGTGTGTGATCGCCGCAGCAACATTCGAGCAGCCACCCTTTGATCGGCCACCTTTGAGCAATCATGCGACCTGAAATCGAACGCCTTGCCGAAGAGATCAAGCAGTCAGTCGGGCTGCTGAGGAGGCATCTTTGACGTCGATGCCTCGACCGCGCGTCTGGCGGAGCTGAACAAGCTCGCCGAAGATCCCGATCTCTGGAACGATCCCCAGAAAGCACAGAAGCTGATGCAGGAGCGCACCTCGCTCGAGGGGCAACTCACCGGTATTGGCAAAGTCGAAAGCGAGCTGGCCGATCAGGTCGGGATGATCGAGCTTGGCGAGGCCGAGAAGGACGAAGCCGTCGTTGCAGAAGCAGAGAGCGCGCTCAAGTCTTTGAAGAAAGACGTTGCGCGACAAGAATTGGAAGCGTTGCTGGCTGGCGAAGCGGACAAGTTCAACTCCTATCTTGAAGTCCATGCCGGCGCGGGCGGCACGGAAAGTCAGGACTGGGCACAAATACTGCTGCGCATGTACACGCGCTGGGCGGAAAAGCGCGGCTTCAAGGTCGAGTATCTCGAAGAGACCCAGGGCGAAGAAGCGGGCATCAAGTCTGCAACGATTCAGATCAGCGGGCATAACGCCTATGGCTGGCTGAAAACCGAAGCGGGTGTGCACCGGCTGGTGCGGATTTCGCCATTCGATTCCAACGCCCGGCGGCACACGTCGTTTTCGAGCGTTGCGATTTTCCCTGTTGTCGATAACTCAATCAAGATCGATATCGCGGAGTCCGACGTTCGCGTTGACACCATGCGCTCGGGCGGTGCCGGCGGACAGCACGTCAATAAGACGGAATCCGCGGTGCGGTTGACCCATATACCGACCGGCGTGGCCGTGGTCTGTCAGGCCGGACGCTCGCAGCATAAAAACAAGGCTCAAGCCTGGGACATGCTGCGCGCGCGACTTTATGAGATCGAACTGAAGAAGCGCGAAGAGAAAGCCGCCGCCGATCAGGCCGCCAAGACCGACATCGGCTGGGGCCATCAGATCAGGTCGTATGTCTTGCAGCCCTATCAGATGGTGAAAGACCTGCGCACCGGCGTGCAGACCTCGGACACGTCAGGTGTGCTCGACGGCGATCTCGATGAGTTCATGGCCGCCACCCTGGCGCAGAAGGCATTCGGCACCACACCGGGCGCGATCGACGACGTCGATTAATTGTCCGCTCGAGTCTCATCCACTTAAGTCTCGCATCGCTGCGTTGCCGGGAAACGGGTGGCGTGAGTTGGAGCCAGCGCGTAAATCGGCTTCGTTCTCTCGCCGGATGATACGATGCCCTCCAATGATCAGAAAATAGACGCCCGCGACTGGCTGCGGCTTGTTCTGCTTTCGCTGCTGTGGGGTGGCTCGTTCTTCTTCGTCGGAGCGGCCATTCGTGAAATCCCGCCATTGACCATCGTGTTTCTTCGCGTGTTCGTCGCGGCGATGGTGTTGCTGCCGTTCGTGATGATACGCGGGATCGCGTTTCCGTCGGGCTTTGCCGGATGGAAGCCGTTTATCGTGATGTCGATCCTCAACAATGTGATTCCGTTTTCGTTGCTGACCAGTGCGCAATACTACCTGACCAGCGGCATGACCTCGGTGCTGAACGCCACGACGCCTCTGTTCACGGTGCTGGTGATGGCGTCGTTCGGCGAGGAACGCCTGCTGCCGCGGCGCATCGCGGGCGTATTGATGGGGCTTGCCGGTGTGGCGATCCTGCGCGGGCAGGCGCTCGACGCCGGCGGCGCTCAGACTATCGGCATCCTGATATGTCTCGCGGCGACACTTAGCTTCGGATTTTCGGCTTTGTGGGCCAAACGGCATATGACAGGCATGCCGCCGCTCGGACTTGCGGCATTCCAGTTGACGACGTCGAGCCTGATGATGGGCGTGCTTGCTCTGACCATCGAGCAACCATGGCAGTTGCCGATGCCGGGTCGCGGTGCGCTGTTGTCTGTTGCCGGGATCGGTGTTTTGTCAACAGCCGCCGGGTTTATCCTGTTCTTTCAGATCATCGCACGATCAGGACCGAGCAACGTGATGCTGGTGACCTTGATGGTGCCGGTCAGCGCTATTCTGCTCGGACACTTCATCCTCGGTGAGGTGGTAACCGCCCGCGAATATATCGGTGCGGCCGTCATCGCAACCGCGCTGCTCGTGATGGACGGACGCCTGTTCGGGCTGTTTCGCCGCAAGCAAATCGCGGAAACTAGTTCGAACTAAGCCGCACGCCAGCACGCAGGAAGCGCTGCGGGTCGACTGCATCCCCGTCGACGCGGGTTTCATAGTGCAAATGAGGTCCGGTGGATCGTCCGGTCGATCCAACCGCGCCGATCACCTGACCGATGCGGACCGTGTCGCCAACCTTGACGTTGATCTCCGAGAGATGACCGTAGCGCGTCGAAAGGCCATTGCCGTGTTCGACCTCAACGAGGCGTCCATAGCCGCCTTGCCAGCCCGCGGTGATGACCTTGCCGTTTGCTGTGGTGCGCACCGGGTCTCCGGTCGTTGCGCGGAAATCAAGACCGGAGTGCATTGCCGGCCGGCCGAGGAAGGGATCGTTGCGCACGCCGAATCCCGACGAGAACTCGACCTCACCGATCACCGGCTTGCGATAGGGCACCACCGACAGCGTGCGGGTCAGGCGATCGACCTGCGATCGCGCGAGGCTAATACGATGGAGCTGGCGCTCGAAGGCGCCTGAGTCGCCGGACGGCTTGACCGGAATGAACGGGCCTCCGATGCCTGATTTTGGCGAGGATGCCTCAAAGGGCATGTCGAGCCCGAGGTCGGTGAATACGCTGCGCATCCGGCGGGCGCGGGCCTCATAGCTCTCCTCGACGGCATTGAGCGTTGCAACCTGACGGCTCTCCACCTTGTCGAGCGACGATTGCAGGCGGACCAGCGTCGTGTCGAAGCCTTGAGCTTTGAATTTCTCTGTTGGAATTGCGGCCGCGATCGTGATCGCGCGCGACTGAAGCCTCGCTTCGCGATCAGGCGGGGTGGCGAACATCACAGTATCGCCAATAGGCGAGGGCTTTGGCAGTCCGAGCGGAGCTGCGTCCGAGCGGGTTTGGGATCGGACCGATCCGGTGCTCGTAGTATCCGGCAGCGAGCCGAGGGCAGCTGCGCGCGATTCGAGCGTCGCCTGCCGCCGCATGATCTGGTCGAGTTTTTGGTCGAACTGTTCCTGATCGAGCAACTGGCGGCTCGTGGTGCGATCAACCCGTGCGCGCAGTTCTGCGATGCGATCCTCGTAGGCATACTGCATATCGGCTTGCCGCGCGATCAGCCGGGTCAGAACGTCGTCGCGAAACGCAAAGTAGGTTGCGGTTGCGCCAGACCAGCCTGCCATGATGACGATGGTGCCGACAACGATCCAGAACACCACGGGGCCGACCCGTACCCGCCGTCCCGCGTGAACGATGGTGTAGTCGCTCGGTGAAACAGGCTGTTTCGGCGATCCCTGGTGGGTCGTAGGTGAAGGTCGCCGATGCTGGCCTCTAACGTCGTGCGCGTGATGGGGCGCATACTCAGACGTGTTTCCGGGACGATTCGACATCGGCGCTCCATCGGCACTCTTGCGCCGATGGCTCGATTCCAACCGGCTTACTCTGGAACCGATTTGAACCGCTTATGGTTAATTTATCTGAAACATGCTGCTTTGAGTACAATTTCGATATTTATATCCTTTATTACAATATATTGCATTATTTTTCTAATTTAAAATATCAAGACTTTATGAGTGTCTTTACAGCAAAAAGGGCATCGTCTGCATGCCCTGCAACTTTCACGCTGCGCCAGATTTTGGCGATCAATCCTCGCGCATCGATCAAAACCGTTGTGCGAAGAACACCCATGAACTTTTTGCCATACATGGATTTTTCTCCCCACGCGCCGTAAGCGTTGAGCATCGTCATTTGCTCGTCTGCGCCGAGTGGTATCGATAATCGGTGCTTGTCGCGGAACCGCTCCTGCGCCTTCTGCGGATCAGCAGACACACCTAGAATCTTTGTGTTGTGTTTTGCAAAGCTGGTCGCCAGCCGAGTGAAATCGAGCGCTTCAAGTGTGCAACCTGGCGTATCCGCTCGCGGGTAAAAGAAAATCACAAGGTTCTTGCCGGTGAAATCGGCCAACGCGACGTGCGTTCCGCCGTCCCTGGTGACCCGAAAATCCGGAGCTTTCTGACCTTCCGATGGTCCGGCGGGCTCGCGACGAGGCCCGGTTCCCGCGTTTGCCTTGGGTTTCGATTTCTGCGGCTTGGGTTGTGCGATCTTAACCGGCTTGGCACCTCCGGCCGGTAGCTTGACTGGCGACTTTGCTCGCGATTCGGATTTCGGGTTTTTCCGACGTGATTTCGAGGGCATACGCCTTCCTTTCGACGCTTTCGATGGGTCAAAAGTCAAGGGGCTGATGACCATGGACTGGTTGCGGCAATTGCGCTTCGGCGGCTGGGCAAATCTGATGTCGCCAGAGTAAGGTGGCAAGGGATTCGAACGACCGGGACCGGGTCGGCGCGTTTGTGCGGGGAGATTGGCGGCGGGCGGCCGGTTTGAGCGTTCGTTTCAGAGCGATGCTCGACTGGCGGCGGCGACAAGCTCACGATCGACATTAACACCGTGAGGCCATGGCAAGGACAAAGCCACCGCAAGCTTTGAGTTCGCGTACCGGCACCGAGGCATCAGACTGGAATGACCCCGAATGGGATCACCATGACGAGGCAGCGAGCCGCCGCGCACGTAAGCTGCTGGCCAAGCGTCGCGCGCGTATTCCATCTTTTCACGGCTTTGGCGACCGCCTGTTTGGCATTTTCAGCTGGATCCGCGGCGAACGCTGGTTGAGTCGCAGTATTGTCGGTCTGGTCGCCGTGCTCGGCCTATTCGGCGTTTGTTTCGGGGGCCTTTGGTTGCGCCTTGGCGCCGGGCCGATCAACCTCGACATGGCGACGCCATGGCTTGCCGGGGCGATCGAAGAAAATATCGGTAAGGATCATACGGTCGAGGTCGGCGGCACCCAGATCGAGCGCGCCGGACGCGCACGTATCGCAGTACGTCTGCGCGATATTGTGGTCCGCGATCGTGACCGTGTCGTTGTTGCGACTGCACCGAAGGCTGAGGTCCGGCTTTCGGGAAGTGCGTTGCTGGTCGGGCAGGTCCGCGCGCAAAGTCTCAGTCTCGTCGATGCTGAGTTGGCAGTGCGTATCACGCCTGATGGCCGCATTACCGTTTCGACCGGCGATAGTGCCCGGCCGATCGCGACGGGGCAGGCGAAGACGCAAGCCGGCACGACGACGCCTCCGGCTTCGGTGCAGCCGGCGCTGCCGCTTCCCGGTCCCAACCCCACCGTTTCGGACCGGCGCGGCGAGAAAACCGGCACCAGCGGATTGCTCGCGGCGCTGGACTGGCTCGACAGCCTCAGTGCTTCGGGTCTTGACGGCCAGAACCTCGACGAAATCGGTATCAAGAATGGTGTGCTCGTCGTTGACGATCAGCAGCGTGGCAGCCGAACCACGTTCCAGAGCATTTCGGTAGCGCTGCGCAAACCTCGCAACGGCGGTGTCGAACTCAAGGTCGGCGAAGAAGGCGACAAGCCATGGTCGTTCAGCATCCTGATTGGCCCACCGGCCAACGGTGTTCGCTCGATCGATATGCAGGTCCAGCAGGTTTCGACCGAAACCATCCTGCTGGCGCTAAGATCGACAAAATCGACATACAGCGCGGATCTTCCACTGACTGGCGAGCTAAAGGGCGAACTTGGGCGTGATGGCCTGCCGACATTCTTCCGCGGGCAGCTTGTGGCTGATGCGGGGCGAATTACCGACAGCGATACACCGGACTATCCGATGAAAATCGACCGGCTGGAGATGAAACTCGATTGGGATTCGAGCCGTCGGGTTCTGGTCGCGCCGTTTCAATTGATCTCCGGCGCCAACCGCCTCACGCTGCTTGCTTATCTTGAGCCCCCGAACGATCGGCTGCCAAGCTGGCAACTTGGTTTCAGCGGCGGCACCATCGTGCTGGCCGGCGCAAAGGGCGAAGCGCCCCTGATCATCAATCGCATCGCAATTAGTATGCGGTTCGATACCGAGAACCGGCGGGTTATTTTGACCCAAGCGGATTTGAGCAATGGCGAACTCGGCATCGCCGGCAACGGTGTGGTGGATTATTCCACTGCGGAGCCCAGGCTGACGCTTGGCTTTGCCGGAACTCCGATGCCGGTGTCCGCGCTCAAGCAAATGTGGCCTATCCTGATCACTCCGGAAGTGCGCGAGTGGGTCATTGAACGCGTCGAGCGCGGATCTTTGCAACGAATCGATATCGCCGTGAATTCACCGGTTCGCAATCTGTCCCGGAGCGGACCGCCGATCCCGGATGATGGCCTGTCGGTGAATATCTCTGGAAACGGCGTTACCATGCGCCCTGTTGACGACATTCCTCAGTTACGCGACGGCGACCTGAGAGTGCGTGTGACCGGCCGCACAGCGAATGTGTCGATCGGGCAGGCGGTGGTCGACACGCCAGCCGGACGCAAACTCAGCATTTCCGATCTCGCCTTCGACGTGGCCGACATGGTGCCAAAACCGATTCCAGCGAAGGTTAGATTCCGCATTGAAGGCCCGGTGCCCGCCGCCGCCGAAATTCTCGCCTCCGACCGCCTCAATGAGTTTACCGGCTCGACGATCGATCCGAACAGCAGCAAGGGCAATGTGTCCGCCGTCGTTACCATGGCGATGCCGCTCAAGAACGCGCTGACCAAAGCGGATACGACCTATTCGATGAATGTCGATCTCGGAGCGTTCTCTGCAGACAAGCTGGTGATGAACCAGAAGATCGAGGGCAATGCGCTCAAGGTGATTGCCAATAATCAGGGCTATCAGGTTCGTGGCGACGTCAAAATCGCTGGCCAGCCCGCGACGATCGACTACCGCAAGCCGAATGGCGATGGCGATGCCGACGTGCGCGTTTCGACCACGCTCGACGACGCGACGCGTGCACGTTTTGGCATTGATCTCGGGCCGGCTGTGAGCGGCTCGATTCCTGTGCGGCTGATCGGCAAGATCGGCGGCAACGAACGCGACAGTAAACTTGGCGTCGAAGCTGATCTGACGTCGGTAAAGATCGACAATCTGCTTCCGGGTTGGGTCAAAGTTGCAGGCCGGTCGGGCAAGATCAACTTCAACGTAGTGCAGAAACCACAATCGACGCGGTTGGAAGATATCGTGATCGACGGCAGCGGCGTGCTGATCAAGGGTTCGATGGAGCTCGACCAGAACAACGATCCGATCAACCTCAATTTCCCTGTCTTCTCTCCATCGGAGGGCGACAAAGCGGTGCTTCGCGCGGAGCGTGGCGGCGACGGCGTGATGAAGGTGACGATGCGCGGCGACGTGTTTGATGGCCGCAATTTCATCAAGTCGATCGTGACGGGCAAGGACGCCGACACCCGTAACAAGACAAAGAGCGTGGATCTCGATCTTGATCTGAAGATGGGGGCGATCGCAGGCTTTTATGGCGAGGCAGTGCGCGCGGTCGATTTGAAGCTGTCGCGTCGCAACGGAACGATCAAGACCTTCGTGTTGAACGGCAAGGTCGGTCGCGACTCAACGCTGATCGGCGATATTCGTGCGCGTGGCCAGAATCAGGTGCTTTATATCGAGGCCAACGACGCGGGGGCATTCTTCCGTTTTTCAGATACCTATTCAAAGATGGTTGGCGGTCAGATGTGGATGGCAATGGATCCGCCAAGTTCGCAGCCTAATCCGCAGGAAGGCCTGATCAACGTCCGCGATTTTAGCATCAAGGGTGAGCAGGCACTGGATCGCATAGCAAACACCGGCGGTCCGAACGGACAGGCCGGCAGCGTGGGATTTTCGCGCATGCGCGCCGAATTTACCCGGCAGAACAACCAGCTCTTGATCAAGGACGGCGTGGTGAGCGGACCGGCAGTTGGCGCGACCATCGAAGGCAACATCGACTATCAGTCCAATCAGGTGCGGATGAGTGGAACTTTCGTGCCGCTCTATGGCCTCAACAATATTTTCGGACAGATTCCGGTCGTCGGACTTTTTCTGGGCGGGGGCAGCAACGAAGGCTTGATTGGTGTGACCTACGAAGTTGTCGGAACGCCGGGCGCGCCGGTGCTGCGGGTCAATCCGATCTCGGCGATGGCGCCTGGTGTGCTGCGCAAGATTTTCGAGTTCGGTACCGGCCGGCAGCAATCGCCGAACGATTTTCAGCCGTCCTACCAGCAGTAATCTTTGCCGATCATCGGCGCAGCATCGGTACCGTGAGAAACGGGATCATGCCGATCACGATGCTGACCAGCGCAAATCCGATGACTGCGGTGTAGCCGCCGGTCCAGTCGTGGAGCAGGCCGCCGCTCCACGAACCGATTGCCGCACCCAATCCGCTGCCGATGGAGATGGTCCCGAATATCGTACCCACGCGCTCGCCACGAAAGATGCGCATAGCGGTGGCGGTGATCAGCGGACCGCGTGAGCCTTGTGTACCTCCGAAACAGGCAACGAAGCCTGCGAGCAACCACCAGTTTGCAAAATACTGCAGGTAATACAGCATCACGATTCCGGTAATGGTGAGAGAATAGCTCAGGAAGATCGAGCCTCTGCGTCCGATCACGCCATCGAGCCAACTGATGGTCAGCATGCCGAACAACAGAAGCACGCCGCTGAAGCCCCAGGCCGTCGCGGCTTGCAGCGGAGGAAATCCCGCATCAATCAGGTAGGCGACGACCTGTGCGGTGATGGCAAAGATCCCGATCGCAGTGAAGAAGAAGGTCGAGAACAGCGCCCAAAACGCGTGATGCCGTATGGCCGAGCCGAGCGTCCAGCTATGATCGCCAATTTGCGCGATGTTGTGTTTCGGCAAGTATGGCGATCCTTCGGCGACGCGCCGCCAAAGCAGAGGAAAAATCGGCAGCAGAAAAAACGGGACGAACAGCGCAAGTCCGACGACGCCGAAAATCTGATAAGCGGCACGCCAGCCGTAGGCGTCGATCAGAAGCTGCGACACCGGCAACGCGATCAGTGCTCCCGCACCCATCGCCGAATAGATCACAGCCATCGCGGTCGGCAGCCGGGGGCCGAACCAGCGCGCGAGTAGAAGCGAACCCGTCACGTTGCCGAGGCACGCTGACCCAAACCCGACAACAACGCCCATGCTAAGCTGCAACTGCCACAGCTTTTGCGCGTACCCGGCCACCGTAAACGCCGCGCCAATCAGCAACAGGCCGAGGCCGTAGACTGCGCGCGGGCCAGCTCGATCGAACATGCGTCCGATCAGCGGCGCGGCAAGGCCGCTGGTCAGGGCGGAGAGCGAATAGATCGAGATAACTTCGGCGCGATCCCAGCCGAATCCTTGCGAGATCGGCAACAGGAACACAGTGAAGCTCTCGTTCAGGCCGCGGGAGAGCACCGTCAGCACGAAGCACACGCCCAGCACGGCGAGCGCCGTGCGCCCGGCTGTCCGATTGTCCATGGTGCGTTGGTCCATGCCTTTGGTCCGCTGGTCTAGCGCGATTAGAAATCAGTAAGAGCAAATGTGCGAGGTCGGGTGCGGAATGTCAGTCATGCAAGTGGTCCACGTTTCGCATTCGCACCCGTTTGGGGAGGCGTGAAGCCAATTGGATCGCCGCTGCAGTTTCGCTGTGCGGATCAGACCGGCTTGAGCAGGATGTGCTTCTTCTTGCCCATCGACAGCTTGATGACGCCTTCCGAGGTCAGGTCCGACATCGACAGCGTCGCTTTCTCGTCGGTGACGGCGGCATCGTTGACCCGCAGCCCGCCGCCTTTGATCTGGCGACGCGCTTCGCCGTTTGATGCCACAAGACCTGCTTTGACAAACAAGCCAAGCACACCGCTGCCGCCTTCAAGCTCGGCTCGCGTCACCTCGATGGTCGGCAGGTGCTGCGCGATCGCGCCTTCCTCGAAGGTCTGCCGGGCGGTCTCGGACGCCTGCGCCGCGGCATGGCGGCCGTGCATCAACGCCGTCGTTTCGGTCGCGAGAAGTTTTTTGGCATCGTTAACTTCCGCGCCTTTCAGCGCGGCAAGCCGAGCCACTTCGTCGAGCGGGAGTGTCGTGAACAGCTTCAGGAAACGCTCGACGTCGGCGTCCTCGGTGTTGCGCCAGTATTGCCAGTAGTCGTAAGGGCTCAGCATGTCGGCGTTGAGCCACACCGCGCCGGCGGCGGTCTTGCCCATCTTGGCGCCGGACGACGTGGTGAGCAGCGGGCAGGTCAGCGCATAGAGCTGTTGCGTTCCCATGCGGCGGCCGAGATCGATGCCGTTGACGATGTTGCCCCACTGATCCGAGCCGCCCATCTGCAGGTTGCAGCCATAGCGACGCGCCAGTTCGACGTAGTCGTAGGACTGCAGGATCATGTAGTTGAATTCGATGAACGACAGTTCCTGATCGCGCTCCAGCCGCAACTTGACCGAATCCATCGTCAGCATGCGGTTGATCGAGAAGTGACGTCCAACATCGCGCAGCATTTCGATGTAGTTCAGCTTGGTGAGCCATTCGGCGTTATCCGCCATGACTGCATCGCTCGCGCCCGACCCGAAGGCGAGAAACTTGGAGAAGGTGCCCTTGATCGACTCCTTATTGGCGTCAATCTGGTCGTAAGTCAGGATCTTGCGGGTTTCGTCACGCCCAGACGGATCGCCGACGCGCGTCGTTCCTCCGCCCATCAGCGTGATCGGCTTGTTGCCGCTCTGCTGCAACCAGTGCAGCATCATGATCGAAAGCAGGTGGCCGACATGAAGCGAAGCGGCTGTGCAATCATAACCGACATACGCCACGATCTCTGACTTCGCGGCGAGGTCGTCGAGACCTCTGGTATCCGAAACCTGATGAACAAACCCGCGGGTTTGCAGGACGTTCATAAAATCCGACTTAAATGCGGTCATGGGCGTGTGACTTGCGGTAACCGGTTTGCGGTTTGATTGTGGTATCTTGCTGCTTTCAGCGCCCGGACGGATTATAAGAACTATCAGTTCGATACAAGGTTGAATGGTTCGCCTCACTTTCGCCGAGGACTGACTGGCCATGATGATGCGCGCGTTGGGCTTGATGAGCGGCACTTCGCTGGATGGCGTCGATGTGGCCATGATCGAGACCGACGGACGGCGCGTCACGTCGCTGGGCCCGACCGGTTACCGCGCCTATACGCAACAGGAGCGGAGCGTTCTGCGCCACGCCCTGACCGAGGCGGTAAAGCTCAATCGTCGCGATGCGCGCCCCGGGATCATCGGCGAGGCCGAGCGTATGGTGACCGTGGCGCATGCCGAGGCGGTCGCGGCCTACACAGCGCAGCATCGCATTTCGCCGCTCGATATCGATATCGTCGGTTTCCATGGCCAGACCGTGCTGCAC
>JAKFUP010000055.1 GCA_021732625.1 Hyphomicrobiales bacterium
TATGCACCACAGGGACTGACGTTCCACCAGCAATCTGTACCAAGCATCCGATATTGCCGGCCGCGATCATATCCGGCTTCACCGTTGCGATATTGGCGAGCTTTCTGTCGCGCAATCTCCTCGCAATTTCTGGCTGGAGGATGTTGTAGGTTCCTGCCGAGCCGCAACACAAATGACTCTCGGGCACATCTTTCACCACGAAACCGCTCTTGGAAAGCAATTCTTTCGGAAGCTGTGTGATTTTCTGTCCGTGCTGCAAAGAACACGACGAGTGATACGCGACGACGATATCGCTGCGGCTCTCGGGATAGGATAGCCCGATACTGTCGATGTATTCGGTAATGTCCTTTGCGAGCGCTGAGACCTTCGCAGCCTTTGCCGCGTAGGCACCATCCTCGCGCAGCATGTAGCCGTAGTCCTTGATCGTCGTTCCACACCCCGATGTGGTGACGAGGATCGCATCAAGATCGCCACGGTCAATCTCTCTGGTCCAGACGTCGACGATCGCACGCGCACGGCGCAACGCATCGTGCTCCTGGCCCATGTGATGCGTCAGCGAGCCGCAGCACTCCTCGCCTGCAGCGAGCGTCACCTCGATACCGTGACGATTGAGCAGGCGGATGGCCGCCTGATTGATACCGGGCGATAGAACTTTCTGGGCGCAACCCTGCAGCAGCACCACACGGCCGCGCTTGTTCCCCGACGCCGGAAATGTGGTCCCGCCAGCCGGTCCAGCGGGCGGCAGAGACGCCGGCGCCAGCGCGAACATCGCCTTGATCCGGCTCAGGAATGTCGGTCCTGCCGAAACGGCGGGCGACGGCAGCAAGGCGGCAAGCGGCCGCCCGAGGCGCGCCATCACCATGCCCACCCGGAACAGTCCCGGACGCGGCAAGACAAACCCGAGCATGCCGCGCAGCGCGCGTTCGCTCAGTGGCCGTTTGTAACGCTCCTCGACCCGCGCACGCCCCTGATCGATCAGGTGCATGTAGTGGACGCCGGACGGACATGTGCTCATGCAGGACAGGCAGGACAGGCAGCGGTCGACGTGTTTGACCACATCCGCCGTCGGCTTGTTGTCCTTTTCCAGCATCTCCTTGATCAGATAGATGCGGCCGCGGGGACTATCGAGTTCGTCACCAAGCAGGACGTAAGTCGGACAGGTCGCGGTGCAGAAGCCGCAATGGACACAGGCGCGCAAAATCTTGTCGGCTTCGGCGATATCCGGATCGGCCATTTGCGCGAGGGTAAACTCGGTTTTCATGCGCGCGTCATCCGGCCACGGTTAAAGATATCGCGCGGGTCGAAGCTCGATTTCACCCGGCGGTTCAACGCCGCAACGCCCTCGCTGTGCGGATGGAACACGTCAATCGCGCGACGCAACGGATCAGAGCCGCGAATCAGCGTGGCATGGCCGTCAATGGCTGCGAGTTTCGAACGAAGAAGTCCGGCATGCGCATCGGCCGACGGCGGTAGAGCCGCCCAGATCAAGCCGCCGCCCCAGTCATAAATCACATCACCACCGGTCTCGCGCGCAAGCTCGCGGCCAAACGCGCCGCCGGACGCAGGCGGGCAGACGATGCGCCAGACCGGCCACGCGCCGAGTGGGCCGGATGCCGCAAACGGCGTGACGTCGCGGATCGCCACCCATGCAGCCTGTGATGCCTCATCCTCGCATCGGTCCGCCTTGCCGAACGACACCAAGGCCGCGGTCAATGAATTGGCCCGATGCACCACCGAAGCGCCGATACCTTCCAGCCGCAGCAATGTCACAGCGCCTTGCGATCCGAGACCGGCCAGAACGCCGGTCGCGCCGCGAAAAGCCGATTGCGGCAGGTGCGCCGCGCCCGAGACATCGAACGACGACCCAAGCGCGGCGCTCATTGCGCGCGTGGCCGTCACATCGTCGAGGCCATGCAGCACCAGCGTGACCTCGTGCTCGGCCTTGGGCATGACTTTGAGGGTCACCTCGGTCATCACCGCCAGCGTGCCCCAGGATCCCGCGATCAGCTTGCAGAGATCGTAGCCGGTGACGTTCTTCACCACCTTGCCACCGGCCTTGAAGCTCTCTCCGAAGCCAGAGACCGCCGCAACCCCGAGCAGATGATCGCGCGCGCCGCCGGACTTGATCCGGCGCGGACCGGCGAGACCTGCGGCAATGGTGCCGCCAATGGTTCCGGACAGCGAAGCCGTGCCGAGCAAAGCTGACGTGTCCATGGGCTCGAAATCGAATTCCTGATTCTTGGAATCGATCAGCGACTTGATATCCGCCATCGGTGCGCCGGCCTCGACGGTGAGGATCAGCTCGTTCGGCTCGTAGGACGTGACGCCATTGAGCGCGGACAGATCGAGCACCGCATTGGTCGCCATGGGCTGGCCGACGGCGCGTTTTGTGCCGTGACCGACGACCTCGAGCGGCTGTTCGGCCGCGATCGCGGCTTGCACCGCCTGCTCGACGTCCTTGGCATCGCGAATTTTCAGAATGTCCACGTCAAGCGCCTCGATCAGAACCGCGGCAGATCGGGGAATGCGAGCTTGCCGCCGTGGACATGCACGCGGCCGAGTTCGGCGCAGCGATGCAGCGTGGGAAAAACCTTGCCCGGATTGAGCAGGCCTTGCGGATCGAACGCGCACTTGATCCGCTGCTGCTGGGCAAGGTCGATATCGCTGAACATCTCGGGCATCAGATCGCGCTTCTCGACGCCGACGCCATGTTCGCCGGTGAGCACGCCGCCGAACTCGACGCAGGCACGCAAAATGTCCGCACCGAAGGCTTCCGCCTTGTCCATCTCGCCAGGCTTGTTGGCATCGTACAGGATCAGCGGATGCAGGTTGCCGTCACCGGCGTGGAAGACGTTAGCGACGCCGAGACCGTACTTTTGCGACAGCTCGCGGATTCGCGTCAGCGCCTGCGGCAGCTTGCCGCGCGGAATGGTGCCGTCCATGCACAGATAGTCCGGCGATATTCGCCCCACTGCTGGAAACGCCGCCTTGCGGCCCGACCAGAACAACAGCCGCTCTTTCTCGGAGTTAGAAATTTGCAGCGTGGTCGCACCGCAATCCTTTGCGATCTTCTCGACGCGCGCGATCAGTTCGTCGACCTCGACCTCGGGCCCATCGAGTTCGCATATCAGCAACGCCTCGACCTCCAGCGGATAGCCGGCGTGTACGAAAGCTTCGGCGGCGTGGATCGCCGGCTTGTCCATGATCTCCATGGCGCCGGGAATGATACCGGCGCCGATCACGCGCGCCACGCATTCGCCGGAGGCTTCGACCTGCGGAAATCCGATCATCAGAGCGCGTGCGGTTTCAGGCTTCTTCAGGATACGGACCGTCACTTCAGTCACGACGCCGAGCAGACCTTCCGAACCGGTAATGATCCCCATCAGGTCGTAGCCGGCCTGCTCCGGCGCTTTACTTCCAATGCGCAGGACCTCGCCGTTGATGAGAATGATCTCGCAGCCGAGCACATTGTTGGTGGTCATGCCGTATTTCAGGCAATGCACGCCGCCGGAGT
This sequence comes from Hyphomicrobiales bacterium, assembly GCA_021732625.1. Lineage (GTDB taxonomy): Bacteria > Pseudomonadota > Alphaproteobacteria > Rhizobiales > Xanthobacteraceae > SG-bin9. The sequence continues at coordinate 3,515 of JAKFUP010000055.1, forward strand.
TTTCGCCGATGTTGCCGCCGATGGTACAGGCGATCTGCGACGACGGATCGGGCGCGTAGTAAAAACCCTCGTGCTCGACGGCCTGGCTGATGGCGAGGTTGGTGACGCCGGGCTCGGTGATCACGGTGCGGTTCTCGTAGTCGATATCGCGGATGCGCTTGAACTTGCCCATGCCGAGCAGCACGCCGTCGGCCAGTGGCAGCGCGCCGCCGGACAGCGATGTGCCCGCTCCCCGCGGCACCACCTTGATGCCGTTGTCGTGGCAGTATCTCAAAACCCGGCTGACCTGTTCGGTGGTATCCGGCAACACCACCACCATCGGCGGCTGGCGATAGGCGGTAAGACCGTCCGACTCGTAGGGCTGCATCTCGGCGGCGCTGTCGATCACCCCCTCGCCCGGCACGATCTCGCGCAGGGCGGCCACGATCGACGAACGGCGATCGAGAATCGCCTGATCGGGAACCGGCATCATGATGGACATCGACTACGCTCCGTGTCGGCGTGCAACCGGCATGCCGTGAGCCATGGTTCAAGCATGCTTGGAGATGTTTGTGTAGACGCAATGCAACGATATCAGCGGCGGCGACAGGCGCGGCCGAACCCTTGGCAGCATCAGCCCTTGCGCGAATGCATTCGTTGCAGTGACGGTGCACCGGCCGGGAAATGTCCCTCGCGGCGGCTTGCGAGAAATGCCAGGCCGGCCGGCGTCAGTTCGACCTGAGGCGGCTGGCCCCGAATCGCACGGCGCATCACCAAGCCGCGATCCATCGCGTCCTCCCAGACTGTCAACCGCGGGCATGACGTGCGCCACACCTCCATCACCTCGGCATAAGAGCGAGGCTCGCGCGCGATCCATTCGAGGAAATCGAGGATCAGCGGATCGAGCGAGGATGTGTCGAGCAAGGATGTCATGACGGCCTCCAGCCAGACCGAAGGTATAGCAACGCAGATTATACCCGAAGCGGCGAAGATTTCAGCCGCTCATCGCTGCGGCTTTGACCGGCAGCAGGCTCGCCTGCACCACGAGGCCACGGGCGCGTGCGTCCATCACGCCGACCGCACGCAGCGCCAGAAGCGACACGGTCTGGACCGCGTCGCGCATCTTGATCGGATCGTCGAGGCCCTCCGGCGCAAGCGGACCGACCAAGGCTTCGTGCAGAGCGCCAATCACGGCGGTCGCGGCAAGTGCCGTATCCTGCGAAGGAAGATGGTTGGCACGCATCGCCGCCTCGATCCGCTGTCCAATTTCGACAGCAATCTCGCGGCGGCTGGCAATCCGCTGATGAGACACGTCCACATCGACCGGCTCGGCGAGAATGCCCCACGACAGCTTGCGATGCATGATGACATGAACCGCGACCGTCGTGATGGCGGCAGCCAGCGCCGACATCGGCCCCGGAGCAGCATCCGCCGCGCGGCGAATCGAAGCGAGTTCATCGCGCGACACATCCGCGATCAGTTCGGAAATCAGATCGGCCTTGGACGGGAAATAGCGATAGACCGTGCCAGCGGCGACATTGGCCCGGCTGGCGACAGGCGCAATCTGAACCGCGGCCATTCCACCTTCAGCCGCGGCATCGCGTGCCGCGGTGAGAATGTTGCTGCGGCGTGCTGCGAGACGCCGCACCACCTGATGGGTCCGCCGATAAACCATTGAGCGCCCTTGTTTCCCCACAAAAACTGAACACGAATTCAGACGGGTGACAAGACAGATCGCTGGTGGCAATGAAAATTCGCAGTGCAGCAAACTGGTTAGCCGCTGAATCCGATCGCGCGCGCCAGCGCGGCAACACCCATGCCGGTCATAACCGCAAGGAAGTCATTGCGCTTGATGACGGTCACGCCAATCGCGGCTGCGATCGCAAAAATCACCACGGCGCCGCCATTGAGAACCACCGGCGCAATAGCGGCGATAATGATCGAGCCCGGCAGTGCATTGAGCATGCGACGGATACGCGGCGTCACCGGCACATAGCCCATCAGCCAGTAACCACCGAGGCGCGACGCCACCGTAACGACGGTCATCACAACGATCGCGATCCAGACGTCAGTTCTGCCGGGATCAAGCATCATCGTTGCCGCTCATGAGACCGGCGCTGATCGCGCCCGACAGTGAACCCACGATGATGAACCACCAGCCCGGCAACACCTGCTGCACAACGAGTGCGACACCACCCGCCACGAGCCATGGCAGCGCCGAGCTGCGTCCGCGCCATGCGGGCACCAGCAATGCAGCGAAGAACGCCGGAAACACCAGATCGAGCCCGTAGATTTTCGGATTGGCCAGCTGCTCGGCGAGAAAAAACCCGGGCAGCGCTGCGACGAACCACGCCGCGTAGAGCATCAGACCGCCGCCGAGGAAATACGACGCATCGGAGCCGCCGCGCTCGCGATACCGCAGCGACAGCAACCAGCCAGCATCGGTAATGAACAGCAGCGGCGGATAGGCCTGCCAGGCCGGCAGCGTGCCGAACCACGAACGGAACGTCGCGCTCATCAGGAAGAAGCGGATATTCACTGTCAGCGTCAAAAGCGCCAGCGTCGCGATCGAAGAAGCGGTCAAAACGTCGGGCCAAGACTGCACGGCGACAAACTGCGACATGCCGCCATAGACCAGGCCCATGAAGCCCTGCACTTCCAGCAGCGTGAACTTCTTCTGGGCGCACAGCGCGCCGAACGCCATGCCGAAAGCCAGCGTCCCCGGCACGACCGGGAATACGGAGCGCGCACCCTGAATCAGGCCCTCGCGCGTCCAGTGCGCCGGTGATGATGTAGCCGGTGAAGACATGGAATCAGTCATGAGTTGTCGGCGATGCACATTGAATAGCGATGCATGCAGAGGTGCGGGCAATCGCGCGTAAGGTCAATCGCCGAGGAACACATGCATATCGACCATGCGTGGGCGAAACTTCAGCGACGTTCTTTCCCTCCCCCTTTGTGGGGAGGGTGGCGCATTGCGAGTGAAACGAGCAACGCGACGGATGGGGGTTTGCGGCACCCCACCCCGGCCTCCGCTACGCTCGGCCGACCCTCCCCATCAAGGGGAGGGATGCAACGAGCACTGAGCAATTCAGCGGCGATCAACCCGCGCTCGGATGCCACAGCGGCGCGAATCCCAGCCGAAGCACATTGACGATCGCCGGCGGCGTCAGCACCCCAATGCTCTCACCACGAGGCCGCTTTTTCGGAACGCCATAGCCCGACGGCGACCACGGCAACAAAGCGCGGCCCTTTAAGGCGAAAGCGTCCTGTCCCGACAGCGTGACAACCGCGCCATCCGGCAAATCATCGAGCTTCATTTGATGAATGCGTTTCGTCTTGCTGCGTGGGTCGATGCGCTGCGCATGCAGCACGTCGTCCATGTCAGGCGCACTTGGCCGCGCGCCCTTCGCGTAAAAGCGTTCGGCAAAGGCAAGCGCATCCGCACGGCGGCATTCGAAGCAAGGCCGGTGACCGGCGGCGAGCGCAGTCACTTCATCGAGAAAAAACAGTTCGGTGTAGTAGCGGCCCCAGACATTGCGCTGGCGGTTCTTGAACGACAGCACGCAGCAGATCCATTGCCGGGATGCGTAGCGGCGGCGGCCGAGCGTCTGGTCATCGCGATGAAACTTGCCACCGCGATTGCCGAACAATAGCCCGCGTGCAGGCAAGGCCAGCAACTCACCGAACGGATCGACGCGGTTCTGCAGGGGCATGGCAACAGCCTACAACAGCCCAAAACAAAACGGGCGCCGAAGGCGCCCGTTGAGTGTCAGATAGTGGCAGCAATCAAGCAGTATCAGCAATCAGGCTTGCGGTTGCGGCTCGAGGCCGGCATCGGGACGCGGGCGCGGCTTGCCTGCGGGAGGCACCGCGGAGGTACGCGGCCCGGTCGGCTCGAGAACCGACTCGCGGTTCGGCTTCTTGCCGTTGAGCAGGTCGATGATTTCATCGCCGCTTAGGGTCTCGAATTCGAGCAGGCCCTTGGCCAGCGCTTCCAGATCGCCGCGCTTCTCGGTGAGAATCTTGGTCGCTTCCTTGTAGCCGTTCTCGACGAAGCGTCGGATTTCGGTGTCGATCTTCTGCACCGTGGCTTCCGACGCATTCTGGGTGCGCGACACCGACATGCCGAGGAACACCTCGTCCTGGTTTTCACCATAGGACACGGTGCCGAGTTCTTCCGACAGGCCCCAGCGCGTCACCATCATGCGAGCCAAGCGTGTGGCCTGCTCGATGTCGGACGACGCACCCGAGGTAACTTTTTCCTTGCCGAAGATCAGCTCTTCGGCAACGCGGCCGCCCATCATGATCGCAAGACGCGAGGTCATCTGCTCGAGCGACATCGACAGCTTGTCGCGCTCCGGCAACTGCATGACCATGCCGAGGGCACGGCCGCGCGGAATGATCGTCGCCTTGTGGATCGGATCGGTCGCAATGACGTTGAGGCCGACAATGGCGTGACCGCCCTCGTGATAGGCCGTCAGCATCTTTTCTTCTTCTGTCATGACGAGCGACTTGCGCTCGGCACCCATCATCACCTTGTCCTTGGCCTCTTCGAACTCGGACTGCGTCACCATCCGCTTGTTACGGCGGGCAGCGGTCAGAGCGGCCTCGTTGACGAGGTTCATCAGGTCGGCGCCCGAGAAACCGGGGGTACCGCGTGCGATGGTCTTGAGGTTGATATCCGGCGCCAGCGGCACCTTGCGGACGTGGACCTTGAGTATCTGTTCGCGGCCGACGACGTCCGGATTCGGCACCACGACCTGACGATCGAAACGGCCCGGACGCAGCAGCGCCGGATCGAGCACGTCGGGACGGTTGGTCGCAGCGATCAGGATCACGCCTTCGTTGGCCTCGAAGCCGTCCATCTCGACCAGCAACTGGTTCAGCGTCTGCTCGCGCTCGTCGTTACCGCCACCAAGGCCCGCACCACGATGACGGCCGACCGCATCGATTTCGTCGATGAAGATGATACAAGGCGCGTTCTTCTTGGCTTGCTCGAACATGTCGCGGACGCGGCTGGCGCCGACGCCGACGAACATTTCGACGAAGTCAGAACCCGAGATCGTAAAGAACGGCACGTTGGCTTCGCCCGCGACCGCACGCGCGATCAGCGTTTTGCCGGTACCGGGAGGGCCGACCAGCAGCACGCCGCGCGGAATCCGTCCGCCGAGGCGCTGATACTTGCCGGGGTCGCGAAGGAATTCGACGATTTCCTGCAGATCCTGCTTGGCTTCATCGACACCGGCGACATCCTCGAACGTCACACGGCCGTGCGCCTCGGTCAGCATCTTGGCGCGCGACTTGCCGAAGCCCATCGCCTTGCCAGCGCCGCCCTGCATCTGGCGCGACATGAAGACCCACACGCCGATCAGCGCGAGGAACGGCAACCATGACACCAGCAGCGAGACGAACCACGGCACGTTGTCGCCCGGCGGCTTCGCCGTGATCGACACCTTGCCGTCATAGAGACGCTTGACCAGCGTCGGATCGTTCGGCGCGTAAGTCTGGAAGCTCGAACCGTTGGTGAAGGTGCCGTGGATATCCGGCCCCTGAATCACGACATCGCGCACCTTGCCCTGATCCACTTCAGCGAGGAGCTGCGAGAAGGAGATGTCCTGAGAGGAGGCCCGCTGACCCGGATTCTGGAACAGCGTGAAAAGCGCCAGAACCAGCAGGATGATGATAACCCAGAGAGCGAAATTGCGCAGATTCGAGTTCATTGAACTTCCCTAGCGGTCGCGCGGTTCGCGGCCCTTCAATCGATAGATATCTGAACTGTCTTGAGGTTTCGCCGCGACCGTCCGGTTGTTAATCTAGGTGCGCGCCCCTGCCGTTCCAAGGGAAACGCAATTGCCCAGTTTCCGAAGTTCGTAAATATTTGCCACAACTCCCCTGCGCGAACTTCGGAAACTCAAGGGCAATCGCAAAACTATAAGCTTTAGTGCCGCTTTTCGATCTGACGTTCCTGATCTTGTACCAGCATCAGGTATTTAGGAACTTCAGATCGGCGGCACCAGCGACTATTTAACGCATATTCGCGGACTTCAGGCTGAAATTATCGATTTAAATCCGGGTTTTTTCACGGTGGTTAAGCACGGGGCCCTCGATCTTGCCTCTTGCCTTGTACCGCACGGCGGCGCGGCGCAGCCGAAATGCTGAGGTAGCCGCGTTCCAAAGCCACCACGGCACCGGCAAGGCTCCGCTTGAACCGCGATCCCGATCGGGGCTTTGCATCTGCCAGTAATGCTCGGTCGAGCGCATCTGCGAGGGCCTCCGCCTTGCCGAGTTCGGCCGGGCCTTCGTGGCCATTGGCGTTGATGGCCCGAACCAGCAACCGCAGCCGGATTTCGGCGGGCAGCGAGGCAAATGCCACCGCGTCGATTGTCCAGCGCAGAGGCTGCTGCTCGACGGCGACCAGAGCACGCAGCGCGTGATCCAGCACGGTATCGAGAGCGGCGTTGGCACGGGCGAGACGGCCTGACAGCCGGACCAGAGTAGGACCGTCGATGCCCTCGCCCCCCAAAGCCGGCAGCAGCGCCCGCAGCCGCGGCCGCAGGAAAGCTGGATCGTGATTGGTCGGATCGGAAGCGAACCCGATACCGGCGGATTCGAGCGTCGCGATCAATCGCGATTTCGGCACACCGAGCAACGGCCGGCACAGGATCAGGTCATCGCGCTGCGACTGTCGCGCCATCGCCGCAAGACCCGCGATGCCACTGCCGCGGGCAAGCCGCATCAGGATGGTTTCGGCCTGATCGTCGCTGGTGTGGGCGGTGACGATATGCATCGCGCCTTCAGAACGCGCGGCGCGTGCCAGAAATCCGTAGCGCGCCTCACGCGCAGCCGCCGGCAAACCGGTCTTTGGCTTAGGACCCTGCCAGCGCAGCGTCCGGTGCGCGACATCGAGTTGCGAAGCGAAGCGTTTGACATCGCGTGCCTCGCCCGCGCTCTCGTCGCGCAGGCCATGATCGACAGTCACCGCGATCAGACGCGGGCCTTTTTTCAGCGCCCCCCGCCATCGCGCGGCGAGCCACAGCAACGCGGTCGAGTCCGGGCCGCCGGAGACGGCAAGCACGAGCGCCGGCGCGGCAGCGAGTTGGCCGAACAGCGCGCTCGCTTCGGCTGACGCAATGACGGTGTTTTTGCGAAGCATAGCCATCCGGCGAACATACAACACATCCGTCACTGCGAGCGAAGCGAAGCAATCCAGCTTAGAAAAAATCTGGATTTCCTCGTCGCGGAGCCTGTACTCGGACGGCGCGAAGCGCCGATCCGGGTGCTCCTCGCAATGGCGCAGCGGTTGAAATTGATGACCTAGCAGCCGGCGCGCTTCTGTTCGCGCTCGACGCCCTGTTTCACGCCACCGGACGCCTTCGGATATTTGCGTCCGACCTCGCCGAAGGCGGCGCACGCGGCATCCTTCTGCTTCAGCGCGGCGAGCGACTGGCCAAGACGCAGCAGCGAATCCGGCGCTTTGGCCGACGTCCCGTGCTTGCTGGTCACTGTCAGAAAAGACTCCGCCGCATCGTTGTATTGCTGACGCTGGAACTGGCTTTCGCCGAGCCAGTATTGCGCATCCGCCGTCAGACGGTCGCTCGGATATTTCTGCACAAAGGCGCGCATGGTTTCTTCGGCGAGCGCGTAGTCCTTGCGCTGCATGTAGCCGATGCCGAGATCGAACTCGTCGCGCGGCGTCTGGCCCGGCGGCAAGGTGGTGAGGCCCGCCTGCGCACCCGGTGCACGCTGCGGCGGAATGCCTTGCTGAGCGCCGCCAGCATTCGGGGTGCGAGGACTGGTGGTGGCAAGATCAAGGGGCTCGCCCGGATCGCGGCCGCCCGGCGCGCCGATTCGCTGATCGCCTTGCCCAGCCGGAATCGGCAGTTGCCCGCCGCCAAGCGCGCGCGGCACGCCCGGCGCATTGGGATTGGCGCCCGGATCGAACGCATCGCCACGGCGTCCGGAGGGCTGTCCCTGCGGTTGCTGAATCGGAGCCGGTTGGCCTTGTGGAATCTGGCCTTGCGGAATCTGACCCTGCGAAACTTGGGCTTGCGGCGGCTGATTGATCGCCGGCTGCTGACGAATGGGCGGCGCGGACGGTTGCTGTTGCACGGGCGGCGGAAGCTGCGCGACGGGCGCCTGCTGCTGCACAGACGCTGCGCCACCCTGCGCACGCAACTGCTCCTCCAGCTGGCGAACGCGAAACTGAAGCTGCTCGTTCTGGCCGGTGAGCTGGCGCACCATGTTCTCCAGCCGCTCGACGCGCTGCGGGTCTTCATCGCTGTCGCGATTGTCAGGCGCGGGTTGATTGGCGCGCGGGTTATCGCGGGAGAACAGATCGGGGAAGAGTTGCGCCGACAACGGCGCAGGCACGGCAAGGACAGCCGCTGCAATCAGCAGCGGCAAGGCGAAGGCATTCGGTTTGAAGCTCATGGTGACCTGATAGTGTTGGTGACCTGATGATGTTGGCGACCTGATAGCGTTGACGTCATGGTGGCGTCGTCCACATCCCGCACCGGTAGATACCGGCGCATCGTCAGCGCTTCCAATGAGCGGCTGAGTACGCCGAAAATGTGACTTTTACAAAGTCTCCTTCAACCCGCAAACGCGCAAAACCAAAATAAAACCGGCGCCACTTGGGCGCCGGTTGAATTATCCGATTGGCAGCGAAGGCTTACGAACTGGCGTTCAGCACCGTGACCGCGCGGCGGTTCTGCGACCAGCAGGAGATGTCGTTACAGACTGCCACCGGACGCTCTTTGCCGTAGGAGATGGTGCGCATCCGCGATGGATCGATGCCGCGAGAGGAAAGATAGGTACGCACTGACTGGGCGCGGCGGGCACCGAGCGCGATGTTGTATTCGCGGGTGCCGCGCTCGTCGGCATGCCCTTCGATGGTGAAGGCGTAACGGTTATACTGCTGCAACCATCGCGCCTGCTTGTCGAGGGTCGCGATCGCTTGCGGCGACAACTCGGTCTGATCACTCTCGAAGAAAACACGATCGCCGACATTGACCACGAAATCCTGCTGGCTGCCCGGCGTTGCCGCACTCGCCAGCGCACCGTCAGCGCCAAGCGGGTTCTTGTTGGCGCAAGCGCCCATCGACAGTGCCACAGCCAGCACAGCTGCCAGCTTCAATCCCTGGAGGGTTCGCACGTAACTGTTCATTCCGGAGCCTCCACGCTCACTAGATCGGACTAAATCGGACTTTCCGGCTAAGCGGGCGCCGGTTAGCCGCCGAGAAAATGCTTACTATCCATATTCTTGCACGTATTCCGGTCGCAAAACCGGTATCCACTTTTGCAGAATACGCCCATATCCGGTTTACCGCGCTTTAGTTAAGCGAACCTTCCGTCAACCTTGATGCGGTGTTGCCCGGGTCGCTCAAATGCCCACAAACCACGTAAAGCCGCTGCGATAGTTAATGGGGTGTAAATGTGGCGTGACGGTGAAGGCCGCGCCACCGCATTGTGTATGACGGCAATTGCCGGCACCTACGTGGCAGTCAAATCGACCATCTCCTCGCCATCCAGCACGCGATGCGCCCGGTCGAGGTCGAGGTCTTTTTCCCAAGCCGCGATCACGACGGTGGCGACGCAGTTCCCGATCAGGTTGCCCACGGCCCGCGCCATGCCGACGAACCAGTCGACCGACAGCACAAGGACTAATCCAATGGCTGGAATAGTCGGCACCGCGTTGAGGGTCGCGGCCAGAATGACGATGGCGGAGCCGGGCACGCCATGTGCGCCCTTTGACGTCACCAGCGAGATACCGAGCACCAGCAGCAAGTCTCCAAACGACAACGGGGTGTTTGTAGCCTGCGCGATGAACACAACCGCGAGCGTAAGGTAGATCGAGAACGCATCGAGGTTGAAGGAGTAACCGGTTGGAACCACCAGCCCGACCACAGAATCCTTGGCGCCCATCCGCTCCAGCTTGCGCATGATCTGCGGCAACACCGCATCCGACGACGCGGTTGCCAGCACGATGGTCAACTCTTCGCGCAGATAGGCGAGGAACTTGAAGATATTCAGCCCGGCCATGCGCATCACCGCGCCAAGTATCACCAGCACGAAGAACGCGACCGCCACGTAGAACAGCGCGACCAGCGACAGCAATTGCTTCAATGACCCGACACCGTAACGCCCGACCGTGTAGGCCACAGCGCCGAGCACGCCGAGCGGCGCCAGCCGCACGATCAGCCCCATGGCCTTGAACAGCACGGCGGCGACCGCGTCGATCATCGCAGTCACCTTGTCGCCCTTTTCGCCCACCAGCGCGAGACTGACGCCAAAGATCACCGCGAAGAACAGAACCTGCAGCACGTCGTTGCGCGCCAGCGCATCGAACGACGTGGTCGGAATAATGTTGAGGATGAAAGAGCCAAGACCGCCGCCCTTCAGCTTTTGCGCGTTGTCGCTCGCGGTGGTGATCGCCTTGGCGTCGAGGGTGGAGATATCGATGTTCATGCCGTGCCCCGGCCCGAACACGTAAGCCAGCACGATGCCCAGAACCAGGGCAATCGTCGTCATCACCTCGAAGTAGATCAGCGCCTTGACGCCGACACGCCCGACTTTCTTGAGGTCACCCGCACCAGCGATACCGTGCACCACCACACAAAACACGATCGGCGCGACGATCATCGAGATCAGCTTGAGAAAACCGTCGCTCAGGATTTTCAAGCCGACGGCAAAACCCGGCGCGGCCATGCCGATCACAATTCCCAGCACCAGCGCTGCAAGGACCTGAACAAAAAGCGATTTATAAAGAGGCGCGGCGTGTGAGGTGGCTGGCGGGGTCGCGATCGCTGTTGTCGTCATAGGAGTGCTCCTGTCCGGATCACACCTTACAAAGCAAGCGGTATGCCATTACGCCTTCATTGAATGAGTTTGGCCGACGCCGCCGGCAGCGCCTCAGTGAGTCGCGAGCTTCAGGGGGAGCGGAAAGGGCGGCACATCGGCGGGCGCGAGCGGGTGGCTCTTTTGCTCGAACAACTGCGACCGCTCGATCGGCGTCGAGCGGAACATCGGGTAGCGGGCGTAAACCCGCTCCCGCATGCTCGGATAATGCACCGCCATCAGGCTCAGCGGCTTCGTCAGCGTCGGATAGGGGCGCGGCTCGCAGAGCACCTTGTGCAGGAAAACGCGGCGATAGAACGCCTGATGCTCTTTACGCACCGTTGCCGTGCCGAGATCGGCCTTGAAGTGCGTGCAGGCGACATAGGCCAGCCGCAGCGTCACGTAAGGCAGTGCCGGAAATTTCACTTCACGCGCGGGATCGGCAACGAAGCGGTTTGGATCGACGATCGTCCGGCCGAGATCGAGTTCCGGCTTCAGCAGATCAGGGAAAGTTTCGACCGCGGGCGTATCCGTAATGTCCGGTGTCGCGACCGAAATTCGCAGCGAACTGACCAGAGAGCCGTCGATAAAGATGCCGAAGATCCAGGAGTTCGGAGCGTCGTCGAAACGATCCGTCAGGCGCTGGTCGCTACGCGGCGCAATCGCTGACTCATGAAGGTAAGCGCGATACCGCAGGCGATAGATCGCCTCTTTCTCGGCTTCCGTTCTCGCGACACGATACTCAACGCGACTTAACAGTTCCATGCCCCGCTCTGGAGAATTTCGTGCCGTTATTGGTCCGATCGTCGAACCCATTCTTCAATCCCCAGAACTAGCCATGTTCGCTTGAGTTGAACGTGGCAGCCGGAGATACGTTAACGTTTTCCTAATCTCTGCGCAAAGCAGACCATCATTTACAGTTAATCCTGCGGCGCTCTCGCTCAGTTACCGTTGTCACCCAGCCAGATACCGGCCTCGCCCAAAACTTGCCGCAATCACAAATCCGGGAGAACAATCATGCGATCGTTCTCGATTTTTCAGCACGCACCTTCTCGACCGGAGCCGGACGGGCGTGCGACGCTGCAAGCAGTTCACGAATTTGCGATGACGGAACAGGCTTGCTGAACAGAAAACCTTGCGCCTCGTTGACAGTGCCCTCGGCGTTGACGAGTTCGAGCTGCTCGTTGGTTTCGATGCCCTCGACCACGACCGACATGCCAAGGTCCGCGCTCAGTCGCGCAACACCGCGCAGCAGCGTCAGCGGCCGCTCCTTATTGATCCCCTCGAGGAACGAGCGGTCGATCTTGACCTTGTGCAGCGGGAACGTGTGCAGATAGCTGAGGCTCGAATAGCCGGTGCCGAAATCGTCGAGCGAGATGCGAATCCCCGCGGCGCCGAGCTTGGCGAGAATCTCGTGGGTGAGCTGGGTGTTGCGCAGCAACGATGACTCGGTGATCTCGATCTCGAGGCGTCGCGCAGGTAACCCTGACACTTCAAGCGCGTAACGAACCTCGTTGAGCACGTCGCGCTGATGGAACTGCTGGGTCGAGAAGTTGACCGCAACACTGACCGGCTCAGGCCACTTCATGCACTCCATGCAGGCCTTGCGCAGAATCCAGCGGCCGAGATCGACGATCAGGCCCATGTCCTCGACGACCGGAATGATATCGGCAGGTGAAACCATGCCGCGCTCGGGATGATTCCAGCGCAGCAAGGCCTCGCAGGTTGTGATGCGGCCGGTCTTCAGGTTGACCAGCGGCTGATAGTAAAGCTCGAAACCGTCGTTCGCGAGCGCCTGGCGCAGGTCGAACTCCAGCACGCGCCGCGTCTCCAGGGCCTTCTCCATTTCAGGCCGGAAGAAGCAGAACGTGCCGCGTCCGTCCACCTTGGCGCGGTAGAGCGCAAGATCGGCGTTCTTCAGCAGATTGTCGGCGCTCACGCCCGGTGATGTCATCGCGATGCCGACGCTCGCGCCGATCTCCAGCTGGTGACGATCGACCTCGTAGCGCTCGCTGAGCTCCTCGACGATGCGGCGTGCGAGATTGGCCGCGTCCTCGTTCGATTTGATGTCCTTCTGGAACACGACGAACTCGTCGCCGCCGAAGCGGGCGACAAAATCCTCCGGCCGCAGCATCACACGCAGCCGGTCCGCAACCATGCACAGCAACTGATCACCGCAGGGATGGCCAAGGGTGTCGTTGACCTGCTTGAACTGATCGAGGTCGATGAACAGCAGGGCCGACTTCGCGGTTTCGCCCGATGTTGCCAGAATCCGGTCGATCTCGTTGCGGAAGCTGACCCGGTTCGGCAGGCCGGTCAGTTCGTCGAACCGCGCCATACGGCTGATCTTGGCTTCAGAGTTGCGCCGCTCGGTGATGTCCTCAACCAGCATCACCACGCCGCCAGCCGCCATCGGCTGGAACGTCCAGGACAGCGCGCGCTCGCCATTCTCGGCCTGTTCGGTAGTGGTGATTTCGGTGGCTCGCGCGCCGTCGATGGCCTGGACGATGGCGGTGGCGCCCGCAACAGTGACCGTTCTGGCGCGAACGCACGCGGCAATCACGTCGCCGACATCTGCGCCTTCATTCACGAGGTCGCTACTCAGCCGCATCATGGTGCCGAAGTGGTAGTTCATCACCGCCAGCCGGCCATCGGCGCGGAACATGCACAGGCCATGCGGCATGTTGTTGAGCGCGGTATCAAACTGGCGGGCGATCAAGGCGACGCGCTCGGTCGCGGTCAGCGCCTTCACGAAGATCCGGTGCAGGTTAAGATTGATGTACTTGAGGCCGAGAAAGAACAGGCCGAGCAGAACGGCAAGGCCGATGTAATAGGGATCGCCGTACAGCGCGAGCCCGGCTGACATCGGCGCGCAGGACAGCAGGATGTGCGACTGGATGATCTTCGGCCGGCCATAGTTGCGGCCGACGCTGCCTGCGATGTAGCCGATGGTCACCGAGGTGCAGAGCATGTGCGACACGGTGTCGTTGGTGCAGTAGAGCACCGCGAAACACCAGATGCCCAGCGCGCTGGCATAGAGATCGGCGCCGACCTTGTAGCGCTGCTCCCAGTACACGGCGCGCTCGGGCGTCAGCGGAGTGTTACGGCGCTCCTTCTCGTACACGTACATCTGCCAGGCACGGCCACTGCCCACGGCCAAAATCCAGACCGCGCAAGGCCACAGCACCCAGTTGCCGGTTTTCGCCGCGGTCAGGAACGACGCAATGGTCGCGCAGAGGTTGCCCGCAAACATCGGAGCAAAATTCTGGAACAGCGAATCGACCAGCGCCGCATAAATCGAAGGTGTCAGCGCAGAATCGTCCCGGCGGCCTTTGTCGAGATCAACCAGTTGCATAGGTGCTCGTGCTTTCGGACGTTCAAGCACGCACGTTTACATGTGGGTCATGAAATTTTTCTGAGGGAACATCGTTAGCAAACCGTTAGCGCTGCGTTGGGAAAACGCTGAAATGCCCATGATTTCAGCATTCTAGGCAAAGTTTGCCGCACGTCGGAGCGCGGCAGTCAAACCGCGCCGTCAACCAAGCGTTTACGATAGCCGCGCGCCTAAGACAGCAGCGGCGACCAGGCGGGATCCGATGCAAATCCCGGTGTCGGCACGCGCTGTTCGTTGCGGCCCGAGATATCGACGGTGAACAACGACGGTCCCGCATTGCCCGGCGGATCGCGGAAGAACATCAGCACGCGGCCGTTCGGCGCAAACGTCGGGCCTTCGTTATGGAAGCCCGAAGTGAGAACGCGCTCGCCCGATCCGTCGGGCTTCATGATACCGATCGAAAATTGTCCGCCGCCTTGCTTGGTGAAAGCAATGTAGTCGCCGCGCGGCGACCACACCGGCGTCGAATAGCTGCCCTCGCCGAAGGAAATACGCTGCGCTGCACCGCCGGTCGCGGCCATCACGTAGACCTGCGGGCGTCCACCACGATCGGACTCAAAGCAAATTTTCGAACCGTCAGGCGAATACGACGGCGAAGTATCGATTGCCGGAGTATCGGTCAGACGCGTCGCCGACTTTGACCGAAGGTCCATCACGAACAGATTGGAATTGCCGCCCTGCTGCAGGCTCATGATAACGCGCTGGCCGTCTGGCGAAAACCGTGGCGCAAACGACATGCCGGGGAAGTTGCCGACGATCTCGCGCTGGCCGGTCTCGACGTTGAACAGATAGACCCGGGGATCGCCTTGGCCGAATTCCATGTAGGTGATTTCCTGCGTCGTCGGCGAGAAGCGCGGCGTCAGCACGAGGTCGGCGCCGCGCGTGAGGTAGCGCACATTGGCGCCGTCCTGATCCATGATCGCGAGCCGCTTGACGCGGCGCTCCTTCGAGCCGCTCTCGTCGACGAACACCACGCGGCTGTCGAAGTAACCCTTCTCGCCGGTCAGACGTTCGTAGATCTGATCCGAGATGATGTGAGCGATACGCCGCCAGTATTCCGGCGAGGTGAAATACTGTTGGCCGGTGAGCTGCTGGCCAGCCGGCACGTCCCACAGACGGAATTCGGCCTTCAGCCGGCCATCGCCTTGGCGCGTCATGCGGCCTGTCACCAGCGCCTGAGCGTTGATGGTGCGCCAGTTGGCGAACTGCGGCGCGGTGTCGATGTTGTTGACCCTCTCGATGAAGGCCGCCGGATCGATCGGCGCGAACAATCCGCTGCGCTTGAGATTGTTGGTGATGACCTGCGAGACGTTGGCACCGACCTCGCCATCCGCCGGGGTACCGGCGACGAAGTTCGGAATTGCAATCACCAGCGGCGCGACATTGCCCTCGGTCACTTGCAGCCGGGTCTGCGCCAGCGCACCGCGCGGCACAAGGAGACTCGCGGCTGTCCCTGCACCGCCGATGAGGGCGTCGCGGCGGGTCAGCGGCAACGGGGGAAGGCGGCGGGACGTCACGGACATCGGGGGCTCACTGCGGAATCAAAAATGAAATCTGGGCACGAACGCTTTTAAGAATCAGCCGGCACGTGGCGCTCATGTCGAGCCGCGGAACATCTGGCGCGGGTCGAACGTGACAATCATGTCTTTCCACTGCTCGTAAGTCGCAGGCTGCAACATATCGAACGGCTGCCCTTGAAGAACGGCGCGAAGCGCTGCGTCGGCGGCAGCCTGATAGCGCGGCGAAGTGCCCCGCGAAACGATTTCGGGCGGCCCGGCCAGGCGTTTTTCCGGCGTGAGACGGATACGGATATCGACAACGAGTTCTTCCGGCCGCTCGGTACCGGCCTGCAAATTCCAGAGCTTCGTCAGACGCGCACGCAACGCATCGAGCTCGGACTGCGACAGTGTTGCAGCAGTGCCGCGCGCCGAGCCGAGCGATGCCGACGAATTCAGTTGCCCGCCCGTCGCCGCTTGCCGCGTCGGATCGCGCTTGTCGAGCAGGGCTGCGATCTTGCTCTGGTCGAACTGATATTCCTGCTTCGGCTTCGGCGGAGGCGGCGGCGCAGCCTTGGCCTGCGGTTTCGGCGGAGGTTTCTTGCTCTCATCCTTTTTCAAAGCCTCGGCAATCGGATCCACCTTGGGCGGCGGCTCCTTTTTTTCGATCGGCTTCGGTTCGTCTTTGGGCTTTTCTTCCGCAACCTGCTTCGGTGGATCGGGCTTCTTCTCGACCGGCTTCTCTACAGGCTTCGGCGGTTCAGGTTCCGATGCTGCGGTCTGCACCGGCGGCTTCTTGTCGGCGACCTTGCCGACGGCTTCGTCGATCGGCTGTGCGTCGGCGATCTTCTCAACCAGCGGCTTCGGATTTTCTTTCTGTCCGGTCTTGATACCGGCAGTGATCTTCGAGAGCTGATCGGCGGAGATGATATCGACCGGCATCGACTCGACCGGAGACGCCTCGAGCGGGCGCGTTACGAACGTCACCAGTCCCCAGCCGATGATGACCACATGCAGAAAGATCGACGCGAACATGCTTCGGTCGATCTGCTTGATCCTGCTCCAGACGTTCGACAGGTTCATGTCCCCTGCTCGACCTCCGTTACCAGCGCGAGCCGCTTGAACCCCGCGCTCGACAGTTGCCCCATGACCCGCGCCACCGTTCCGTAGTCGGCCTTCTTGTCCGCGCGCATGAATATACGCTCATCGAGCCCACCGCGGGCGTCCGTGATTGCCTTTAGTTTCGGCACCAATTCCTTCAGATCGACTTCGGTATCGTTGATGAAGACCTTGCCTTTAATGTCGACCGACAATTGCAGCGGTTGCTTGTCCTGCTCGATACTCTTGGCCTGGGTCTGAGGCAGGTCGAGCGGCACGCCGACCGTCAGCAGCGGCGCCGACACCATGAAAATAATCAGCAACACCAGCATGACGTCGACCATCGGCGTCACGTTGATCTCGGCTATGGGCGCGGCACGGCGTCGGCCGCGCCGTCCCCCGCCACCCGACGCACTTGATGCGCTCATCCCCATGATGGCCTTCCGTTCTGCTTCATCTATCCCTTTTCATCCTTCGAGGCTCGCCGTAAGAGCGGCTCGCACCTCAGGATGACGTTACCTTTAGAGACGTCACCCTGAGGTGCGCGCCCTTGCGCGCCTCGAAGGGCACGGCGTTGCCGTCATGCTCGCTCATCGATCTGCCGTGACAAAATCGCGGAAAACTCGTCGGCGAAACCTTCAAGCCGCTGGGCCTGACGGTTCACCTCTGAATTGAACTTATTGTAGAAAATAGTCGCTGGAATGGCAGCGATAAGGCCGATCGCGGTCGCAAACAGCGCTTCCGCGATACCGGGCGCCACCACCGCGAGGGAGGTATTCTTCGATGCGGCGATCGATTGGAAGCTCGACATGATGCCCCAGACGGTGCCGAACAACCCAACGAAGGGGCCGGCCGAACCGACCGTCGCCAGCACCAGAAGCCGGCGCTCAAGCCGTTCCACTTCACGCGAGATCGACACGCTCATCACCTTCTCAATGCGCATCTGAAGCCCTGCGACAGACCGCGTCTGGCTTTCGAACGACCGTTTCCATTCGCGCATCGCGGCGACAAACAGCGCCGCCATCGATTGCGTCGGCTTGCTCGACAGTGCGCGGTAAAGATCCTCGATCGACTCGCCCGACCAGAACGCCTGCTCGAAGCGATCCATGGCCCGCTTGGTCCGCCCGTAGAGAAAAATCTTGTCGATGGCGATGGCCCAAACCCAGACGGAGCAGGCGAGCAAACCCAGCATCACCGTCTTGACGACCAGATGAGCCTGCCAGAACAGCGTGATCAGCGACACGTCGGTGGCGACCGCCGGCAAGTCGGCTGGAGTCATGGCTAAAGTCCTCTCACAACGCAAAATCCCGAAACGGAACGGACAAAACCCGCTCCGTAGCCGCGCGGCAAACCGCGCTTGTGTGCGCCGCCAACCCTTTCATGTCGCTTGGGAAAGCCCGTCCCGGAGCTTGCCAGAGGCTTCCCCTGCCAACATGTCAAAACGAGGGCCTTGCGGCGCTGTTTGCACTCCTCAACCAAACGCTGAACATGGTTAAGGAGAGGTTACCAAGACCTTTCAAATGGAACCGATCCGACCGGACTTACAGACTGAAAATCGCCTTCTCGAGACCGACAATCCGGGCCAGCGCCCGCACCTCGTTCTTCTGGGCCTCATTGAGCTGCTTGATGAACGGACCGACCGCGTCCTTGAGTTGCTGGATTTCGTCGCCTTCAAGATCGATCGGCGGAATACCGGGCGATGAACTGCGCTTGTTGGCTTCATAAAGCCGCGTCACGACGACACGCAGCGCATTCTCGACCGGCGGCCAGTAGCTTTCCTGTTTCTTCGACAACCGGAGCCGCGACTTCATGCTGGCCAGCGTCGCATCGTTGAGTAACGCGCTCGATGCCTTCGGCAACGGCTTGGGCGCGGCGCGAACGACCGCGGGCCGGATCGCCTTGGGAAATGCGAGATAGGATTGCGCGGTCTCCAGACTGTGGGTCACCAGTTCACCAGCAGGCCGCTCTGCATCACGCAGCCGCAGTTCAGGCGCCAGCCTGTCGCGTTTGCCGTCGGCGTTCGGGACCGGCAGCGGTTTGTCGCGGTCACCTTGCCCAAGCAGCAAATCGAAAGTCGATGTGAGATAGCCGCCGGTATGCGCGGCAACGACACCGGCTGCCGCCGCACAGACCGTCAGCACTACCAACGTGAGTTGGACCGTTCGTCTCACCGGCTCCGAATATCCCCTCGTATCCCCGATCTGGACGCTCTGCGATGCGTCTTAAATAAGGCTTTCCGACGCCGCTTTCGACTGCAAATCGCCCCTTATTGCCCCTTGGAGCATACAAAACCGCCCGCCTGCGGATGCAGACGGGCGGTTGGGATCGTCGTTGAAGCGTGGTGGTGCAGTCTCAGTTCTGCGATGGATTGGCCGGCGGCGGTGTGGGCCGCGACTTGTGCTCCGACATGAACTGGTCGAACTCGGCCTTGTCCTTGGCGTGGCGCAGCCGGTCGAGGAAATCCTTGAACTCGGTTTGCTCTTCCTCAAGGCGGCGCAGCGTCTCGACGCGATAGTCATCGAAGGCGCGATTACCGCTCGATCTCGATGTGGAGTAAAATCCGCGGCCATCCATACGGTCGCGCATCCGTTCCATTTTGTACTGCATCCGCTCCATCTTGTCGGCAAAGCGGCCGTGGCGATTCCAGCAACCCATTTTCCTGCTCCAGAGTGTGAAAAAGAGAAGTGCGAGGCCAACCGGCCACCAGAT
Organism: Hyphomicrobiales bacterium; assembly: GCA_021732625.1. GTDB lineage: Bacteria > Pseudomonadota > Alphaproteobacteria > Rhizobiales > Xanthobacteraceae > SG-bin9. The sequence continues at coordinate 23,030 of JAKFUP010000055.1, forward strand.
GATGAAGCCGAGCACCGTCAGCAAGATCCAGCCAGGGTGCCGCGGCGAGTTGAGAAAGCCCGGATTCCGCTCATCGAAATGTGGGCGGCCCCAGCGATCGAAGTCTGCGGTGTTGGACATACGTTTCTCCATTGTCCGGTGACTGCCACCGTGAATGTAAATAACATTCACATACCTAAACCGTCCAGAGCAATTGTCAAGCAAAGGTCCACAAATTCTCTGGAGGGACGCGGCGATCTGCCGCGCAGCGCCTGAACCGGGACGGAGCGGATCAGCCTGGTTTGCCGTCTTTCGGCATCTCATGTTGATGAGTATCGGTCGGAAATCCGAGCCCCTTCAAATAGATCAAGACACCCGCCTCAAGCAGGTCTTCCGCGGACATCGGCAGCGTGCGCCTCGCTGAATCGCCGCGACCAAACAGCGACGCAATTCCATGCGACAGCGACCAGATGTGCAACGCCATCATCAGCGCCGGAGGTTTCGTCACGCCCGGCGGGGTCATCGCGACAAGGCGTTCGGAGGCGAGCCGGATAATGTTGAAAGCCCGCTCGCTCGCAACGGTTAAATGCGGATTGAGATGCAGCGGAACGCCTGACTCGAACATCGCCGAGTAGAGCGCAGGCTCGCTGCGCGCAAACGCGAGATAGGTTTTGCCCAATCGCTGGAACGCCGTCGGTGTATCAGGCCGGCCTTCATCCCATGACGCGACCAGCGCCGCCTCGAATTGTTCGAAGCCACGCTGCGCAATGCTGGCCAGCAATTCATCGCGATCGCGGAAATGACGATAGGGCGCAGCCGGGCTGACGCCGGCAAGACGCGCGGCATCAGCAAACGTGAAGCCACCCGGCCCCTTCTCGGCGATCAGACCGAGAGCCGCGTCCTGCAACGCCTCTTTTAGATTGCCGTGGTGATAGCCCTCACGGCGGCCACGATCTTTGCGCCAACCCATGTGAAGGGCTTTTACATGACTCGGGACGCCGCGTCATGCGTCTTTCGGAAACAGGTGGAAGTATGGTTTCGCTCTTCCGCAGCGCTCCACGGTTGGACGGCCGATCAACCTGAAAAAGTCAGCCAGCCAGTCAGGTCGAGCCGGGCATGGACCAGCGCAGCAGCGCGCTGCCGGTCCATCAGGCTTTCACCGCATCATCGAGGCGGTCGAGACTTTGCGCCCAGCCCTGCTCCATGCCGGCCAGCATCTGCGGCGCAATCGGGGCGACAGCGATCGCATCGGCATGAACCGTGAGCTTTGTAGCGCGGCCGGAGGCCTCAAACGAGATCACCGCAGCCTCGCTGAGCTGGATGCCTCCATCGCGATCGACGGCCTCGGCGCTGAATACCAGGCGATGAGGTTCGACAATCTCATGGAACGTCCCGGTCATCGGGTAGACGTTGCCGTCGGGAGCCATCATGTGGACCAGCATTTTGCCGCCGGGCCGCACGTCGATATCGCACACCGGATTGGTAAAACCCTTCGGTCCCCACCACTGCGCGAACTGTTCCGGCACTGTCCATGCCTTGAATACTGCCTCGCGCGGCGCGTTGATGACGCGAGTCATGGTCATCACGACGCGATCGGGCAGTTTGGTTCGTGCGTTCATGACATCATCCTTTCTAAGCCTTGCTCTTTTTCACTTTTTTTGGCGGCGGCACCGCGTGACGCCATGCCGTCTCCAGTGCGGCTTTCATTTCGTCTGACGTCACCGCTTTCAGCGTCAAAGTGGTCCAGCCCTGCACGCCCCATGTATTCGGAATTCGCTTGAAGCCATCCGGCGCGGTCAGGCATTTCAGCTCCTGCTCGTCCGGTGTGAATTTGAGATTCACCGATTTTCCGTCTGCGGCTAGCGTCGCGTAGATACGCTTTACCTTGAACGCCGCGCGGTCGAAGTGCGGCGCTTCGCTCGTGCCCTCCAGCGTGAGAGCGATCTTGCGGAACTGCTGAGCCGTCGCCATCGCTGCACTTTCCCGATTACGCCTCGGAAATACGCTTGAGATTGGCAAGGCCGATCTCGAAATCGCCGCCCACCATCTTGTCCATGTTGATGAACACACTCATGACCTTGCCGATATAGGCATTGGGACCCTGCATCACCCACGTCACCTGAGTGCTGTCGCCCTGCGGCACGAGGATGAAATCAACGACGTTATTGGCTTCGAACGGCCTCGTAAATTCGAGTTTGATCGTCACCTGCGACGGCGCAGCAGTATCCGTGATCGTCATCTTGCCGGTCCCGACATTCTTGTCGCCGTCCCATGCGTAGGTCGCGCCCTTTCCGGACGAAGGCGAACTGATCTCGCGCTTCATCGCCGGATCCTTGTGCTCATAGGGCGACCACGTCGTGAAACCCTGCAGATCGCTGATCAGCGGAAAGATCTCCTGCGGCGGCGCCTTGATCGTCGTCGACCGCGCGACACGAAAAACATCCGGCTTGGTGGTGGCGTAGATCAAAACCGCAGCAATCGCGATCGCCAGAACAACCGCTATGATGGTGATGACTTGCAACATCGTTTTCTCCTGAAACGATTTTCAGATGCGGCGAACCGGAAACTGCGCGCGAATCTCCGGGTCGCGCAAGTACAGGCCGCCCCAGATCAGAAGACCCAGATAAACCCCGAACAGCGTATGGCTGAATAGCGGATTGCCGATGCGGACATGGGTTGCAATCGCGCCACCGAGATAGCCGGTCAACAGAACGGCGCCGAGCAGCGCCGTGCGCGGCCAGACATAAAGCGCGGTGCAGACCAGCAGCAACACCCCGAGACTGCGGGCGAGTTCAACGGTTGCGGGGTAGCCGAGCTGCTGCATCGTTTCTGTCACGATCGGCAGCGGCACCAGCTTGATGGCGCCGTCGAAAATCAAAAACAGCACGACCAGACCTGTGAGAATCCGGCCGGTCCAGAGCATGCCGCGAGACGTCCCGAGCGCCGGTTGCGAGATAACAGTCATGACATCCGTTTCCTTTACGTCAGAGAACGGACGCCGCTGGCGCGGCATCCATTCAGATCAAATTGCTTAGGGTTGCGGCATTTTCATTGCTTCGGGCTTCGGATGCGCGAAACTCCATGCATGGCCGAACGGATCGAGCACCTGTCCGTAACGCGCGCCCCAGAACGCATCCATCGGCGGCATCGTGATTGTGGCGCCGGCATCGACCATGCGCTTGATCGCCGAATCGCAGTCCGGCACTTCGATGTGGATCGTGACCGAGGTGCCCTTCAATTGCTTTGGCGGCTGGTAGTGATTGCCACCATGCTGCGCGGCGAATTCCGGGAATGCATCGACCACGAAAATGCGCGCGCCGAGCACGTTGATCTCGGAATGCATCAGCCGATTGCCGTCTTCGTACGGCATACGAAACGTTTCGGTCGCGCCGAGGCCCTTCTTGTAGAATTCGAGCGCGGCGTTGGCGTTATCGACAACCAGATGCGGGGTCACAGTCTGTAGTTTCTCAGTCATTTTTGCACTCCTGAACGGGACTTAGTCGAGTAAAACTCAAATTGGACAAAGCGATTGCCGCTATTTCTTTCCGCCGCGCTTTTTGTCTTTCGGCGGCTTCGGATTTCGAGGACCTCTCGGACTCCTCGGTCTTTGCGGCGGCAGGCCCTGTAATTCGCGCAGATAATCGTCGAGGCGGTCGAGACGCTGCTCCCAGAACTGCCGGTACTGATCCAGCCACTCATCGAGACTTTTCAACGCCTGCGGTTCGATCTTGCAGGGCCGCCATTGCGCCTCGCGGCTTCGCGTGATGAGGCCGGCACTTTCCAGAACCTTCAGATGCTTCGAGATCGCAGGTCCCGACATATCGAACGGTTTCGACAATTCGGTGACTGTCGTCTCGCCCCGCGCCAGCCGCGCGATGATGGCGCGGCGGGTCGGATCGGCAAGGGCTGCGAACGTGGCACTCAGCGGGTCCGGGGACATAGCCGGGGGCATTGATAAACCATCTGGTTAATTAACTGATTGGTTCAGTAATTAATCCGGCTTCGCCTGTCAAGCAATGGTTCAGCAATTTAGATGGAGCGTCGTTGCGATCGCTCGGGCCGGGTCAACATCAAGCGCCTGTGCGATCGCATCAGCGCCCGCGAAAACACTTTTCTGTCGTTGACCGCACGCGCCAGCACCAGCGCGCCCTGAATCTCGAGTACCGCCTGCTCGGCCAGATGCCGCGCGACTGTTGGCGAATGACCCAGCTTGCGCAGCGCCAACGCCAGTGCATCGACCCACGCGACGAAGTATTCCTTCACACGATCGGCGAAAAGATCGCGCGCATTGCCGAGCGCGACAACGCCGATCAGGCACACGCGACGTCCGGAGCGGAAATAAGTGTCCACGCCAGCGAACATATCCGCGATTCCGCCGCGCGGATCGGACGCCTTGCGCAGCGGCCGATAGATCTCTGTGACGAACCACGCATCGATCGACCCCAGCACCTCGGCCGCCATCTGCTCTTTCCCACCGGGAAAGAAGTGATAGAGGCTGCCCTTGCCGAGGCCGGTCGCCTCCGAGATCAGCGCCAGCGACGCGCCCTCGTAGCCATGCGCACGAAAAACCTCTCCCAAGGCCGAGAGCAATTCTGCTCGGCCTGCAAGCGAGCTTTTTGTGCGGGCTGGCTCAGGCAAGTTACAATGGGCTTTCAGTCAGGCCGGGATAATCCGCTGGACGCGGACCGGGGGCTGGCCAGAGGAAGCGCCGCTCGCTCTCCTTGATGACGGTATCGTTGATGCTGGCTTCGCGGCGTCTCATCAGTCCAGCTTCGCTGAACTCCCACTGCTCATTGCCGTAGGAGCGGTGCCACTGGCCATCGGCATCATGCCACTCGTATTGGAAACGCACAGCAATACGATTGTCGTGAAACGCCCACAGATCCTTGATCAGGCGATAATCCATCTCCTTTTCCCATTTACGCTTGAGAAATTCGACGATGGCAGGCCGGCCCTGAAAGAACTCGCCGCGGTTACGCCAGGTACTGTCTTCGGTATAGGCGAGTGATACCCGCTCGGGATCGCGAAAATTCCAGGCGTCTTCCGCCATGCGCGCCTTCTGCGCAGCGGTTTCCTTTGTGAAAGGCGGAAAAGGCGGACGGGACATGGCGGCGATTTCCTCACTGGCTTGATCCGGCGTGCGGAAATTGTACCTATTGGTACAAAATATCAAGAGCGTTTGCGAAATCTCGAGATCAGATTTGCCTGTCAAGGCAAGGTTGTTTGGTCCGCCCGCATCAGGATACGAAGCGCCTTCGGGATTGGTTTTGCCCGGCCATCGGATACGAACGCCACCTTCACTTTGGCCTCAACCAGAATCTCCGTGCCGCGCGACACCTTTTGCCCGAGCGTCATCGAAGCGCCTTTGACCTCGAGTGGCCAGGTGGTGACTTCCAGCAAGTCATCCATTCGCGCAGGTCGGAGAAATTCAAGCTGCATCGATCGCACGACGAAGGCAAAACCCGGCGCCTCGGCTTCAGCCTCGGCAAACAGTGCGTGCTGATCGGCACCCAGCAGCCGCAGATAGTTGGTGCGGCCGCGCTCCATGAATTTCAGATAATTGGCGTGATAGACGATGCCGGAAAAATCAGTGTCTTCATAATAGACCCGGACCTGCATGACATGCCGGCCGTCGCGTACCGCACCATCGAGATTGTTCTCTGCCACGGGTTCCTCACACGAAATGCCCGTCCGTGTTTGCCGCTCAACAGGCGCGAGGGCAAGTCTTATGCGCAAGTCTTATGCGCAAGTCTTAAACGCAAGTCTTAAACGCAAGTCTTATGCGCCGCGATTTCCGCCGAGCGTTACCAGCACGATTTCAGGCGGCATGCCAAGACGGAACGGCATGATGCTGCATCCGAGACCGCCGGAGACCACCACATCGCATTTTGTGTGCGTGTGGCCATAGGCGAACTTGCTTCCGTATCGCGACGGCACCACCGGAGACCAGCCGAACAGCCGAATTTGCCCGCCATGGGTATGGCCGCTCAATTGCAGTGCGACCCGCTCAGGCATGCGCATTGCTACATCCGGTTCGTGTGCAAGCATGATGACCGGCGCATCGTCGGTGACTTTCGCGAGCGTCGCATTCAGATCGTCGACACCAATACGATCGATATGTCTGAGCACGCGCGCGGGCAGATAAGCCAACTGATCGCCAAGACCGGCAAGCCAGAAGGCTCGGCCGTCTTTTTGCAGTCTCACCGCATCGTTCTCGTAAACCGGAATGCCGGCGCGTTCGAGTTCGCGGCGCGCAACCGTGTGCCCTTGCCCCGAGCGCTGGACCGCTCTGTCTTCCCACCAATCGTGATTACCGAGGATGGCATGCACCCCGAGCGGCGCTTTCAACCCGGCAAGCACCGGCGCCCATTCGCTGGCCGGGATCGGAGTGGCGGTCGAGCGCATACCGCTTTCATAATCGCCGAGCAGGACGATGATGTCGGCGTTCAGCGCGTTGGTGCGCGCGACGATCTCCGCAATGCGATCGAGCGGCATCCACGGATCGCAGGCGTGAACATCTGCAACGGCCGCGATCTTCAGCGGAAAATCTTTCGGCCATTGCGGTGGCGCGAGATCGTAGGGCGTGACGCGAAGCCGATGGGTCGGCTCGATCCCGAATCCATAGGCAACGGTGGACGCCCCGAAGGCGCTGATGCCCGCGGCAAGACGCAGAAAATGACGGCGTGAAATCATGTATGGTTAATCGTGATGCTCATGCTTCATCGTAGATACGATTGAAGCGGAATTTGGGTGCAGATAATCACGGCCGGCGTATCGACAAGATCGTGCGTTAGTTGGACGCATCGTCCTGATCGCCACCGCCAAACAGCCCAAACTGCGATGGATCGCGCGATGGTTCTGAAAGCCCAAGATGACGGAAAGCGTGGCTCGTTAACAAACGTCCACGTGGCGTGCGCTGCAGATAGCCGCACTGGATCAGATAAGGCTCGATAATGTCTTCGATCGCGTCACGCGGTTCGGACAACGCCGCGGCCATGGTCTCGACGCCGACCGGCCCGCCGCCGTAGTTCAGCGCAATCGTCGTCAAGTAGCGGCGATCCATCGCATCGAGGCCGGCTGCATCGACTTCCAGCGCGCTCAGGGCGTGATCGGCGATCTTGCGGTCGATTGCGCTGGCGTCAGCCGCCGAGGCAAAGTCACGCACCCGCCGCAGCAAACGGCCCGCGATACGCGGGGTGCCCCGTGCGCGCCGGGCGATTTCATTGGCGCCATCTGGTGACATCCCGATCTCGAGCACCCGCGCACCGCGGGTGACGATCTTTTCCAATTCCTGCTCGGTATAGAAATTCAGCCGCACCGGAATGCCGAAGCGATCGCGCAGCGGATTGGTCAGCAGACCCGCGCGCGTGGTGGCGCCGACCAGCGTGAATTTCGCGAGATCGATCTTCACCGAGCGTGCCGCCGGTCCCTCACCGATGATGAGGTCGAGCTGGAAATCCTCCATCGCCGGATAGAGCACTTCTTCGACCGCCGGATTGAGCCGATGGATTTCGTCGATAAAGAGCACGTCGCGCTCCTCGAGATTGGTCAGCAGCGCCGCGAGGTCGCCGGCTTTTGCAATCACCGGACCCGACGTGGCCCGAAAGCCGACGCCAAGTTCGCGCGCGACGATCTGCGCCAGCGTAGTCTTGCCCAATCCAGGCGGGCCGACGAACAGCACATGATCGAGCGCCTCGCCGCGCTTGCGCGCCGCATCGATGAAAATCTGCAAGTTGGCGCGCGCCTGCTGCTGGCCGACGAACTCCGACAACAATTGCGGACGCAGCGATGTATCGCCGACATCATCGGAGCGGCGCTCGGGCGTGACGAGGCGCGAGGTGCTCACTTCGCTAGCTCCTTCAGCCCGAGCCGAATGAGTTGCGCCGTCTCAGCCTTGTCGCCGGCACTGCGGGCGGCACTCGCAATCGCGGCCGCCGCCTGCGGATGACCATAACCCAGATTGACCAGAGCCGAGATCGCGTCAGTGATGGGACGCGGTGCGCGGTTGTCATCGATCGCGCCTGACAATTGCACCACCGCCGGATCGATATTGGCGAACGCTGGCACCTTGTCCTTCAACTCAGTGACGATGCGTTCCGCCACTTTGGGCCCGACGCCGGGCGTGCGCGCCACCGCGGCCTTGTCACGCAACGCAATGGCATTGGCGAGATCGGGCGGCGTCAACGTGCTCAACACCGCCAGCGCCACTTTCGCGCCGACGCCTTGCACGGTCTGCAGCAGGCGGAACCACTCGCGCTCCATGTCGGTGCGGAAACCGAACAGCTTGATCTGATCCTCGCGGACATAAGTTTCGATCGAGAGCGTTGCGCCCTCGCCCGGCGTCGGCAGAGCCTGCAAGGTGCGCGCCGAGCAATGCACCTGATAGCCGACGCCCGAGACGTCGAGGATCACGTAATCCTCGCCGTAAGAATCAATCAAGCCCTTGAGCTTGCCGATCATCGCGCCACCGCCAGCTTCAATGCGAGGCTCTGGCGATGATGCGCGTGCGTGATCGCAATGGCGAGTGCGTCGGCGGCATCCGCCGATCCCGGATTGGCCTTTGGCAGGAGAATACCGAGCATCACCCTGATCTGGTTCTTGTCGGCATGGCCCGCACCGACCACGGTTTTCTTCACGAGGTTCGGCGCGTATTCGGCGACAGAAATTCCGAACGCCGCCGGCGCCAGCATGGCGACGCCGCGCGCCTGCCCGAGCTTGAGCGTCGATGCACCATCCTTGTTGACGAAGGTCTGCTCGATCGCGGCTTCCGCCGGACTGAATTCGCCGAGAATGCGCGCGAGGCCCTGATGGATCGCGAGCAGACGCTCTGCCAGCGGCGAAGTCTCGCGCGATTCCACCGATCCGCAGCCGACATAGATCAGGCGATTGCCGTCCACGTCGATCACGCCCCAGCCTGTGCGGCGGAGACCGGGATCGATGCCGAGAATGCGAATCGGAGCGCGGTGCATGGCTATTGATAGCCTTGGGACAAGCCCAATCCTAGGCAAAGCTATTCGCGGAGTGCCGGCTTTCCCTCTCCCACAAGGACAGAGGGTCTGTTCACGCCCCCAACTTCGCCATCAGAATGTCGGAGATCTCGAAGTTGGCATAGACGTTCTGGACGTCGTCATGCTCGTTAAGATTGTCGAGCAGCTTGAGCAGCTTTTCGCCGGTCTCGTCATCGACCGCGATGGTGTTCTGAGGTTTCCAGGTAAGACCCGACTTGCGCGCTTCGCCGAATTTGGACTCCAGCGACTTTGCCACTTCGGCAAATGAGTCCGGCGAGGCGGAAACCTCGTGGCCGCTGTCGGCCGATACCACGTCATCAGCACCCGCATCGATCGCAGCTTCCAGCATGGCATCGGCGGATGCGACTTTGGCGTCGTACTCGATCGATCCGATGCGATCGAACATGAACGCGACCGATCCGGTTTCGCCGAGGTTGCCGCCGGACTTGGTGAAGAACGAGCGGATGTCGGAGGCGGCGCGATTGCGATTGTCGGTCAGTGCCTCGACGATCACCGCGATGCCGCCCGGGCCATAACCCTCGTAACGGATCTCGTCATAGCTCTCGGTATCGCCGCCGATCGCCTTCTTGATCGCGCGTTCGATATTGTCGCGCGGCATATTCTCCTGACGCGCCGCGATCACCGCTGCGCGCAGACGCGGGTTCATTGCCGGATCAGGAGTACCAAGTTTCGCAGCCACCGTGATTTCACGCGCGAGCTTGCCGAACATCTTGGACTTCATCGCGTCCTGACGCCCCTTGCGGTGCATGATGTTCTTGAATTGGGAATGGCCGGCCATGTCGGATCTTTCGAAGTCTGGTCTCGCGAAGTGCTCTCAATTGTGGTCGCGGCGCGGGGTTATAGGCCCGAAGCGGCCCGAAATCAAAGACTTGGTCGATCCGCTCGGGGGTGCGGCTCCCTGCCGCAAACAGGGTTAACCGTTGGTTTACAGGGTAATGGGAAACTCCCGCCAGACGGAAAATGACCCCTTCCGAACTCCGGGATGCGTAATGGCATTTGCACTGTTTCGCCGGAGTCCGGCGCCTGAGAACATATCCGCCGCAGCCGCTGTAGCCGAACAGGCTGCGCCTGCTGTCACGCCGGTCGTGCCCGCGGACGACTCCTCGAAAGCCATTCTCGATCTGCTTCAGCTCGAACTCGGCACCATGATCCGCCAGCTCGAACGTGCGGCGAATTCGGTAGCCATCGGAGCGGAGTCAACTGCGGCCACACTCTCGACCATTCGCGTACGCACCGAAAATCTCACTGGACGATCCAGCGAAGCGCAATCGACTGCTGAGAGCTTCTCTCTCGCCGCCGACAAATTCACCCATTCCGCAGACGGGATCGGCTCACAGGTCCGCGATGCGACCAGGCTTGCCGACGACGCCAGCGCTGCGGCGCGCGAGGCCAGTGAAAACGTCGATCGCCTGCGCGAATCCTCCGCCGCCATCGGCAACGTGGTCGATCTCATCGCGAGCATCGCGCGTCAGACCACGCTGCTCGCGCTCAACTCGACCATTGAGGCAGCGCGTGCCGGTGAAGCCGGAAGAGGCTTCGCTGTCGTCGCATCCGAAGTGAAGGCGCTTGCGGTGCAAACGCAAAACGCCACGGAAGAAATTCGCAAGAAGATCGATGCCCTGCAACAGGACGCGATGAATTCGATCGGTGCCGTGCATCGCATTTCAAAATCGATCGATGCCATCCGGCCGGTGTTCGAGACGGTCAACGGCGCGGTTGCGGATCAAAGCGCCACCACCGGCGAAATAGCGATCAACGCCGCTGCCGCGTCGAGTTTCATCGCCTCGGTCGGCGACGGCGCCAGCCAGATCGACAGCGCGACGCGCGAGGCCGAGACCCATGGTATCAGCGTCGCGAAGGCTGGACAGGCGGTCATGATATTCGCCGGCAAGCTCAAGGCGCGTTGCGCCATGCTGTTGCGGCAAGATGCTAACGCCGTCATCCCTCGGCTGCCTTGCAAGCTGCCGATCGAACTCAAGCCGAAGAACAAGGCAGCCATCGCGGCCGACGTATTTGAAATCTCCACTGCCAGCCTGCTCATCGTCGGCGCCGGTGTCTCGATGTTGCCTATCGGCGAAACCATCGACGTCATTCTGACGGACATCGGCGATTGCCGCATCCGGATCACTGCGCACAATGCTGTGGGCACCGAGGCCGTTTTCGCATCGCCTGACGCGGCGCTCGCCGACCGGATCGAAGATAAGGTCTGGGCCATCCAGGATTCCGGAACGCAGGATGTGATGCTTGCGATGGAAGCTGGCGAAGCATTGAACACAATTTTCAACGACGCTATCGCGCGCGGAGACATCAGTCTCGACGATCTGTTCGACGATAACTATGCCGTCATCGAAGGCTCCGAGCCGGTGCAGCACCGCACGCGGATTCTCGATTGGGCCGACCGCACACTGCCATCGTTCCAGGAGGCGTTTCTGGCCAAGGATTCGCGTCTCGCGTTCTCGGCCTGCATCGACCGCAACGGATATTTGCCGGTGCACAACAATATCTATTCACATCCGCAGCGCGCCGGCGACGTGGCATTCAACACTGCAAACTCACGCAATCGCCGCATCTTCAATGACGCCGCAGGACTAGCCGCCGGGCGCAACACCCGCGCCTATCTGGTTCAGACCTATGCCCGCGACATGGGTAACGGCCAGAAGATCATGATGCGCGAGATCGACGTGCCGATCCGCGTCGGCGGCCGTCACTGGGGCGGATTTCGGACGGCGTATAAGCTCTGACTTCATTCTTCTGACGAAACGTCGGATGATATTCAGCTCAACTCGCAAATACAAACTTTTACAATTGGCCTAGCTTTTGAAGCGCGCCGGATATCCATTAGCTATTCTGTCGAATGTTTTATCTGAGGGTTTGTGAACTCCGATTATGTGCTGAGGATTAAGATCGCACTTAGAGTAAAGATCGAAAGCTTCTCTAGGTGGCTGACAACCCAAAGTGCGCGCAAATGTTATCGCAGCTGATCGAGATGCAGAATAGCAATGCCGCGTAACAGCTATCGGCACGCCTATTTCAAATACGACTGGACTACCAATTAGTCCAATTTTTTGCAGTAACGAGTCGCGCTCAGGCAAGCAGAAATAAACAGCTTCTCCGCCCCAATAAGCAAGAAGCGGCTCGACACCGCTATCGTCAACCGCAATTGGATGAGACGTCATCCAGAATTTCCCGAGTCGCGATGTGTTCTTTTCTTGGAATGGGCTCCTATGCAAGATTTCTGCTGCTTCTGTTTCAGAAAGACGGAATGCGGCTACTTGAAATCCCAAGCGCTGCGTTAAACTATCGACTGTGGAAATATGGATACCCGAGCGTTTGACAACTTCCAGCTCATCATCAGTCAACCGAGTATAGTGCCAAGCTCTGATTGAGCGGAGCTCCATTGCTGGCATCAACCTGTCTTCAACGAGGTCACGATAATCGCTCGCAAATAGATTGGTTGGATGGGGCATCGTGTGGTCGGAAGCCTCGCGCTCATAAAACTGGCGTTGGTCTGTCTCCCAATAATTCTTTACGAGATCCGCCCTTGCTTCCAAGATCGAGCGAAGATCTGAGTCAAATGTTTCATAATCCCAAATATCGATGGGCATGGTCATCATTTTGTTGAGATCTAAACCCAGAACCCCGGCTTCGCCTCGCTGAGCACGCCGCCGATCCGGACCGGCGCAACGCGCGTTGCTAACCCTGTCTTGTCGTCAGTCTCGACTGCAACACCTGACAGTGTCGCAACACCTTCCGCTGGCTCGAAGCGGCCTTGCGGATAACCGCGCAGGAAACGTCCCATCGGCTCGTTGCGATCCATGCCGATGATCGATTCATAATCCCCGGTCATGCCCGCGTCGGTCATGTAAGCCGTGCCTTGCGGCAAGATACGGTGATCGGAGGTCGGGACATGCGTGTGCGTGCCGACAACAAGGCTGGCGCGGCCGTCGCAAAAATATCCGACAGCCTGCTTTTCACTCGAAGCTTCGCCATGAAAATCCACGAGCACCGCGTCGCAGGCCTCGCGCAACGGACAGGCGCTCAACTCCTTTTCCAGCGAAGCAAACGGATCGTCAAACGGCTGCATGAAGACACGGCCGATGGAGTTGATGACGAGCGCCCGCTTGCCATTCTTGGTATCGACCAGCGCCGCGCCGCGACCCGGCGTGCCTTTGGGAAAATTCGCGGGCCGGATCAGACGCGGTGCGCGCTCGATAAACACCAGCGCTTCTTTCTGATCCCACGCATGATTGCCGAGCGTGATCGCATCGGCGCCCGCTTCCAGCAACTCGTTGTAGATCGTTTCGGTGATGCCGAATCCGCCCGCGGAGTTCTCACCATTGATGACGACGAGATCGAGCGACCAGTCGCGGACCAGTCCGGGCAGAGTTTCGTTCACGGCCGTGCGGCCGGTTCGCCCCACCACATCGCCGATAAAAAGAATACGCAATTTAACCTCGCGAAATTTTAACCGGCCAAGTTTAGCCGTGCCAAATTATCGTTGCCAAATTAACCTTGCCACGTGTCGATGACTTCGCGCTCCGTTAGCACACAATGGAGCCGGACGTCGTGCGGTTCCGCCGGAACGGTATCGATTTGCTGCGCGGCAAACGCGATGCCGATGGCCACGATTCGCTTTTTGCTGCGCAGCAAGTCGAGGCTGCGGTCGTAATGCCCCGCGCCGTAACCAATACGGTGACCTGCGCGATCGAACGCCGCGAGCGGGACGATTGCGATATCGGGCACCACTTCCTCTGCATCGGCGGATGGCTGGAAAATGCCGAGCGGACCGCGCACCAGCGGTGTATCGATTGTCCATTCGCGGAAGATCAGCGGCTGATCGCGGCCAACGATCACCGGCAGCGCCAGGATCATGCCGCGTTGACTGAAACGCTTCATGAGAGGAAACGGATCGATCTCGCTTCTGATCGGTGCATAGCCGGAGACGACCGAGCCGCTCGGCATTTCAATCGGCAACGAGTGCGCGGCAATCGCTTGCGCGGCGGCGGCGCGTTGTTCGGCGGGAATCGCATCGCGGCGCGCCAGGGCGGCGACGCGCAGTTGGGCTTTCGATTCTTTGAGAGGATCGGACAGCTGACACTCTCTGCCGTCAAACAAAACTTAAAGTGCGAAGCCGTAGACGCCGTTGAAGCACTCGATCCCGGAGTTCCCTACGAAAGTAGGTGGGCACCATATAACCGGGCCCACGGGCCCGGTCAGGGACAGTTCCCTAAAGGATCGATAAGGCCCCGGGGATATATGGCTCCTGACGCGCGACACAGCTTCGCAGAGCCAATGTAGCGATGATTGGCGGATGATACCAGTACGCCCCATTGTCATTCCGGGATGCGCCGCAGGCGCAGACCCGGAATCCAACGAGCAGCAAATTCTGAGTTCGTTGAAAACCTGGATTCCGGGTTCGGACCTGCGGTCCGCCCCGGAATGACAGACATTAACCGATCGCGATACCGCCGCCGATCGAGCGGTTCAGCGCCTGTGTCGTCTTCTCGATCCGCTCGGCGGCGGAATTCAGCGCCGACGCCACCGCGGTTTGCGTCGCTTTCGCGCGTTCGGCCGCGATCACGCGCACGTCGCGCAGCGCCTCAAGCTCTTCCTCGATAGCCAGGATGCGCGCGGTTGCATCGGTCAGTTCATCGGCCACCGTCAGCGCAGCCATCACAGTCAATCGCTGGTCGCCGATTTCGCCGAATTTTCCGCGCAAACCTGTAATGCGCGTTTCTAGGCTCTCCGCGAGACGCAGCAGCCGTGCCTCCTGCCCCTCTTCGCAGGCCATGCGATACTGCCGGCCATTGATCGTCACGTTGATATGACTCACGACGTCTCTCCCGGCTCGATCACCTCGCGGATCGTCGCAATCGCTGTATCAAGCTTGCCGGCGATCTCCCGATTGGTGCGCTCCAGCGATCGCGACTGCACCAGCGCCTGATCGAGTTCGTTGGCGAGCCGCGAGCGGTCGGTGCCCAGCGCCTGAATGCGCGCGGCCAGTTCATCTTCATCGCGATCGGATTCGACGCGGCGCTCCACTGCGGCCTCCAGTGCATCGAGCGCGAAGACAAGCCGCTTCGTCGCAGCCTCGATATCGGCAACGCTGCCGGTCCCGCTGTCGGAACTGCCAAATTGTCGGACGTGGCGATCGGTCATAGCCAAGAGATCGGCCCTCTCAAGCCAAATCACACTCGCGGAAACTGCAAAAGTGGCTGTTCGGCAAGCGTTTACAAGTGAAAATTTACGTGGCCTGAGAGGGCCGCGCAACGGCGGCGGGAAAGCTATGCACCGCTAAGCGGGTGTGGGCTGGCCGAAGTTCTGCCCGGTCTTGGAGTCGCAGGAGGCAGATGCTAGCCTTCCTCGGCGCGATGTCCTGTTGCGCAGCCGCGCGATCAATCAACCGCGCGCTCCTATTCCATAAAGCGATTGCGGGCCAACTTCATGAACGAGCGCGTTGATTCTTTCAAATTGGCCAATGCCATCCGTGCGCTGGCAATGGACGCCGTCGAGCAGGCAAAATCCGGCCATCCCGGCTTGCCGATGGGCTGCGCCGACATTGCGACCGTACTGTTCAACCAGTTCCTGAAATTCGATGCCGCCGATCCGGAATGGCCGGATCGCGACCGCTTCGTGCTGTCCGCCGGTCATGGCTCCATGTTGCTGTATGCATTGCTGTATCTGACCGGCAACAAGACCATGACGATCGACGAGATCAAGCGATTCCGCCAGCTTGGATCGCTGACCCCCGGTCACCCGGAAAATTTCGTCACGCCCGGCATCGAGACCACCACCGGCCCGCTTGGCCAAGGCATCGCGACTGCCGTCGGCATGGCGATGGCGGAGCGCCATCTCGCCGCTGAATTCGGCAGCGACCTCGTCGATCATACCACTTACGTGCTCGCCTCCGACGGCGACTTGATGGAAGGCATCAGCCAGGAAGCCATCGCGCTCGCCGGCCATCTAAAGCTCAACAAACTGATCGTGCTGTTCGACGACAACGGTATTTCCATCGATGGTCCGCTGTCGATTGCCGACTCGGTCGATCAGGTCGCGCGCTTC